>DQHT01000025.1 GCA_003531115.1 Bacteroidota bacterium | reverse complement strand
TTCGCTGTCCTGTTCGCCCTCGTCGTTCGTAAAGGTCATGCTGCTTTTTTTTCCGAAGGGTGGATTGGCTAAGATATAATCCACCCGCAAACCGCTGTCCGAGATCAACGCATCGGCCGGAGAAATAAAATTATCTCCCTCAAAGTCGCCGATATTGTGCAGGAACAAATTCATAAGGGCCATTCTTCTTGTTCCGGCCACAATTTCGTTTCCAAAAAAGGTGTGGTGTTTTAAAAATTCCTTTTGCTCCCTGTTTAATGAATAATTGGCCGGGTTGGCAATAAAGTCGTAACCCGCCAGAAAAAAACCGCCTGTTCCACAAGCGGGATCGGCAATGGTTTTCATGGGTTCCGGTCTCATACATTCCACCATTGCCCTGATTAAGGCCCTTGGCGTGAAATACTGGCCTGCCCCGCTTTTGGTATCTTCTGCATTTTTCTCCAAAAGGCCTTCGTAAATCTTTCCCTTTACGTCGGCGCCCATGGTGCTCCACTGTTCTTTGTCGATCATGTCAATGAGCTTGGACAGTTTTGCAGGATCTTGGATCTTGTTCTGGCTTTTAATAAAGATCTGACCCAGCACCCCTTTTGAATGAGATAATTCACGCAGCAGGGTTGTATAATGGCTTTCCAGTTCCGCCCCGCGTTTGCCAACCAGACTTTCCCAATTGTATTCATTGGGTATAGGCAGTTTCCGGTTGTACGGAGGTTTGCTGAATTCATCACCCATTTTCAAAAACAACAAATAAGTAAGTTGTTCGAGGTAATCTCCGTATCCCACCCCGTCATCACGGAGTACGGTCATAAAACTCCATACCTTACTGATGATACTGGATGTATTGTTGCTTTCGTTGCTCATATTAGTTCAGTTTCGTTTTTCTCTAACTCGCGTCGTAGCTCCGTCAATTGCTCCGACAATTGCTCCGACAATCGTCGGAGCATCAACCACAGTTGTAGTTTCGTTATCTATATTTTCAAATTCCTTGCTTTGCGGCAATATCCGGCAATTCTCCATTTTTCTATCCTATTGGTTTTCAATACCTTTTGATTTTTTCAAATGTATTTCCGGCAAAACCGGCAATTTCTTTTTTTATGAAAAATAGGCTATCCGGCAATATCCGGCAATATTCGACGCCTGATATATATATTGTAAAGCATTGTTATACAATCAGTTTAGTGAAATGAAATTGACCTATCCGGCAATATCCGGCAATTTTTTGTTTGTTTTTGTGTATCGGGTTTGTGGACCGTCTCCGATCTTCTTAAGCCAACCACCTTCTATTAGCTTTTGAAGATCCATTCTGGCTGTTCTTTCTTTTATATCCCCCATAAAAAAAGCCATATAGTCTTCGCTGGAGTAAGTATTGTCCGGGTGAATTTCAGTAAGGAATTGAATCATTCGTACATTAATCTTAATTTCTTCTCTCACACCATGCAGGGTAAGTTTGGTATAGCCGCTTTGGAATGTCCATTCCGGAGACTTCATTCCTAATTCGTCAAATTGTTTCTTGATAAGCGAAAGTCCACGACCAAGCTTCTCCATCTTTCCTCTCAGAAAAAACATATGGGCAATAGTCGGATTTCTTAGTACAGAATGATGAGCCTCTATTTTGTTCTTTCCTTTGATGATGTCTTCAGGGATTTCACCGGAATTAATGATTTCGATTTTATCCTTATGGATGTTTATAGTGATTTCTCCCGACATATCGCCATAGTCACGGTGAACCATCGCATTTACAATAGCTTCATCCAATGCAGCAAAGGGATNNAGACTATCCGGATAAAATTCACTTACGATAGGATTGTTTTTTTTGAAATAGCCCATCACTTTGCTAAATGAAACAAAGAGATTGTCTTCTATTATTTCGATATCAGAGAAACGGTCTCCAGTAGCTCCTTCGGGCATATTGGTGATTCGAATTCTGCACTGGGTAAAAAATCTGTTTGGCTCATTGCCATACAAAATGACTGCCCCATTTTTAACCGAAGTATAGTCAAGTAATTGAAAGTAACTCAAAAAGTCTCCTGGACTTTCTGGAAGAGACTTTGTTTTGCCAAGTTTGTTCGCCGCCTTGATGGTCGAAACAATTTCATTCTCATTCAAATCGCTGTATGTAGCTTCAACCGTTGTGAGTTTTTCCCAACCCGATGTGTATTCATTGGGAGACCTTAGAATTAAACTCACATCATCCGGTCCGGCTTCCATCGTTTGACTCCCTTTTCGAATATAGTATTTATTCAAAAAAGAATAGGGTTGCCTCGAGCCCTTTAATACATTCAATAACACGACTGATTTCCCGTCCACAATCTCAAGTTGTATATAGATAAGGGGTTGAGGGAAAATCTGCTCTAAAGCGATTTGCTTGAGTTTACTAACGTTTCCTTCAGTAATATCGCGCAGACCTATCAGTTCTTTTTCATTGTGCCCGACGATTATCCAACCGCCATCGGTATTGAGAAATGCACAAATGGTCTTTAAAATGGCTTCGACATTCCAATTGCTTTTGAATTCAAGAGAATGGTGCTCTTTTTGCTGGATGAGTTCTTTAATAAAAGTTGATGCACTCATTTTGCTTTCCCTTTAGAGTTGTCAATTAATTTTTTAATCCGTTCCGGATATTTGAACTGGCTTTCAAGATGCATCTTTATATCATCATAGCTGATATACTCCTGAACCCAATTGCCTGTTCGCCTGGATACTGGCTTTTCCTTGTCCTTAATGGCTTCGTTGTACATCCTTATGCAGCGAGTATCCATTACATTGTTGTTCTCAAAAGAAATGCTGTCGAAATTAATTCGCTTGGCAGTAGAATCTTCCACCACAAAAGAGTCCTTGAAAAGCGACCGGGTAAAAACCACACGGTAATCAGCCAATATAAAACGAGGTATGTCTCTTTGATAGCCTGTGTCGAACTCAAAATGTGTAATGGACTTACCGCCGATTTCCAAAACACCTGAGCCATAATCAGGCCTGATAAAACCTACAAAAACATCGCATTCATTCACTGCATCAATGCAATTGTCCAGGTTCGATTTTGAACTGTCTAAAAGTATTGTTCCCATATGCGACATGCAAACATCGTAACCATAAGAGTCTAGCAGCTCATAAACCTGTCTTAGAACATGCTCAAAATTATAAACGGTCGAGGCCACAAATACTTTGATATGATTTCTTTTCGCTATCATAACTCGGCTATTTTATTGGTCTGTTTTACTTTCTTCACAGATTTGTTCTTTTCCCTCTCCGCCTTGATCCTCTCCAACAATACGCTGGCCGGTTCATCGTGTGGGTCTTGTAAAACCAGTTTGCCTTCAAAGGCTTTTTTTAAAATACTTTGTCGAAGGGCTTCAGCTTGCAACAAACTGCTGCTAATACTTTCTTCTATTTTGTCGCAAATGGTCAGGCGGGATTCAATTTCGGAGACAATGCGTTGTTGTTCTTTCTTTGAACATAAGCCCACGGGCACTTCCTTCATGTTTTCTAAACTTAACACAGGTCTTCCTACACCGTATACCAGTCCATTTATTAACCCCTCGCCAAAATGATGACATTGAAAATAATACCACATATATTTTGTCAGGTCAGTGTCTAAATATTTCATCAATGCGACTGACTGACTCACATAAGCCTCAGGTATTTCTTTTTCAATTAAAGCTACTTTTCCAACATTTGCACCTGTAATTGTCATTAGCAAATCACCCTTTTCTACAAGGCTTCTTTTTCCTTCAACTTTTTCCGGAATTGAAACAAATGCAACTTCACTTAAATCAATGTTGTTTGTTTTAATGTTCTGAGTTCTTATAAACATACTACCAGTTGGACTGTAATATTTTTTCCAATCTCGGGAGCCACTTGTTACATATTTTAGCAACTCTTCATTTCGAACCCATATCCAATCTTCCGGAATAATTGGCAATTCGTCACTTGAAATTATTTTCGGGTATTTCAATTTTACACCATATTCTCTTCCTTTCTTCTTTATGCCCTCATACAACTCACGAGCATCAGGGAACAACTTTCTATCTCGTTCTGTTTCTGTCAATTTCCCCTCAAACGCCCATTTCAACACGGCCTGGCGGTACACTTTAAGGTGCTCCTGCGCGGTTTTCAGGCTTTCTATGCCCTTATCCAAACTGCTGAAGAGTTCTTCTATTTTGGCTACGATGCGGTGTTGTTCAGGGAGGGGGGGGATGGGAAATTTTAGCATAGCTAAGTTAGCTCTCGATATCCTTTTCCTTGTTGTACCGCTCTGAAGATTCTCAATTTCATTTCTTATTTTTCGATTATTAATGGAGTGAACAAGAAATTTATTTTGAATGCCATTTTTTCCAAGTCGAATAATGGCGACGTCAACGGCTGTAATAAATCGTTCATCTTCTTTTAGTGGAAAAATACAAGCTCTACCGATTGGGTCAGGCATTCTAGCTACCAGTATATCACCCTCCTTAAGAAAAGTGCAATTCAACTTTTTAGCCCTTTCAATGGTCAAGAAACGGTTTGATTTATTTTTAAAATCTCCATCACCTATGTCAGCCAATTGAATCAATCGAACAATACCATTTGGATCTTGGTCTTTACTTTCAATCCAATCACCATCTAAAAATACTCCAGTATCCCCTATCAAATCACTAATAGTAGCATTATGCCACCCTTTCGGAATTTCTTTCGCTTCACTCATCACGCTGCCAACACTTCATTTAATTCATTAATAATCTTCTCCATGTCATCGCCAAAAAGTTGCCACATTTTACCGCGTCCGCCTTTGGCGTCAAAGGGGGTAAAGTCCAGGTCGTCCACCTCAATATGCACAGAGGTGGCAATCTGCTCTTTCAGCATTTGCAGCCAGTCCATCTGCTCTCTGGTAAAGAGGTTGTGTTGGCCGGCGTTCTTTTTTAAGATCCATTGCTGGAAATTGCGGTCAACAGTTTTGTCGTAGGGCGTTAAAGCCGCGTCAATCCCAACCACCTTGCGGATAAGGGCTACCAAAGCCGCCAATTCGTTTTTAGGTTGTCCGCTTACCTTTTCAAGTTGCTCATAAGCCCGCCACACACTCATGGGAGCTAGGGCAGGTTTGTCGAGCACAATTTTCTCCACCAAGTCTTTGATCATGGCAAAGGTAAGTTCTCTCCTGCGATAGGGTTGTGCGTAAAAGAGCTGCAAGGCAGTTATTTCGTCTTTGTGGTTTTTTATCCACTCCTTAAACGCGCTAATGGTGGCGTTTGCCTTGTCTTTGTTTTCTTTATCCCAGCCCACATGCACCAGTTCATCGGGGTTAAGCAGGTCGACTTTTTGTTCGTGTGCCTTGCGCACATCTTCAATATACTTATTTAGGTCGCCGGTAAATACTTTGGCGGCCTGGTTGCGTAAGTGTTCCAGCTCCCGGGTAATGGCGGCTTCGATTTCCACCGGAGCGGCGCCACGTTTTTCATTCCCAACTTTTTCTTCAATGGCCTCTACGGTATCTGGGTTGTAGGCATTGAGCAGGTCTTTTACCACCTGAGAAAGGGGCAGGCCACCCGATTTTTCCTCAAATCGTTTTTTTTCTTTTTCGCTTATCTGTTTATCGAGCCTGGTGAGCCGGTTGGCCAGGGAAGTAAACAGATCTTCATCTCTTGCGCCAACAGCTACAGCCGCCAAAAGATCTTTCAAAGCCACGCCAGGTTTTTTTTCCAGGGGACGGCTGTCGGTTTTCAAACTTTTGGTCACACCAATGGCATCCACGATCACAAAATGGTCTTTGGTGATTTTGGCATTGGGCGACACCTTTTTCAGGTCATCGAAGTCAATAACCCGGGTGCCTCGTCCTTTCATCTGTTCAAAGTAGTTGCGGCTTTTTACATCCCGCATAAAGAGCAAACATTCCAGGGGTTTTACATCTGTTCCGGTGGCGATCATATCCACTGTTACAGCAATGCGGGGGTGGTAATCGTTGCGGAATTGAGCTAACACCGACTTGGGGTCTTCGGTGGCTTTGTAGGTTACTTTTTTACAAAAGCGGTTTTCCTCGTTAAACTCTTCCCTGACAATTTGAATAATGTCGTCGGCATGGCTGTCGGTCTTTGCAAAGATCAGGGTTTTAGGCACCTCAAAATTCCCGTCTTGGTCAAAACGATCGGAGAACATGGCAGGCAAATGTGTTTTAAAGGTGGAAATAACTTTACGTATCTGATTCGGGTTAACAATGTCTTTATCTAACTGCTGTGCGGAATAAGCTTCGTCTTCGTCCTGTAACTCTAGACGTTTTTTGCGGCTCAGCCTTTCCCGGTGCTCAACATATTCGCCTTTCCAAAGCGTGGCACCCTGCTGGGTAATTTTGGTTTCAATGAGGTATACGTCATAGCCCACATTCACCCCATCGGCCACGGCCATTTCGTGAGAATATTCCGAAACCATATTTTGATTGAAGTAGGCAATGGTTCGCGCATCAGGCGTGGCAGTAAGGCCTACCTGAAAGGCATCAAAATAGTCCAGAACCTGCATCCACAGGTTGTAAATGCTTCGGTGGCATTCGTCAATGACGATGAAGTCGAAAAATTCGATGGGTAATTTTTCATTGTATTCGATGGGTGGCACTTCTTTGGGCTGCCACTTTTCATTTGGGTTTTCTTCTTCGGCACTTTCGTCAAGATCCTGTCCTTTGAGCACGGCATACAAACGTTGAATGGTGCTGATATACACGTGGCTGTCTTCGGGAATATGTTTTGATTTCAGGCGATGCACCCCGTAGAGTTCGGTAAACATGCGGTTGTCGTCGTTGGGCAGGTAACTTATAAACTCCTGCTCGGCCTGTTCGCCCAGGTTTTTGGTATCCACGAGGAACAGGATTCGCTTTACCACATCATTGTGGTTGTCGTCCTGGAGTTTCAGCAGGCGATACACCGAAGTAATGGCGGTAAAGGTTTTTCCCGATCCTGTGGCCATTTGAATGAGGGACCTTGGTTTGTTTTGTTTGAATGACTTTTCAAGCTGGGTGATGGCCTTAATTTGGCATTCGCGTAAACCTTCTTCCGGCAAAGTGTTCAGGTCTTGCAAAGCAGCCCGAACCGATTTGGTTTTTTTTAACCAGCCCCTCAGTGTTTCCGGGCGATGAAAAGTGAATACGTTTCTTCCCCTTGGTTTCGGGTCTCTGAAATCAGTAAGGATAGTTACTTCACCGGTGCTCAGGTATACAAAAGAAAGTTTTTCATTATTCAGATATTTCAGTTTTGCCGTGGCATAGTCTTCCGCCTGGTCTTCGTGAACACTGAGTTTATGCGCTTCTTCTTCGCGTTTCGCTTCAATGATCCCAACTGGTTTTCCATCAACAAACAGGACATAATCAGCAGGTCCGACCTCGGTGGTATATTCGCGAACAGCCACACCAATGCCGGCATTCAGATTGATTTTTGATTTGCTCTGAACCAGCCAGCCACATGCTGTTAGTTGGGCATCAATATGGTCTCTGGCTATTTGTTCCGGGTTCTGATTCGTCATGAGGAATTCAAAATCTTGTCCGTAAAGTTATTAATATTCGGCGAAGTGTAGCTTGGTGCTTCAAAGGGCATCTGCTAAACTTCAAAATAGACGTTTCCTCAGCAAAGACTCAAATTCCTTTTCATCGCTGAGTAAATGAACCTTAACAGGAAAATAAAATAAAGGAACTTCCTGCAAAAGGCTATGAAATTCCATGAGGCGCATCCAGTCCTTTTCGGTTGTGATGACCAAGGGTTTACCGGCTGAATTCCACCTTTTTAAAAACAAGTCGATATCTCTTTTTGTAAAACGATGATGATCGGAATAGCAGAGTTCACCCACCTTTTCTTTAAAAAGAAACAAATACGGATTAGCCCATTTGCTCTCATTAGCAATAGCAGAAAACACAAATACAGCCTGCTCTTTCCAGTCTTCTTCCGGAAATTTTGCCGGATGGTCGGGATTGACAAACACGGGCGCTCCGGCTTCATAGCGGGTAAAAAATACGGGAGCCTGGCTAAATTGTTTTATACGTGAACGAATGGCAGTCTTAGTTGCTACGTTTACATCTTCAGGACATTTGCTGACAAGTATAATATCCGCCCGTTTAGCTTCTTTTTTTGCCTCGCGGAGATTACCCGCAGGAAGCAGAAAATCATCCATAAAAAGATCAGACCAGGCTGTTAACAAAATTTGGACTTTCCCTTTCAGGTACCTGTGTTGGTAGGCATCATCAAATAGGATCAGGTCTGTATCCGGGTATTCACCAAGCAATTCGGGTACAGCCAATACCCGGTCTTCACAAACTGCGACAGGAATATGCGGAAATTTTTTCCTGATTTGTAAAGGTTCATCACCAAATTGATCCGCAGTTCCTGATTCATTTACCCAATAAAAGCCTTTACTTTTTCTTCCATACCCCCGGCTAATTACCGCACAGGACTTGTCCTTAAACATACGAAGTAAAAATTCGGTATGTGGAGTTTTGCCGCTTCCCCCGGCATTGAGGTTGCCAATGATCAATGTAGGGGTATCAAAGCGGGTTGCCCGAAGTATACCTAAATCGAACAGACGGTTTCTAAGCCAAACGGCCAACGCGTAAAAGGGCAAAAACAGAATAAACCAGGGTCTGCGCATCAGCTTTCAAAGATGCTAAAATTCCGCATTGAGAAAAGGATTGAGTATGTTTGAACGATGAAAAAATCGTCTGCTGCCGTACTGCTGCTCTTATTCGGGTTGGTCCTTACCTTTTCCTGTTTGCCCCGGAAAGGAGACGGCGAGTTTTACGGACAGATCACCTATAAAGTAAAGGTAGGCGGTCCTGCGGATCCCGAAATCATCCAGGCTTTTCAGGAAATGTATGGTGACTCGTTCGAAGTAAGTTTTACAGACAAGGGTTACCGTATGATCGTTTTTAAAGATACCCTTATTCGTGAATGGTATGAAAATGAGACAGGAACAGTTTATACCATGTTGGATGGGATAGACTCCTTATATTTTCAGGTTTCCAGAGAAGACAACAAGCTTTTGTCGAATGGACACCGCAAAGAAACCCATACCCATTTGCACAGGAGCTGTAAAACCTATTTTTTACAAGACGAACGCTACCATATTGAAATGTGGTACGACAGCAGCATGTATGTTTCTCCCAAACGATTTAGCCGTTTTTATCAAGGGCATTACAATATTTATTACGTTGACTGTCAGGCCCCCTATTTGGTACAGTCACTGGTGATGGCTCCTGTTAATATCCGTATAGAGGCCATTCGTATCGAAACGGTGGATGTTCCGGAACCGGAATGGTCGGAAAAACCGGATCTTCCACTCGTTCCTGTTGGAGAATGATACGGTTCATACTTTTTTCATTTACTTTGTGGCTGCTAAATGGGTATCATAAGAAATTTCGTTAAGCAGGGACTGGATTTAGGTTCCCGCTTCCGTGTCAAACAGCCGCAGGTTTTTGATACACAGGCGGCTGTACTTCGAAGGCTGATCGAAAGGGCACAGGATACGGAGTTCGGACGTACCTACGGATTTCGTGAGCTGTATTTCAGCCACAATATTGTTGAGGATTTTCAGAAAAAAGTGCCATTAGGCGACTATTCAACGATGTTTCCCTGGTGGCAAAAGGCCTATGAAGGCGAAGCGGATGTATGCTGGCCGGGAACCACTACCCATTTTGCATTAAGTTCAGGTACCACTGAAGGATCGAGCAAGTATATTCCTGTTACCAAAGACATGCTCAAGCAGATCAGGCGTAGCGGCACAAAACAATTACTGGCCATTGCCCGTACGGATCTGCCAAAGGAGTTTATGACCAAACATTCGCTCATGGTAAGTGGATCGACCGACCTGCAGTTTAATGGCATTTCTTATTCCGGAGATTTGAGTGGCATTACAACAAGCAGCCTGCCTTTTTGGTTCCGCCCCTTTTCCAAGCCCGACAGACGTACCCGTAAACATCGTGATTGGGAACAGAAGATCGAGGAGATGGTAAGTGAAGCCAAAAAATGGGATGTGGGCATGGTTGCCGGTGTGCCCGCCTGGATACAGATACTTTTTGAAAAAATTATTGACCGGTATAACCTGAATACCATCCATGATATCTGGCCCAATTTTAAGGTGTATGTACATGGAGGAGTGGCCTTTGCTCCATATAAAAAGGCTTTTGAACGGCTTTTGGGGGAGGAGATCTTTTATTATGATACCTACCTCGCTTCAGAAGGGTTTATGGCTTTTGCCAATCGGCCTAATTCGGAAGGAATGGCCTTGCAAATCAATTCAGGGATATTTTTTGAATTTGTTCCCTTCGACCGGGAGAACTTCAGCGACGACGGAGACCTGTTGCCTCAGGCTAAAGCATTGAGCATCCTTCAGGTACAGCCGGATGTTGAATATGCCCTTGCCATCAGTACAGTTTCCGGTGCATGGCGCTACCTGATCGGGGATACACTGAAATTTACACCGGGCCAGGATCTTGAAATCGTTATCACCGGAAGAATAAAGCACTTCTTAAGCCTCTGCGGAGAACATTTGTCGGTCGACAACATGACCAAAGCCGTGAATATGCTCGCTGAAAACTATGGCGTTTCGATGCTGGAGTTTACGGTAATGGGCGAGCCTCATAATGGCTTGTTTGCCCACCATTGGTATATCGGCTGCGACCACGAGATCGATACCTGCGACGTTAAAGAAAAATTGGATAATTATCTGAAAGAGATCAACGATGATTATGCCGTTGAAAGGAATCATGCCTTACAGGGACTTATTGTCGAAGTTATTCCTAACCAGGTTTTTATCGACTTCCTGAAACTTAAAGGGAAAATTGGGGCTCAGAGTAAATTTCCCCGTGTATTAAAAGGAGACCTCATGAATGAATGGAAGGAATTTGTGAGTCAGGTTTCGCTTCGTCCCGTTTCCTTATAAAGTACCTTCATGATTCATTACCAATATCGTGAGGCGATACACCAGCATCATGCGCCTGTACAGGACCTCAAAATTGATCTTTTCGATATCATCGGTCGATTTATGATAATCGGCATGAAGTCCGGAAAAGAAAAAAGCCACCGGAATCCCATGTTTGGCAAAGTTGAAATGGTCAGAACGTTCATATAGCCGTTGCGGATCTTTCGGGTCATTGTACGTATAGTCAAGTTCCATAGGGTTAACCCTGTTGGCTGCCTGAAGCAAACTGTCGAGGGTGGTCGAAATACGGTTGGAACCGATCACATACACATAATTGCTGTCGGCCTGATGCGTACTATCGGCCCGGCCAACCATATCGATATTCAGATCACAGACGATCTTTTCTAATGGAACAACCGGGTTTTCCGCAAAATATTTGGAGCCTAACAAGCCTTTTTCTTCTCCGCTAAAAAAGATAAACAGGATATTTTTGTCACGCTCCGGCGCGTAGCTGCTGAAGAGACGGATGAGTTCAAGCAGGCTCGAAGTTCCCGTGCCATTGTCGTCGGCTCCGTTGTATATGGTATCGCGAATGATACCGAGATGGTCGTAATGGGCAGAGATGACAATGTATTCATCGCTTGGCGTGGTAGCGGGCAAAACCCCCATTACGTTTTCGGAATGCGAAAGGTATTTTTTCTTGTCGCCGAACCGTTTGGCAAAAGGCCAACTTTGGTACCAGCTAAGTTCTCCGTTGCTGTCTTTTGCTATTTGGACCAATCGATAATGCTCCATCCGGGAGGCGAGGTAGTCAGCCGCCTTTTTTTGTCCTTCGGTTGCGGTGCAACGACCTTCAAAACTATCAGCAGCCAAAATTTCCAGATGTCCTTTGAGATTCTGAATGCTGCTTATTATTTCCTTTTCCTCTGAAAGAGGGGGGTCATAAGAAGACAGCCATGTTTCAACTTCAGTTTGTGCTCCACCACGAATACAGAAAAGAAGGCTCAGGAATACAAAAAGCTTTTTCATGCCTGGCTGATCTTTTCCACCCTTCTTTCATGGCGCCCGCCTTCAAAGCTGGCGTTGAGGTATGCTTCCGTGATGGAAAACGCTTCTTCATTGCTCACGTAACGGGCGGGTAGGCAAAGCACATTCGCATTATTATGCTGACGGGCCAGAGCCGCAACTTCCTCATTCCATGCCAAAGCAGCCCGGATCCCGCTATGGTGATTGGCGGCCATACATACCCCGTTTCCACTTCCGCAAATGAGGATGCCCAATTCGTTTTTTCTGTCCTCCACCGAGCCGGCAAGGGGATGTGCGTAATCCGGGTAATCAGTAGAATCAAGCGAATGCGTGCCGAAGTCCTGAATTTCATGACCCAGAGAAGCAAGGTGCGCCTTTAATTTTTCTTTAAGTTCAAAACCTGCGTGATCAGATGCAATAGCTAGTTTCATGATGTTTTCATTTCTGCCTCGCGTTTATTTTCAACGCGGCGGGCAATCCAAATTCCTAATTCAAATAATCCATACAAGGGTATAGTCATCAATATCTGTGATGCTACATCGGGCGGGGTAACGATAGCCGAAAGCACCAGGATAACGATAAGCGCCCAACTCCTGTATTTTTTCATCAAGGCCGAACTGATGATCCCCATCTTGGCCAGAAAAAATATGGCCAAAGGAAGCTCAAACAAAAGTCCGGAACCAAAGGTCAGACTGGTAACAAAAGACAAATAAGAATCCAGGCTGATATAATTCTCTACCTCGCTGCTTACCTGATAGGCTCCCATAAAATTAACGGAAATTGGCGACAATAAAAAATAGCCAAAAAGGATGCCGGTCAAAAAAAGCAGGGTGCCATAAATTACAACACCCCGGGTATTTGCCTTTTCCTTTTGGTGCAGTGCCGGTTTTATAAAGCGCCATATTTCCCAAAGCATATATGGAAATGCCAGGATGAGTCCGGCCAAAAGGGAAATAAAGAGGTGGGCTGTAAACTGCCCCGACATGGTAATATTGGTGATCTTAAATCCAAAGTCAGTAATACACAAACGGTCATCGCTGTATATCAGGTGGCCAAGGTCGCAGAGTGCACGATACGTCCAGAAATCGGTGCGTTTTGGCCCGAAAATGATCTGGTCGAACAGGATGTCTTTATAGATAAATGCCAGGATGGTGAACAGGAGTACTGCCACCATCGACCGGAAAAGGTGTTTGCGCAGCTCATCGATATGATCCAAAAAGGACATTTCTTTGGCTTCCACCTGTGTTTTTCTTTGTAAATCTTCTAAATCGAATTCCTGATCCAATGCCATGGGATGGGGCAAAAATACCGTAAAGCCATGTCATTTCCATACCTTTGACAGATGCTGCCTCGTTTATCTTGGGAACAACTATTGCAGGGATAACTGCCGTGTATCCGGGAATGAATTTAAGCTGTTAGCAAATGAAATTACGTTTATTGAGCTTCTTCCTTTTTTGTCTGCTCGTTTTGCCGTCGCAGGCTGTAAAAATTCTGGTGCCTATGGATGATCAGCAAAAGGATCATCTCAAAGCTTATGGCATCACCTATTGGATATTGGAAAAAGGAAGTGAAGCCGAATGGCTCCTGAATTACCGGGGAGGAAGTTTTATGTTCGATCATAACCAGGAACTGGAGAAAGAGTGCCTGATCCGTGGCGTGAGCATTGAGATCATTCCGGACATTAAAGCCACCCAGATCCTTCAGGAAATTGCTGATCCTGAAGCCAATATGGAGGTGGTCAAGCTCCTTACGGCCCCTAAAATTGCGGTTTATTCGCCTAAATCTGCGCAACCCTGGGATGATGCAGTAACCATGGTATTGACCTATGCTGAAATTCCATACGATCAGGTTTTTGATGATGAGGTACTGTTGGATAAGTTACCCGAATACGATTGGCTGCACCTCCATCACGAAGATTTTACCGGACAGTATGGGAAGTTCTATTATACCCACCATAAGGCTGCCTGGTACCAGGAACAGGTTAGGGAAGCAGAAGACATGGCTAAAAAACATGGTTTCGCAAAAGTATCCCAGCTTAAATTGGCGGTGGCGAAGAAGATCAGGGACTTCACCCTGGGGGGAGGTTTCCTTTTTGCAATGTGTTCGGCAACGGATAGTTATGATATCGCCCTTGCAGCTGATGGGGTGGATATTTGTGCCAATGTATACGACGGAGATGGCGCTGATCCTTCCGCCCAAAGTAAGCTGGATTTTACAAACACCTTTGCTTTTGAGGATTTTCTATTGGAAAAAAACCCCTATATCTACGAGTTTTCTGATATTGATTCCCGGCCGAATCACCAGCCTCCCGTATTGGCAGAGACCAACGATTTTTTTACCCTCTTTGAGTTCAGCGCCAAATTTGACCTGATCCCAACCTTATTAACACAAAATCATACCCGCATTATCAAGGGCTTTATGGGACAAACCACGGCCTATAAAAATGAGCTTTTAAAATCAGGGATCACGGTTCTTGGCGAGACCAAAAGTGTTGGCGAAGCCCGCTATATTCACGGAACGGCCGGAAAAGGGACCTGGACTTTTTATGGCGGTCATGACCCGGAAGACTACCAGCATTATGTTGGCGAGCCGCCTACCGATCTGAAACTTACGCCAAATTCACCGGGTTACAGGCTGATTCTGAATAATGTACTGTTCCCTTCAGCAAAAAAGAAAAAACAAAAAACCTAAGCGTAGAATTTCAAACGTTAAGCCCCTATTTTTGAAACGATGAAAAGTGCGGTGGAAGAACTTGACCAACGTTGGTCAGACCTCTTGAGTAAATTAGAAAAACAATTCGGGAATAAACCCGATTTGAACCTGGTGCTTATCCTGATCGGAATGCGGGAATTGGGAAAAGTAAAGACCAAATGGGGCAAAGAAGAAAAGGTAAACCTGATGCATATTGCCGTTTGTCGCTTATTGAGCGAGGAAGGGTATTATGAATTGGAAGGTCAGGATGCCGATGGTTGGCCACATTGGAAGGCCCTAAAAAAACTCCCCTTTATCAATGTCGTAGAACAGGAAATTTATTTGAAAGAAAGGGTCGTTGACTATTTTGACAGCCTTTGATATATTTGACGCACAAGCATAACGAGAAAAAATGAAATCAAGAATATTTACCCTGAGTATCCTGACCCTTGTATTGATGGGGGCTTGCGAATCAAACAAAAAAATAAAAACCCGGCAGGAAGATCCGAATAGTGAAGTGAAATCAAGCGAAGCACCCGTTGATACTCCTGCTATTCCTGCCTCAACAGAACCTGAAAAAAAGAATATGATGGTAGAAATAGTAACAGATCACGGCACCATGAAGGTGCTCTTGTACGATGAAACACCGCTTCATCGCGATAATTTTATCAAGCTGGTAGAAGAAGGATATTATAATGACCTCCTGTTTCACCGTATCATTAAAGGTTTTATGATACAGGGAGGTGACCCGAACTCGAAAAATGCCGGTCCGGGTGTACAATTGGGAGGCGGTGGTCCGGGATATACTGTGCCCGCAGAATTCAGACCAGGCTTATACCATAAAAAAGGCGCTCTCGCGGCTGCGCGTATGGGCGATCAGATGAACCCGCAAAGAGCATCCAGTGGCTCCCAGTTTTATATTGTACAGGGAACTGTTGTTCAGGAAAACATGTTGCAACGCTCCGGTATCGTTTATACTCCGGAACAAATCCAAACCTATACAACCATTGGCGGAACTCCTTTTCTTGACGGGCAGTATACCGTTTTTGGAGAAGTCGTGGAAGGTCTGGATGTGATCGATAAAATTGCAGCGGTAAAAACCCTACAGGGAGATCGTCCTGAAGTAAATGTAAAAATGACTGTTCGCACGGTCAAGAAATAGGAGATGAGGATCACCCTTTCCTTCTTAGGTATACTCATCTTTTTTGCTGGTTTCGGGCAGAAAACTTCGGTAAGCGGGAAAGTTACGGATGCCGCTACCGGAGAAGCATTGCCTTTTGTAAACGTCTATTTTACCGGAACCACAATAGGGGTAAGTACTGATTTTGATGGCTTCTATCGCCTGGAAACAGATCAGCCCGTGGATAGTGTTTCGGTATCTTATCTGGGTTATATCACCCATACTAAGCCATTGCAGAAGGGAAAAAGTCAGACGATCCATTTTCAGCTGAGGGAAAATTTGAATGAATTGACCGAAACTGTTGTTCGTCCGGGGGTAAATCCCGCCCACCGCATTATCAAAGGTGCGCAGAAAAACAGGCAGCAGAACAGCTATGAAAACCTTAAGGCTTATCAATACGAGAGTTTCACCAAGGTACAAATAGCGATCGATCAGCTTTCTGAAAAGCAAAGGAAAAGCCGCTTATTGAATACCATCATGCCCCTGTTTGATACCATAGGAGATCTGAACGATGGAAGCAATACGCCGGTTCTGCCAATCTTTATCTCAGAGACCTTATCTGATTTTTATACCACATCCAACCCGTTCCGGCAAAAAGAAGTGATTAGAGCCACCCGGGTTGTGGGCGTGGGGATGGAAGATGAAAGCGTAACTGCTCAGTTGTTGGGAAGTACCTTTCAACAGTACAATTTCCATCTCAACTGGATACGTATTTTAGAAAAAGATTTTGCTTCTCCGGTGGGCGATGCTGCATTAGACCTTTATATTTTTACGCTCAAAGACAGCATAGACATCGACGGAATCAAATGCTACCGGATTGAGGTTAACCCGAAACGGGAAAGCGACCTCGTTTTTACCGGGACGATTTGGATCGCCGATTCGAGTTTTGCCATTCGCCGTTCCCAATTGTATATGGACAGAAGGGCAAACCTGAACTTTATCGATCAATTCAAGATCCAACAGGAATATACACCAACAAGTTCCGGAGCCTGGGTTCCTTCTAAAACGAGAATTCTTCTGAACCTCGATGAACCCTCCTCCACCACACCGGGGTTTATTGCCTCCTTTTATGTGTCCAATAAAAACATTGTGGTCAATGATCCGAAAGACCCGAAGTTTTATGACGATAAGCTTGAGGTTGTTGAAGGGGCCACGGAAAAAGGGGAAGCATTCTGGGAAGAAAACCGGCATGAACAGTTAACCGAGGACGATAAAAAGATCGTACACATGATCGATACCCTCAATAACCTGCCCATCATCAAAACCTGGGTGGAATGGGTGAACATCATCGTGAACGGATACAAACGGGTGGGTAAGGTCGATATTGGTCCCTACGCCCTGCTTTATGGGTTTAATCCCCTGGAAGGACATCGCTTTGCCATCGGGGCCAAAACCAATTACCTCTGGAGTGAAACCTTCCAGTTCAGGGCCCATGTCGCTTATGGTACCTGGGATAATCGCTTTAAATACATGGTAAAGGGCGATGTTTTTCTCAATAAAAAACATTGGATGCTTCTGGGTTTTAAACACCGGGATGAGGTTGAGCAGATCGGAATGACCGACCAGAATTACGAGCAAAGTAACTTGTTTACCACTTTTGCCCTGTTTCAGGCTGTTCAAATGAACCGTACCAATGAACAATCCCTTTACCTTTCCCGCCAGCATTCTCCTTCCTGGTCGAACCGTATCGTATTCCAGACAAAAAATTACATGTTCGAACCGGTTGGCGACAAATTTAATTTTGCCTTTTTTAAGGTCAATACGCCAAGCAATCAGGTAATCGCAAGTGATTTCAGAACAACAACCCTGACCCTGGATACCCGATTTGCCTTTCAGGAGCAGTTTATCCTCAACCACAATGAAAGGTATTCGCTGGGTGCACAAAAGGGCCCTGCCATTACTTTTTCCTATACCCACGGATTTGAAGATGTACTTCGCGGGGAATATACTTTCGACAAAGCTTCTCTTACGTTGCAACAATGGGTACGTATGGGTCGCTGGGGAGAAGGAAATTATATTTTTACGGCAGGTAAGGTCTTTGCAGACGTTTTGCCTTATCCCATCCTGGATGTTCAACGCGGAAATCAATCCATACTAACCAACCGTTATACGTACAATCTCATGAACCTATTTGAGTTTGTGAGCGACCAGTACGTAGCGTTTAATTACGAACAACATTTTGGAGGGGCTTTCTTTAACCGTATCCCATACGTGAAAAAGGCGAAACTGCGCTTTTTTATGGCGGGGAAAACAATTTGGGGTTCGATCAGCGAGCAGCATCTGGCTCTTTTGCCTACTGTTGATGAGGAAAACCGTCCGGTTACCCAGTTTTATCAACTGAACAGAGAGCCTTATGTGGAGGTAAGTTATGGTATCGAGAATATTTTATCCTTTGGAAGGGTTGATTTTATTCACCGATTGACCCATTTAGACAATCCAGGCATTTCCCGTTTCGGAATTAAGATTTCCGGGCAATTCAGCTTCTGATAAAAATTCTATCTTTGCCCGATTTTCCAGATTCTTATTATGCCTAAAGACACGTCCATTCGCTCAGTTTTGATTATTGGTAGTGGCCCCATAGTTATCGGTCAGGCCTGTGAATTTGATTATGCAGGATCACAGGCAGCCCGGGCACTCAGGGCAGAAGGGGTGGAGGTTTCCCTCATCAATTCCAATCCCGCAACCATCATGACCGACAAAGTGACCGCAGACCATGTTTATCTGCTGCCACTCACCTCGGCCTCTATCGAACAGATCCTTCAGGAACGGCAGATCGATGCGGTTTTGCCTACCATGGGTGGACAAACTGCCTTAAACCTATGTATTGAAGTCGATGAACTCGGCATTTGGGAGAAATACAATGTGCGCATCATCGGGGTGGATATTGCAGCGATTGAAACGACTGAAAACCGGGAAAAGTTTCGCCAACTGATGATCGATCTGGGTATCGATGTAGCTCCTTCGCGTATAGCAAACAGTTTCCTGGAAGGTAAAGAAGCTTCGCAGGAGATAGGTTTTCCCCTGGTTATTCGTCCGTCATACACCCTGGGTGGAACAGGAGGCGGATTTGTCCATAGAAAAGAAGATTTTGATGAAGCCCTGAAAAGGGGTCTTGAAGCCTCTCCATCTCACGAAGTCCTGGTTGAAAAAGCCGTGATCGGGTGGAAGGAATATGAACTGGAACTGTTGCGCGATAACAAAAATGATATCGCGGTGATTTGTACGATAGAAAATTTTGACCCCATGGGCATCCATACGGGCGATTCCATAACGGTTGCCCCGGCCATGACCCTTTCCGATACCTGCTTTCAGGACATGCGGAACCAGGCATTCCGCATGATGCGGGCCATGGGGAATTTTGCGGGGGGTTGTAATGTTCAGTTTTCGGTAGATCCGGAAACAGAAGCTATCATTGCCATCGAAATAAATCCGCGGGTATCCCGTTCTTCGGCACTGGCCTCAAAGGCTACCGGTTATCCGATCGCAAAAGTTGCTGCCTTGCTTGCTTTGGGTTATAACCTCGATGAGCTGACCAACCCGGTTACGAAAACAACTTCAGCCTTTTTTGAACCTTCCATCGACTATGTGATCGTAAAAATCCCCCGCTGGAACTTCGACAAATTTAAAGGAGCCGATTGTACACTGGGCTTACAAATGAAGTCGGTTGGGGAAGTGATGAGTATCGGCAGAAGCTTTCAGGAAGCGCTTCAAAAGGCCTGCCAGTCGCTTGAAATAGGCCGCGCCGGATTGGGAGCAGACGGAAAACAAACCCGGAATCTGGATAAAATATTGCATGGCCTGGAGTTCCCGAGTTGGGATCGCCTGTTCCATATAAAAGATGCGCTTGCCATGGGAGTTCCTGTAACATCCATCCAGAAAATTACCCGCATCGACCGCTGGTTCCTGCTTCAAATACAGGATCTGGTAAAAACGGAAAATGAGATCCGTCGTTTCAGTGTCAGCAATCTTCCAAAGATCCTGATGGAAGAGGCCAAACAAAAAGGGTTTTCCGATCTGCAAATCGCGCATCTTTTGGGCCATGATATTAGCGAAGACGAGGTGTACAAACGCCGGAAAGAAATGGGGATACACCGGGTGTATAAAATGGTGGATACCTGTGCAGCAGAATTTCCCAGCGATACGAACTATTTCTATTCCACCTTTGATGGAGAGAATGAATCGGTGGTATCGGATAAGAAAAAGATCATCGTTCTGGGCTCCGGTCCGAACCGCATAGGACAGGGAATCGAGTTCGACTATTCCTGTGTGCACGGATTATTGGCTGCCAAAGAGGCCGGATATGAAGCCATTATGGTGAATTGCAATCCGGAAACCGTATCTACCGATTTTGATATGGCCGATAAGCTCTACTTTGAACCCGTATTCTGGGAGCATTTGTATGAACTCATCGAAATGGAAAAGCCGGAAGGGGTCATCGTTCAGCTTGGCGGGCAAACCGCCCTTAAGCTGGCAGAAAACCTGCATGAAAAGGGCATAAAGATCATCGGTACCAGCTATAACAACATGGATATCGCGGAAGACCGCGGTCGTTTCTCCGACCTCCTGAAAGACCTTGACATTCCATATCCCCTGTACGGAGTTTCAGAAACAGCAGATGAGGCGCTGGCAATTGCCAAAGAAGTTGGATATCCCGTGCTCGTAAGACCCTCCTATGTATTGGGTGGACAGGGTATGAAGATCGTAATTAATGATGAAGACCTGGAACATGCGGTTGTTAGCCTGCTCGGCGATATGCCCGGAAACCGGGTATTGATCGACCATTTCCTGGATCGTGCAGAAGAAGCTGAGTCGGACAGTATCTGCGATGGAGAAGATGTTCATATCATCGGAATGATGGAGCATATAGAACCTGCCGGGATCCATTCGGGCGATTCATCGGCAGTATTGCCGCCCTTTAGTCTTTCAGCAACCGTTCAGGAACAGATGGCCGAATACACCAAACGCCTTGCCCTCGCACTGGACATACGGGGATTGCTGAATATCCAGTTTGCCATCAAAGACGAAAAGGTCTATGTGATCGAAGCCAACCCGCGTGCTTCACGCACCGTTCCATTCATTTGCAAGGCCTACGACGTTGCCTTTGTAAATATTGCCACCAAGGTGATGCTGGGTGTCAATAAACTGAAAGATTTTACCATCGAAGAGAAGCTGGAAGGTTTTGCCATTAAACAACCTGTGTTTTCCTTCGACAAATTCCCAAAGGTGAACAAAGAGCTTGGGCCTGAAATGAAATCGACCGGAGAGGCCATCCTCTTCATAAAAGATCTGCAGGACCCTTATTTCCGCCAGTTGTACAAGGAGAAATCCATGTACCTGAGCAAATAATCACATTGCTAAGCTACCAGGCACATGAAAATTATTCTGTATCTCGTACTCATCTATATTGCCTATAAAATTTACCGGGCCTTTAGCCAGGCCAGGGTTATTGTAAAAACATACCACTACCATGATCACCGGCAGGCACCGCGCGAAGAGGAAGAGGGTAAAGTCACCATAAAAGAAAATCCCGCCAAAGGGGCGGGATCTAAAAAGTCTTTGAAGAATGATGGGGATTATATCGAGTACGAGGAAATCAAGTGAGGGTTACCAGTCGTCCTCGTCAATAATAACAGGCTCTTTCAGTGCCTTCTTAATCTCCCCAATCAAGGAGTTGATCTGCTTGTCGGCAGCACGTAACAACAGGTCATTGTAAATAACCGTTCTTTCGGAACGCATGTAATATTCCAGATACGTGTACTGTGGCTGTGTTTTTCCCGCTGCATTTTCAGGCATGAGGTGTTTTAGCTGGTCAATATCGTATTTGTATTTTCCATCTTTAAAACGCAGCGCCAATTTGAATTCGAGCTTACCTACCTCCTGAACCACATACTTGTTTTTTTGCATGTGATAGGGAAGGTTCAGGGTCATTACGATCTTATCCATACCCACGGAAGACTCTTTAAAATCTTTGTCTTTCAGGCTGAATTTGTTCATGAGATAGCGCTTGGCCCTTAGGTAAAGCGAATCATAATACGATTCTTCCTGATCAACAATACCGGTATAGGTGATCAGTTCGGTGATGGTGTCGTAAGGCATTACGATCCTTACATAGGGTTTCTTTTCAGGCTTCTTTTTTTCATCTTCCTCTTCTACCCAAGGATCATAATTGTCGTAGCCGTATTCAGAAGGATTTTCGGTAGAGTCAGGATTAGACTCATAATCATAGTAGTTGTCATAACCCGTGTTGTCGCCCTCTTCCTGAGCGAAAACGTTCGGGCTGCCGATAATCAACATAAACAGTGACGATAAGGCAATTAAACTAGGCTTCATAGTGGACCAAAATCAGAGCGAAAATATACAAGTGTCAACAATATTATTTAGATTTTTTTTTAAACGGTGCATTTTCCTTTATTGTCATATATTTTGCGTTGATACTTTAAACGAATGAAGGGTAAATATATTTTGACCGTATGGATGGTTATTTTAGGGTTAGCATGTGAATCAGGTTTTGTACAACACAAAGAACAGACCACAGTTGCCGATTCGATCAGAAATGTCCAACAATCCCATGCAAATATCGATGAAGTAGCCGCTGATTCACTAAGTTTAAGCTTACGCGTAAACTTTACTGAACAAAGGCTTGAAGGTACTGCTACCTGGTATATCGTGCCCAAAAAGGGAGTCTCAGAATGGGTTCTGGATGTCCGTTCTTTGGACATCCATTCCGTTGCTGTGGATGATAAAAAAGTTTCTTTTACCCTAAGTGAGAATCATGCCTTATACGGACAGGCTCTGATCCTTCCGATCACCGATTCATCCAAACAGGTAGCCATATCCTACCATACCAAACCGGGTGCAGAAGCCCTGCAATGGATGAGTGGAAAACAAACGGCAGGAGGAAAACCTTTTCTCTATACCCAGAGCCAGGCCATTCTTGCCCGTTCATGGGTTCCTTGTATGGATTTGCCGGCCAATCGTTTTACCTATTCGGCAACGATCTTTTGTGAGGCCCCGTTTCGTCCCTTGATGGGGGCTGATAACCCGGAAAAGCCTGACAGTGCGGGTTGGTATCATTTTACAATGGATCAGCCCATCCCTTCCTATCTGTTAGCCCTGGCAGCGGGTGAGTTAGAATACAAAGCCTATGACGGTCGCTGTGGGNNAGGCTGTGGGGTATATGCCGAACCGGTGATGATGGAAAAGGCCTTCAACGAACTGCAGGACCTGCCAAAAATGATCGCAGCTGCCGAGGGACTTTACGGAGAATACCGCTGGGGCCGTTACGATGTGCTTTTCCTTCCCCCTTCTTTTCCTTTTGGAGGTATGGAAAATCCCAAGCTAACTTTCGCAACGCCAACGATTCTTGCCGGCGACCGTTCGCTTGTAGCTTTGGTGGCGCATGAGCTGGCCCATTCCTGGTCGGGAAACCTCGTAACAAACCGCACCTGGAACGATTTCTGGCTCAATGAAGGGTTCACCGTTTATTTCGAACAGCGCATCATGGAAGCGGTATATGGAAAGGAATATGCGGATATGCTGACTGTCTTGGGTTATCAGGACCTGAAAGCCACCCTGGAAGAAATGGGCGACACCAACCCGGATACCCGATTGTATCTCGATCTGTACGGTCGCGACCCGGATGAAGGCGTGAGTGATATCGCCTATGAAAAAGGAAGGTTTTTCCTGAGGCATCTGGAGGCATTGGTAGGGCGAACTCGTTTTGATCAATTCCTGAAAACCTATTTTAATGCCCACGCTTTTCAGACCATGGATACCAAACAGTTTATCGACTACCTGAATGCTACCCTGCTGAACGAGGATCCGGACTGGAAGGAGAAGGCCAATATTGAGGAATGGATCTACCAGTCCGGACTCCCATCCGGTTTTGAGCCACCAGAAGCAGCTGCTTTTGTTCGGGTGGATGAATATGCCGAACAATTAAAAAAGGGCGATAAAACGGCCATGAAACTTTCGGAAAATTTCACCACCCACCATTGGTTGCATTTTATCCGGAGTATCGAATCCCCTGCAGATACTGCCCTGTTAATAAGGCTTGAAGAGCTTTATCATTTTAGTTCGGCCAATGCAGAAATCGCGAACAGATGGTTTATTTTATCGGTTGAAAGCAATTGGAAGCAAAAAGTTCCGCAGATCGAAGCGTTTTTGATGGAAGTAGGGAGAAGAAAATTTCTCACCCCGCTGTACAGGGCGATGAAGGAACAAGATACTTATTGGCAGAAGGAAGCACTCAGAATCTATAAACAGGCGCGGGAAGGCTACCATGCCGTTTCTATCCATACCCTGGACGAATTATTGGAATTTCATCCATGATCCGACTGCCATCTCCGGAACAACGGGTATTTCATCCGCTTTTTGAAACGGCGGGGGTAGAATTATGGATAAAGCGCGACGACCTCATCCATCCGGAAATAAGTGGCAACAAATGGAGAAAACTCGCCCCGATCATGGAAGAGATAAAAAAGCGCGGGGTCACGAAGGTAATTTCCTATGGAGGCGCCTGGTCCAACCACCTTCTGGCATTGGCTGCAGCCGCACACCAGTTAGGTATGGACAGTATGGGAATTGTTCGCGGGGAGCCTGTCGATAATAGCATATTATCGCGCTGTTCTGACCTTGGCATGAAGATCCGGTTTTTATCCCGCGAGGAATACAGGAATTTAAGGAAAGTGGATGATGTACTTGGATGGACAGAGGATACCTGTATAATTCCTGAAGGGGCAAACTGCCCGGAAGCGAGGCAGGGAATGGCCACTTTATGGAGCGAACTAAAGCAGGATTATACCTATTTGCTGGATAGTGTTGGTTCAGGAACATCAGTAAGGGGTTTGTCGGAATCAGCTCCATCACAAACAAGGGTTCTGGCCATCATGGCTGTAAAGGATCATGGATTAGCCGCATCGTTGCGGGCAATGGGTATCCGGGTTTTTGATGAATATACCCGTGGTGGATTTGCCAAAATGGATGATGAATTGTTTGGTAGTTGTCGGGCCTTCAGAGAGGATACAGGCATCTTGCTCGACCCGGTTTATACCGCCAAACAATGGATGGCAGCTTTGGACCTCCTTGATCAAGGCTTATTTAATAAAGGAGACCGTGTACTTTTTGTCCATAGCGGCGGGCTCAGTGGTTGGGGAGCCGACCGTCCATAAAAAAACCCCATGACTCTCATCACGGGGTTTCAATTTTTTAGGGCCTCTGATTAAGGCTTCGGTTGGTTTTGTACCGGAGAAACAGGAGCAGTCTTTTTCGCTTCTACAACGCCTTTGATGGTTAAGATCAGGGTGCCGTTTTTCGCATTTGACGTTACCGTGATGCTTTTGGTAAAAGATCCAACACGACCGGTAGAGTTGTATACCGCAGTAATTTTACCGCTTTGTCCGGGCATGATAGGCTCTTTTGGCCAGGTAGGAATGGTGCAACCGCAGGAAGCACTCACATTGCTAAGCACAAGAGGTGCATCTCCTTTGTTGACAAATTCAAAATCAACAGTAGCCTGAGTTCCTTCGAGAATGGTGCCGAACTCATGTGTTGTGGTTTGGAAGGAGATCTCTGCTGCTTTTTCCTGAGCAAAGGCAATAACGCCAACCATGACCATCATACTTGATAATAAAAACTTTTTCATAGTGCTAGTCTTATAAATTTCTTTTCAGGGTGAATTTTACAAAGATTATTCCAAAATGCCCCCATTCTTTTACAAAGATTTTTGCCGGACTGCTTTTGTATCTTGCGCCATTGCCTTTTTATCCATGAAACCTTTCCAAAAGGATGCCTATATAAAACTCATGAAGTACTGCGCTTATCAGGAGCGCTGTCATGCCGAAGTTGAGCAAAAACTGGCTTCGTTAGGGCTTTATGGAGAGGAGGCAGGTGAAGTTATTGTTGAATTGAGCAGAGAGGGGTTTCTCGATGAAGAGCGCTTTACACGGGCTTTTGTTCGCGGAAAATTTCGTTTTAAAAAATGGGGCCGGCGAAAAATTGCCAATGAACTAAGGCAGAAAAAAATTAGCGATTACTGTTTAAAACGTGGATTTGAAGAATTGGATGAAGACGAATACCTCGCTACTCTTCGCGAATTGGGTCAAAATTACTGTCAAAACATTTCCGGAACAGGGAATATATGGGCAAAGCGAAAAAAAACAGGCTCGTACCTCCTGCAAAAGGGTTACGAGCCTGAATTGGTTAATGCTTTATTGAAAGAACTAGCCGAGGTAGGATTTTAAGATCTTGCTTTTGCTCGATTTTCTCAACCTTCTCAATGCTTTTTCCTTGATCTGACGTACCCTTTCCCGGGTAAGTCCAACTTTTTCACTGATATCTTCCAGGGTATGCGCCGGGCCACCATCAAGTCCGTAGTAGTATTTCAATACATCTCTTTCTTTTTCTGAAAGGGTATTGATAACACGGGAGATCTCTTTTTGAAGCGACTCATTGATGAGGTGAAGATCCGGATTTGGCTCGTCGTTATTGTCGAGTACACCAAGCAGCGTATTGTCTTCTCCTTCTGTAAGTGGCGCATCAATAGAAAGGTGACGACCGGAAGTACGAAGCGCATTTTCTACTTCGATTACGGGAATGTCAAGAGCCTCAGCAATTTCTTCTGCTGTAGGTTCTCTTTCAAACTTTTGCTCCAGCTCGGCAGCGGCGTTACCAATACGTCCTATCGAACCTACTTTATTTAAAGGCAAACGTACGATACGTGACTGATCGGCCAGGGCCTGTAAAATGGACTGACGGATCCACCAAACGGCATAGGAAATAAATTTAAAACCACGTGTTTCGTCAAAACGTTTGGCGGCTTTGATCAATCCGAGGTTTCCTTCATTAATAAGGTCACCAAGGGTAAGTCCCTGATTCTGGTATTGTTTGGAAACGGACACCACAAAACGCAGGTTGGCGTTTACCAGTTTTTCCAAGGCTACCTGGTCGCCTTCTCTGATCCTTCTTGCCAACTCCACCTCTTCCTGGGCGTCGATCATTGGCACTTTGCTGATTTCGTTGAGGTACTTGTCGAGGGATTTGTTCTCTCTGTTGGTAAACTGTTTGCTGATTTTAAGCTGTCTCATGTATTGCTCCGAATAGAATGGATATAATTAAGCGAACCCCTAGTGCATCAAAAATCTCACCAAACTGTGGATAATTCTTGCGAAAATGACGAATAATGAACAGGTGCCTTGAAGGCCATGCAAATAATTTGCGTTTTCCCCGATTTGCAACTTTCAAAACACATCCATTTTGGCAGTTTTTCTTCCAAAATTGAATTTGCCTGTCTCTTTATGACAAGAGCTGATATGCAATCAGGGCGCTCAGGTAAGCCACCGTACCCATGAAGAAAAATTGGATGAGGGGCCATTTCCAGCCTCCGGTTTCTTTTTTCATCACCACCATGGTACTGACACATTGAAGCGCGAATAGATAAAAAAACACCAGCGACACCGCTGTAGCCCCACTTATCCCATCTTCCCGTCCCAAAATTTGGATAATGCTATCATGATCATCGGGGTTATCGATATGATAAAGGGTAGAGATGGAGCCAACAAATACTTCGCGGGCAACAAAACTTGATACAATGGCTATCCCTATCTTCCAATCGTATCCCAAAGGAGCAATAAGGGGTTCAATAGCTTTGCCTCCAATGCCGGCAAATGATTCTTCCAGGGGTGTCTGCGTTTGAGCTCCTCCCGAATGAAAATCAGCAGGGCCATAGTTGGAGAGCGCCCACAGGAGGATACTCACTCCCAGAATAATTTTTCCGGCTTCCGTGATAAACGACATGCACCTGCTTCCAATTTGACGAAGAACTACAGGCCAATGCGGAAGGCGGTATTCGGGTATTTCCATCAGGAACAGGTCCTGGGTTTGTTTTTTCATGCCCCGGTTCATCAGCCAGGCCGTTCCGAATGCTGCCGAAAATCCGAGCAAATAGAGTCCGGTAAGTGCGAGACCCGGATAATTGAAAACCCCTAAAAAACGTTCATTTGGCAGGATCAGACTCACCAGAAGTACAAAAACCGGAAGCCTGGCCGAGCAGCTCACAAAAGGGATCACGAACATGGTAATAAGCCGGTCGCGGGGCTGGGCGATCGTTCGCGTGGCGAGAATTGCCGGGATCGCACAGGCCACCCCACTGATCATGGGGATTACCGAACGTCCGTTTAACCCGGCCTTGCGCATGACCTTATCCATCAACAAGGTTGCGCGGACCATATAGCCGCTGTCTTCCAACAGGATAAGAAACAAAAACAAAAAGCCGATCTGAGGCAAAAACATCAATACCCCACTTAGTCCGGGCAAAACCCCGTTTACAAGCAAACCATTGATGGGCCCCTGAGGTAAAAGGGTTCCCAGCCAGGTTCCTAAAATCAAAAATCCCGATTCGATCCATTGGCGGGGAAGCTCTGCAAGGAAAAAAACCGATTGGAAAATGACAAAAAGGATCAGAAAAAAGGAAAGATAACCCCATACAGGATGGAGGAGGTAGCGGTCCCACTTGTCGCCACTACGTTCATAAATTTTTCCGGCCTCCCATTTTTGAACCTTTTCCAGCACGGTATCGATCCTTGTATAGAAGGTTTCGGCTTTGGTATGCACCACTTGTTTGGGTACAGGGGTTTGCAGGGCATAAGATGAAATACAATCCTGTAGTTCGGTGATCCCTGTTTTTTTTGATGCAGAGATCGGAATCACCGGAACCCCCAATTCTCGTGAGAGCAAGTCCAGGTCGATCATAAGTCCTCTTTTTTCGGCCAGATCAAACATGTTCAGGGCGAGGATCAGCTCACAGCCAGCCTCCTGCATCTGGAGGAAAAGGAAAAGACTTTTTCTTAACTGGGTGGCATCGGCAACAAAAATGAATAATTCGGCAGCTTCCCGACTATTATCCAGGATCAGGGAAGTGGCAACCAGTTCATCGGCCGAGCGGGCATGCAGGCTATAGATGCCGGGGATGTCAATAATTTGAAAACGTTTCTTTTTGTATGAAAATTGACCGGATTTTTTTTCTACTGTAACACCCGGGAGGTTCCCCGTTTTTTGTTGCAGTCCGGTCAACTCATTGAACAGGGTCGATTTACCACTATTCGGGTTTCCGCTAAGCGCGAGACGATGCAGGCTATTCAAGGAGGGAGATCTTAATCTGGGAGGCTTGTTCTTTTCTGAGTCCGAATTGCGTGCCGCCAGCCTCAAGCAGTAGCGGGCATCCGGATGGGGCAGTACAAAGCAAACGAACCTGGCTGCCTGAAAATATACCAAATTCATTCAGTCGATCTGCAAGTGCCTGTTCATCGATACTTGCAACGCATGCACATTTACCTTTATCTAAATCGGCCAAATTCACGGCCGCAATTTAGAATATTTCTAAATAAAAACCCGTCTTTCTCTTTTGAGAAAGACGGGCCAAACCAAACCACATGAATAATGAAGTACTTTATCTAAAAACAAATTTTATAGGCAGATTTATCCGAACCCGCACCGGACGGAAGTTGTTCTCTCCCGGACTCCATCTCGGCATTGTTTTTACAACACGGATAGCTTCGTCCTCGATTCCCCATCCTACCCTTTTGCTTAAAATGGCTATATTAGAAAGGCTTCCATCCTTTTCAATTACGAAAGTGACCATAACCTTGCCCTGAATTCCGTTTTCAATTGCCAGGGGAGGGTATACCAATTCGTTGATGATATAGGCCAACATAGCTTCTTCTCCTCCGGGAAACTCAGGCATTTTTGAGGCGCCCAATACAATACTGTTATCGCTGCTTCCCGGATCGGTCTGAGGGCCTTTATCGATCATGATTGTCCCATCCAGGTTGGGTAAAATTGAAGGGGTCGGAATGACTGCCGGAACAGGGTCAGGGATGGCGGTGTTGTCCGGCACAATTTCAATCTGGTCGTTGTCGGTTTGTGTTTCCGTGCTAACAAGCAGGTTGTCGGGTTCGATCAGGATCTCGCCAAGTTGTTCGATCTCAGGTTCACTCCGCGGTTCTTCATAAGTGTCTGGAACCGGGATATACGTAATACTGGAGTAATTGAATGCCCAGAGCATAAAACTGAGGGCCAGGATCATTCCAATTTCAAAAAAGAGGATGGTTCTTCTTTTTGTGTTTGCGGTAGGTGGATGAACGTTTCGCATAGTGGTAGAAATTAATACTATACACAAAACGTCAGGATGACCTGAAAAGGTTGGAATGGCCCTGAAAAAAGAAAGTCCGGTTCGTGGTGGAACCGGACTTTATATGTCATTTAAGAAGTGGCTGCTTATTGCAATTGGAATTTAATAGGCAATACAAAGCGAACCCTTACAGGCTTGTTTCTTTGTTTACCCGGTGACCATTTTGGCATTTTGTTCACCACTTTGAGAGCGGCTTCGTCGCATCCCCAGCCAATGCCTTTTACAACTTTGGCGTTTTTGATATTTCCGTGCTCATCAACAATAAATTCTACCATTACCTTACCCTGAATCCCATTCTCCTGGGCAAGTGGAGGATAATCGAGGTTTTCAAGAATAAACCTGGTCATCTCATTTGCACCTCCCGGAAATTCCGGCATGTCTTCAACCACAACAAAAACCTCAGGTTCTTTGGTGTCTTCAGGTGTAACGATCTGCTCTTCAATAGGTTTAACAATATCATCCTGTTTTACCTCATCATTTTTGGTAGTAGGGTCTTCTGTTTGTGCATCATCGGCAACCACATCAATGGTTTGAGGTGGCGGTGGTGGTGGTGGCGGTGGCTGTTGCTGGCGGGTGATCGGGGCCATTTCTTCCACATCGTCAGATCCGGTACTAACCAGATCAATATTATTGACCTTGTCGCGGGAAGAGTAACTAAAGGCACCAAGAGTAGCGCCGAGGGCAATAGCCAACCCTATCATAAAATAGATGTCGGTTTTTTTGCGAATGTCCGCTTCCGGATATTTTCTTAGCTCCATAATGATTATTCAAATTTAATTCAATTGGTGAATACCACCAAACAACAAAAGGTAAACGAAATTTATGCCGAAAGGTTGTAGGGACTTTTCAGGCATTTTGAGATCCAAAACTGGAAATACACGAAACCGATCAAAGCTCCAAATGTATTCGCCAGGATATCGTATCCATCAAAACTTCGGTACCCTAAATAATACTGCCCAAGCTCTGTGCCAATCCCGAAAAGGACAGCATATAGCGCGCCATAGCGGGCTGCGTGGAGTTTTTTAATGCTAAAACNNATAACAGAGCATGGCAAAAAAACCTATATGAACCAGTTTATCGAGGGAAGCATAGTGCGGATTGTCGATTCCCTGTGTAGGCATAAACATCATAACCAACACAAAAAGCGACCAGATCAGCGTCCCCCTATGATATTTCAAAAGTTTTTTCAAGCTCCGATCAATGTTTTATAGTCGTCGGCCGATAGCAGACCATCGATCTCACTGTTGTTTGACAGGGTGACTTTGATCATCCATCCTGCTCCATAAGGGTCGGCATTAACTTGCTCGGGGTTGGTTTCGAGGTTCTTGTTGAACTCACTTACTTCACCGGAAACGGGCATAAAGAGGTCAGATACGGTTTTAACCGCTTCTACGGTTCCGAATACGTCGTGTTGGGCAAGGGAATCCCCTTCGGTTTCAATTTCTACAAACACGATATCACCCAATTCGCCCTGAGCGAAGTCGGTAATTCCGATTGTTGCCGTATTTCCTTCAATACGCACCCATTCGTGATCCTTGGTGTACTTGAGTTCTGCTGGAATATTCATCGATTTTAAATTTGCTCCGAATTAAGCGAAAATAATCTGCTTTCGGAAGGGGAATTAAGTGTTCAGTTTTCAGTGTTCAGTTTTCAGAGGCTGGCGCACGAGGAGAGGCGCGGTCTTGTTGGCTCAGCTTATTGCTTTCGCCGGCTTAATTGGCGCGGAGGAAAGGCGCGGAGGGTTTTATTTTTCGTTAAAATTTGAAATTTGATATTTGGAGCTTGGACCCTTCGACCCGGCATGTCGTTTCGATGAATTCGAAAAATACGTTTGCCGGCTACCTATGACGGTTAAGCCAGATATCAAATTTTACATGTTTGAATAACATTCTCTTTGGGTGATAATCAATGGAATTGACCACTGCTGCGTCCAACGGAACTTAAGGATTGATCCGCAACGAGAATGAAATTTTTTGAAAATGAAGGAAAAAAAATCACCTTGGTCGAATCGTGCTTAGAATTTAACCTTCTATCAACCCCGAATGGGGTTCACCAATTATAGCCCCGGGTCGTACCCGGGGTAAATGGGAATAGAATAAAACAACCCCAACGGGGTTGACCAAAGGCGTCGGCTTATCCTGGACTTAACGAAGTTCCTGCAAGCTCGGGTAATGGCGTTCACACCTCGTTTTTGTGTCACCCTTTCAGGGTGATTTTTCGTNNCGACCCGGGGCTAAGTTTGGAAAATCCCTTCGGGATGGGAATTTGGCTGTATATGGAATGCCGTTTGGCTGCGACTTATAAGGGCTTAAATCACGTCATCAAATTTTGCGCGTCATGTTTAACGTTCTCCCTCAGAATGACGACCCTTGGAATTTGGAACTTTCTCCGGTTATTTCATCTGCTTCAAATATTCCCCAAACCCAATAGTTTCCACCTTCTTTGCTTTTTCAGTTACCTCGGTTTTCATTCCTTCTTTAAAAGCAGCGACAAGATCGCCTATCCTGGCATCTGCACATCCAAGGATCTGGGCGGCTAAAATGCCGGCATTGCGGGCGCCGTTGATGGCAACGGTGGCAACGGGAACGCCGGGAGGCATTTGAACGATGCTGTATAAGGAATCGAGGCCGCTCATGCTTTTGCTTTGAATGGGTACCCCGATTACGGGTAATTCGGTCATGGAAGCGACCATACCGGGAAGATGCGCAGCGCCACCGGCTCCGGCAATGATGACCTGGATACCCCGACCGCGGGCCGATTTGGCATAATCGTACATCTTTTCCGGGGTTCGGTGCGCAGAAACGATACTCAATTCATAAGGAATTTGGAACTGATCCAGAATTTTGGCGGCCTCCTGCATTACAGGAAGGTCGCTGTCTGAACCCATGATAATGCCAATGCGTGCTGTCATAATGCAGGTATAAAGCGAAAGGTATTGCGCACAAATTTAGCTTTTTCGATGGCCTCTGCTAAACTTGAAGCTAAAATCGTGGCGTGACCCATCTTCCGTTTTGGTCGCGTTTCTGCCTTTCCATATAAATGAATATACACCCCGGGTAAGGCTAAAATTTCATCAAGACCTGATATTGCGTATGCCCCGTTAACACCCTCAGATCCAAGTAAGTTGATCATTACGGCAGGAGAAATTAAACCGGTATCGCCCAGGGGCAGGTCGAGTAAGATACGGTTGAGCTGCTCGTATTGAGAGGTATAATTGGCTTCAATGGTATGATGCCCTGAATTATGCGGACGTGGGGCGATCTCATTCACCAGGATTTCGCCTGAACGGGTCAGGAATAGTTCTACTGCAAAAATTCCTTCTCCATCAAAGGCTTCTATACATTGAACGGCGATTTCTTTGGCTTTTTTATCGATGGATGGGTTGATCTGCGCCGGACACGCTAAAAATTCAACCAGATTGGCTTCGGGGTCAAATTCCATTTCTACGGTTGGAAAGGTGCAGGTTTCTCCGGATTTTTTTCGCGCTACAATGACGGAAAGTTCTTTTTCACAGTCGACAAAAGCCTCGATCAAGGTAGGGCCTATAAAAGGAAAATCCCCACTTTGTTCCAGTTCTTTCACCTTACATAAAGCCACACCTTTTCCGTCATAGCCCTCTGTTCGGCTTTTTGCGGCAAAACGGTCTATGCCCAGTTCTTTTGCTGCAGGCAGCCATTCATTGGGCGTATTTACCAAACGGAATGGGGCAGTCGGGATAGCATGGTCGGCATAAAACTGTTTCTGCAATCCTTTATCCTGGATGATCTCCAAAATGCGTGGCGAAGGAACTACGCGTATTCCTTTAGCTTCAAGATCCTTGAGTGTTTGTATTCCTACATGCTCAATTTCATAGGTAAGCACATCGCTTTTGGCAGCGAGTTCCCTTATTTTAGCATCGTGAGTGAGGGTGCCCAGAATTTGGCTGTCGGCAATACGGCTGGCAGGAGCATCGGGGGTATTTTCCAGAATATGAAAAAAGGTATTCCAGGGTTGGGCCGCTTCGATCAACATCTTGCCAAGCTGGCCACCACCAATGATTCCAATGGATTTGCGCAGGTTGGAGGCGGATGACATGCCGCGAAGATAGTATTACCCGCCGAAGCTTTTCGAAAATTGTCAGCGGAAATGGCATCTTCACAAAGCGAAGGAGGGTTCAGTTTTCAGTGTTCAGTCCATATCTTCGCCACATGGATCCTCAGTTCCTTATACAATCTGCCATTCCATTGGTCAAAGAAGTCGGTGCCTTTATTCGTAAAGAAGGCCAAACCTTCGACCGCGCTGTTATTGATCTTAAAAGCCAGAATCAGCTTGTGTCTTACGTTGACCTGACAGCTGAAAAGATGCTGGTAGAAGGCTTGACGGCATTGACTCCCGAAGCAGGTTTTGTAACCGAAGAAGCCACCGTGGCACGAAACAGGCATGCCAAGGTGGTATGGATTGTTGACCCGCTGGATGGCACGACGAACTTTGTACACGGATTACCGGTTTTCAGTGTGAGTGTGGGATTGATGATAGATGGAAAATTATGTGGGGGGATCGTATACGAAATTAACCTCGATGAGTGTTTTTATGCCTGGGAAGGAGGAAAAGCCTTTTGCAATGAAAAAGAGATCCGCGTATCAAATGCAATTAACCTCGAAGATTCGCTGATCGCCACGGGTTTCCCCTATTATGATTTCGAACAAATGGAAGAATACCTGAATGTGTTAAAAGCATTGATGCATGGAACGCGGGGTCTGCGGCGTTTAGGTTCAGCGGCAGTAGATCTGGCCTATGTGGCCTGCGGACGATTCGATGCATTTTTTGAATATGGCCTTGCCGCCTGGGATGTGGCGGCGGGGGCCTTCATAGTGCAAGCTGCGGGTGGAAAGGTAAGTGACTTTTCCGGGGGCGAAAATTTTCTTTTCGGCAAAGAAATTGTGGCCAGTCAACCAAGGGTGTCCGAAGAATTTCTCCATATAGTACGGCATCATTTTAAAGGATGAGCAGGAAGTATTTTTTATACGCATTATTTTCCCTTCACCTGCTCTTTTATGTGCTGGCACTTACTGTTGGGAATACCCGCATCGCAGATTCATACGATTACCTGTATCAGGCTGAGAATCTGAGGAATTCAGGATCCTTTTATGCCGGGAATTTAGAGGAACCCATTAAGCCCGACTATTATACAAAACGAACCCCCGGCTATGGTGTAATCCTTTACCTCCTGCAATCCACCGAGTGGCTGGTTTTGCTGCTTCAAAACCTGATGAGCATTTTGCTCTGGTGGATGGTGTTCAAACTTTTACTGGAATTTCAGCTTGAAGAAAAAAAGGCAGCCTGGTTGGTGCTGCTGGTCCTTATGTTTCAAAGCAATACCCTTATTTATGCCAACAGCATACTGGCAGAAATACCCTTTCAGTTCCTGCTCTTTTTGGGCTTTTATTTTTTATATAAAGATCTTAAGCATGAGAATAACTGGAATTGGCTCCTGGCCGGGTTTATTTTCGCGGTAGCGCTTTTGTTTAAGCCGGTTTTGCTTTTCCTCTGGGTGCCTCTTCTTGTTTACGCCTTCTTTCGTGCCCGGCAAAGGAGGAGATTTCAGCTTATCTGGCCCGTATTTTTTATGCCGCTTACCGTACTATTATGGAGCACGCACAATCAAAATTCAACGGGATGGACCCACTTTTCATCCATAAGCACAGTTAATATTAAGGATTATAATACCCGGCTCATGCTGGAAGCTATCCATGGAGTTGATTCGGCCGATGTTATTATTTCCGAGCTAAACAGAACCGCAGCTTTTATCCCCGACTACGGTCACCGTAGCCGCTTTATTATGGATACCTGTAAAGCCATCATCAAAGCCAATAAATGGGCGTATGCAAAAGTTCATACCAAAGGCATGATGGCTATGATGCTGGATCCCGGACGTTATGACTATGTGCAGTTTTTTCAACTTCATACTACGGAACAAGGATTCATGTACAAGTTGGCCCGCGGCGATTTTCGCGGAATGTGGGATACCCTGCGCAAACAATACTTCCTCACCATCTTTTTCTTCATCGTCAATTTATTTGGCTCTGCCGTATTGTTTTATTATTCGCTCAAAGGACTGCGGCGTTTGCCCGACGAAACCATGTTGGTTATTTTATTGATCGGACTCATCGCCTATTTCTGGATACTGACCGGACCAGTTGGTACCGCCAGGTATAAGTCGGCCATATTGCCTTTTATGGTTCTGTTGAGCGGATTGGGATTAGTGGGGAAGAAGAGTGAGATTCGTTGAGGAATTTTGACTCAGACACATGAGCGTTTTATACCGGATAGTGAATAAGGTCTGTACGGGAGTTATTCTCCTGTTGCCGGCATTCTTTTTAAACTGCAATCACACTGGCCAACAACCAACTGTTCAGGGCAACGAGCAACAGGTCGGGCAGCCAAAAAGTTTTAAAAAGCTCCCGGGGATCCATACGGATACCATCCGCCTGAATCTTCCCTCAGCCGTATTTTTTTACCCCGATTCATTTCAAAGGGAAGGATACAGGGAATTTATACCGGAATCTTTCGAAAGTTCGGAACACGAGTACCTGTTTCAAATAAACAATGCAAGAAACAGGCTGAAGGCAAACTGGAAACAGGTAGAAATAATCGATTGCAAAGAAGCCAAATACCTGATAAGTGCGGATCAATCCGATACGGGAAAGCCGCTTAATCTCGATGAATTGAATGAACCCTGGGGACTGATCCTTTTTGAAAAAGGGAAAGCGCCTGCTCATATTGATATGATGAATATCGATACGGAACTGGAAAATTATTTTATCATAAACTAGAACGAATGGATGAAAATATCTTTGCCTATTTCGAGCTACTCGAAGTAATGGCTTTTTTTGCCGGCTATGCCATCCTTTATGCTTTCGTACATGTGTTGGCAGACCTTGGAAACATTAAGTTCAAAGAAAAAATCCGTTCGATCATTCCATTGCTTCCCCTGTCCTACGTGTTAACCGGCCTCCTGTTTCTCGGCTATCTGATAAAGGGAGTTCTGTTGGTGAATAATCAGGCCGATGGGCCTATTCAAATTCATATTCCCCTCCTTCACTACGTCGGACTTTTATCCCTTTTGTTTTGGATCCCATTTTTCAGAAAGAGGGCCTGGCTCAGTTTAGTGCATAGCCTCTTTTTCTTTTCCTATATCTGCCTCGATCTCGTAAAATATCTGCGAAATAAAATTGGTGTTGAAATCCTGCAGAACGATATGAAAGTTTTGCTCGACGGCGTGCTTATCAGTTTTTTTAGCCTCCTTTGTCTGGTCCTCCTTAGTTACGCATGGGCCCGCGTCCGAAAAGGCCGGGCGTAATCTCAAACGCCTGAATAACAGGCAGATTATTATATGACTAATCTCATATAATCGGTTGACCAGAATCATAAGCAGGGTGTTTTTCCATGTCTAGATTTGTTCTTGATTAAATCAAAATCCACCATAAAAATCACTAGACATGAAACGTTTAAAAAATCAAGGAACAAGCCGATCATTTTTCGCCAAGCTTAAGATGAGTTCTCTGTTGTTATTTATGCTGCTCGTTGCCAGCACTGTTTTTATATACAGCTGCACGAAAGAAAACGAATTACCACCGGAGCCAACAAACAACAATCAACCTATTGTACGTGGCGATGCCATTATGCTGCCAGGTGACATGACGGCAAAAGACAGTACCGAGTGGAAACTCGACAAATCTCACTCCAGTGTTCTCTGGGAAACCAATTATGTTGGCGCATCCGGACTGCTTACCGGTCGTTTTAATCAGTTTGGTGTTCATGAATTGTTGCCTGCTGAAATGACCGACTATCAGGTTACCGGTCAACCCGTTAAGGATAATTCCTGGGCTTTTTATGAAAATGATCCGACCAAAACGTTCTTCAGCGGATATGTTCAGATCAATACCTCGAACACCGGTGAACCCGGAAGAGACTCAGGTTGTAATATTTCAGGAATGGGTACAGTTAAGATCGTTCCCGGAACACATAACCTGAATATTACCAATGTAGCAAGAATCAAAACCACCAAAGTGGAGTTCGATCCTTTGAGCGCTGATTATATCGTGACCATGGATTTCACCTGGCAAGGAAAAATGACCGCACCGGTTACCAAATCGATTGTGGGCAGATTGAAATACATTAAAAAATCAAAAATCCAGAGCGCTAGCCCTTACGACGTATTTGGATTACAACTCACTTTCCAGTTCAACTGCCGTGATTTTGGTATTACAAGTACCAGCATTTCCGACAAAATGGAAATTGAGTGTAACATGAATTTTAACAATAAGTAAGGTCTTTATTTAAATTGACTGATTATGAAACCAGTAACCCTAGTTATTAGTTTATCCATCCTTGTTCTTATTACCCTTAGCGGGTGTTATAAGGATGTGATTATGCCGGATATAGCGGTAGACCCGGATGGTCCGCCACAGGCTGTGAGTTTTAGTACCGACCTTGCTCCACTCTTCGATGCAAGCTGCACCGATGTAGGTTGCCACGTGAGCGGCGCACATAAACCCTATCTGACCCTCGATGTTTCTTACCAGCAAATAGTAAATGGAGGCTACGTGAACACTGAAATCCCAAAACAAAGTACCCTCTATATTATGATCAATGGGGAAATGAGGGAATACATGCCTTCAGCAGCCGACAGGCAGAAAGTTTATGACTGGATCAGAAATGGCGCTCCTAACAACTAATTGTCTAAAAAATAAAGATATGAAAAGCTTTGTAAATAAGTCTATAAGAGCACTAAGGGCAGGTTTAGCCATTGCGATCGGCACCACGCTGCTCCTTTCTGCGAGCTATGCTCAGGAGCAACCTGCTCCTTCGAAGCCAAAACCTGTGAAAAACACCTTTGAAAGTGTATGGATCATCGACAATCAAACGGTTATGGTTCCGGTAAAAGGTACCCTGGAGTTTGATATTCTTCACCGATTTGGAACGGTAAAAAACGGGTATGAGGATTTTTGGGGATTTTTTGCCCCATCAAATATTCGCCTGGGTGTAAGTTATGTTCCAATTAAAAACCTGAATGTGGGTATTGGAATTACCAAAGCCAATATGCTTTGGGACGCCAGCGCAAAATATGCCTTTTTGCACCAGGCCAAGGGTGGCATGCCATTCAGCGTTACCTACTATGCAAACATGGGCTACGATTCCCGTAAAACACCAACTATTTACGATGGAAGTGAATTAAATTACGATGTGGAACGATTTTCGTACTTCCATCAGGTGATGGTTGCCAGAAAGATCACCGAAAGGTTTTCCCTTCAGGCAGCATTAAGCCTCTCCCATCAAAATGCTGTGGGAGGTTATTATATCAACGGAACAGAGGTGTACAAATCCATGGAGTTTGATCATTTGGCTTTGTCCTTTGCCGGAAGGTATAAATTTTCAGAAGCAGGAGCAGTCATCTTTAATTATGACCAACCTCTAACCCAGCATTCCCAGTACAACCCGAACCCGAATTTAGGAATCGGAATTGAACTGAACACCAGCAGCCACAGTTTCCAGTTCTTTGTAAGCAACTACTCTGCTTTGAGCCCACAACGGAACAACCTGTATAATTCAAATAATCCGTTTAAATATACAGATGCCGTTACAGGAAAAGAAGTTGAAGGTGGCCAGTTTTTGATCGGTTTCAACATTACCAGATTATGGAATTATTAAGTAATCTGTTTAACTTGTAAGTATCTAAAGAATAGCATCATGAAAAGTTTAAATTTTGCGTTAATCGCAACGACAGTAGCCTTTATCGGGTTAAGTTTCACCACGAAACTGAGCCAGGATAAAAAGCCATGGAATGCCCCGGACAATTATGTAAAAATGAAAAATCCTGTGGCTTCCAATCCTGAATCACTTGCAACAGGCAAAACTTTGTGGAGTAAACACTGCAAATCCTGCCATGGTACAAAAGGTTTGGGTGATGGTAGCAAAGCCGCTCAGTTAAAAACAGATCCGGGTGATTTTTCAAAAGCTGATTTTCAAAAACAAACGGATGGAGCTTTGTATTACAAAACTTCAGAAGGACGTGATGATATGCCAAGCTTCAAAAAGAAAATTCCGGATGAAGACGAAAGATGGAGTTTGGTGAATTATATGAGGACACTGAAAAAGTAGTCAACGCAAATTTTATAGAAAAGCCGGTATTCAGCAATGGATGCCGGCTTTTTTCATGCATTATGCCGAGCCAGGGCACATGATAAAAATCATATTTCCAGATGAACTATATCACCATTAGGCATTTTGGTCTTCCTTAATTTTACATATCAAAAAGATTCTTTATGGAAGAGAATAAGAACACAGTCTCAAGAAAAAAAATACTGGTTTGGGGTGCAGCAGCATTGGCGTCGTTATCCGTATTTCCCTTTCTCACATTTCGCGCCCTCAAAAAAGAGGAACCGGCTGCAAAGGAAGAGGAAACGATAAAAATGCTGACAGAAGACGGCAAGCTGGTTGAGATCAATAAAAATATGCTTGCTCAGACTCCAACAGGTACGAAGATCAGCCACGATGAATTATTAACCTGGGTAAAGAAATAAGGAGATATGGAAAATAAGAACACATCCAGAAGAGACTTTCTTCTATCAGGAATTTTGGCCACGGCGGCACTGACCGGCTGTGGAGAAGCGGAAAATCCCTTTCTCCCGGAGGCAGAAGTTGCCCTTACCGGTGAAAAAGTGAAACTGCTTTCCGTAACCGGCGAAGTGATCGAGATCGATAAAGCTTACTTAAAACCCGTACCTGCAATGCCTCCGCTCACCAATGAGCAGGAACGGATGGGTATAGAAGGCAAAAAGTTTGTTATGGTTATAGATCTGGCACGTTGCAAGAACCTGAAAAAATGCCAGGAATCCTGTAACCATGCTCACTTTGTAGAAGAAGGACAAAGTTGGGTTAAGATCCATTCCATGCAGGAGTCTGATCTTACTGCTCCTTATTGGCAGCCTACCACCTGTATGCATTGCGATGAACCTCCCTGTGTGAAGGTTTGTCCTGTTGATGCCACCTTTAAAAGGCAGGATGGGATCGTAGCGATCGATAGCGACCGGTGTATCGGATGCCGTTTTTGTATGGCGGCATGTCCGTATTCCACACGGGTATTTAACTGGGAAGAACCCACCAACATACCTGAGGAGGTTAAGCAACAGCATTATTCCTGCGAAACCAGTGTTCCTCAGAAAAAGGGCACAGTTGGCAAATGTGATTTTTGCCCGGATATGGTCCGCAAGGGCGAATTGCCCCATTGTGTTTCTGCCTGCCCGAACGGGGTATTTATGTTTGGCGACATCAATGAAGACTCGGTAACCAATGGTGCTGAAACATACAGATTCAGTGACCTTATCAGAGACAAGGCTGGTTACCGGCTTATGGAAGATCTGGGAACAAAACCGAGTGTTTATTACCTGCCTCCTGTTAGCAGGAACTTCCCTTATGAATCTGGTATAGAGAATCAGGATCCTCAGGATTTACATCACCACTAAGCTAAAATAAACCGCTGTGAAAAATTCAACAGTATCCGAAGAACAAATTACCAGGGATCTCCTGCCACAAAAATTTGGCAAACGGGGTATGATCTGGACTGGAATTCTGGTAATAATAGGGCTCGTCGGGCTCTACGCTTATTACCGTCAATTAAGGTATGGACTCGTGGTTACCAATATGCGCGACTATGTTTCGTGGGGTATTTACATTTCCAATTTTGTGTTTTTTGTGGCCATAAGTCTGGTCGGATCGCTGATCACGGCCATATTCCGATTGGCGAATGTCAAGTGGGCAACACCCATAACCCGTATCGCTGAGATCATCGCAGTATCGGCCATCATCTTTGCCTCCCTGATCATTGTGATCGATATGGGTCGTCCGGAACGCCTGCTCAATGTCTTTATACACGGCAGGATCCAATCGCCTATTTTATGGGATGTGATCGTTATCGGAACCTACCTGGTTATCAGTGTGTTATTATTGTATGTGCCGCTGTTGCCCGACCTCAAAATACTCATCAAATTCAAAGAAAATTCAGGCAAATTGTTAAACAAAGTCTACCGCTTTCAGGGCTCATTCTGGAGAGGCACAAAAGACCAGTTTAAAATTAGCGAAAGGTCAATAACTGCCCTTTGTATCACCATCATCCCTGTGGCCTTTTGTATCCACACGGTAACTTCCTGGCTATTTGCCACGACGTACAGGCCGGGTTGGGACAGTACCAATTTCGGAGCTTATTTTATTTCCGGGGCCTTCCTTGTAGGAGCAGGGGCAGTGGTGGTAGCCATGTTCGTATTCCGGCGTTTTTATAAGCTGGAAAAATACATCACCGAAATGCATTTTGAAAAAATGGGGAGGATCGTGGTGATGCTTTGTATGCTCTACCTGTATTTTAATATCAATGAGTATCTGGTACCTGCCTTTAAAATGAAAAAAGCGGAGGAAGCCCACCTTATGGGATTGTTTACCGGTGAGTTTTCGCTCATGTTCTGGTTTGCGATCAGCGTAGGCATGATCTTACCCATCATTATCCTTCTTTTCAAAAAAGGCCGGAAACCCCTACCCATGTTTATTGCGGGGGTGATGATCGTGATCGGGGCCTGGTTTAAAAGGTACCTGATCGTTACACCAACCTTATTGCATCCTATCCTGCCCATGCAGGAAGTTCCTGAGGCCTACCATCATTATTTTCCAAGTTGGGAAGAATGGGCTATTGCCATGGGCTCAATGGCAGGAGTACTGCTTATCATTACATTATTTGCAAGGATCTATCCAATTATCCCTATTCAGGAAACGATAACCGAACACCATGAAAACGATGAAGCGCATTAATTGTTTTTTCCTCCTGTTACCCCTTCTGTTGATGCTGGCTGTGAATCAGGTTTCAGCTCAGGAAGAAGAAGAAAAAGAAGAGGCTCCGGTAACGGAAACTGTACTCAGGCTGAGGTATTTTAATGAAAACAACCAGCTTCAGTATCTCATACTGGAAAGCCTGTCGAAAACGGGCAGAATTGCAGTGCCGCTGCCCAATCAGGTTTGTGAGGTGTATATGGATGAGCAAATTGAAGAAAACCTGATCGCAAAGGTCACTACCGATGAAAAAGGTAAAGCGAAATGTTTTATTCCCCCTTCCCTTAAAGCCTTATGGGATGAAATGCCCATGCACCTGTTTATTGCCGTTACCAAAGACAAGGAAGAGGAGATCACCACCGAGATCGAAATAACCAAAGCCAGGATACAGATCGACACCCTTTCTGAAGATGGGGTAAGAAGTATAAGTGTCATGGTAATGATGCTGGAGGATAGTGTGTGGGTTCCTGCCGAAGAAGTAGAAATGAAAGTAGGCATACGCCGTCTGGGAGGGATCCTTTCAGCAGGGGAAGATGAAACGTATACCACCGATGAAGAAGGAATGGTTAGCGTGGAGCTGAATAAGGCCAATATGCCCGGCGATGAACAGGGAAATATCATTTTGCGTGCAAGAGTCGAAGAAAGTGATCTGTTTGGAAATCTTATCATCGAAAAAACAGCTCGCTGGGGCGTGCCTGTAATTGGCGACGATTCGTTCTTTGAACAACGTTCTCTATGGTCCACACGCTTCAGGGCACCTTACTGGTTATTGGTTATGGCTTATGGGATCGCATTTTCCGTTTGGGGTGTGATCATCTATCTGGTTATTCAGATTTTCAGGATCAAAAAGCTAGGTACGCTCAACAGGGAGTGAGCTTCCCGCAGGCAAAATGAAAAATCTATTTTTTCTGTTTATCTTGTTTGGATTCTTAAATGTTTTCAACCAGGAAAATCCCATAAACCTGGATCCGATCGAACGACTTGAACGGGGAAACCAAAGGTTTATAGATGGAAAACCTTCCCATCCGAACGAAACAGCGTTACGGATCAGGCAATTGAAAGATGGCCAGCGCCCTTTTGTTACGGTGGTAAGCTGTTCGGATTCAAGGGTTCCCCCTGAATTGGTATTCGATCAGGGTTTTGGCGATATTTTTTCGGTTAGAACAGCCGGCCATGTGATTGATGATCTTGAGTTGGGAAGTATCGAATATGCAGTAGAACATCTCCACTGCAGTTTGATCGTGGTTCTCGGGCATACCCATTGTGGTGCGGTCAAGGCATTCGTTGATTCAAAAGGCGATTATAAGCATATGGATCACCTCAAAAGTGTTATGGATTTTATCGGAAATGAGGTAGAAGAGAAGAGGCTGATCGCCAGCGACAGTTTGAGCCTGGAAAAGGCTATCGATGCAAATATTTTCCACGATGTGCACTTGCTGAGGTCCTCAACACCCATTTTAGCGGATCATTATTATTCAAAGAAAGTCCAGATCATTGGCGCACTGTATGATATTGAAACGGGGAAAGTGAGGTTTTATAAGTGAGTATAGGCAGACCCTTCGAATTAAAGGGTTTCTAAAAACTGTTTTGCCGTCAATACGGGTAATTTTGACTTTTTAAAGTCGCTTAGATTTCGCGTGATGATGATGTCCTGACCGCTTTCTAACGCAGTTAAGTATTGAATACTATCCTCAAAGTCTGTAAAAGAAGTGTCATTAAGGGCTAAGTCAACGATTTTGTCATCAAGCGACACAACATGCACGATAAGTTTCAAATTTCTTAGAATTGTTTTTGCTTTGACTGAATCCATTTGACGAGAGAGCAAATAATGGGTATTTGCCACCGTCAAAGCAGAAATGCTCAATCTGAATTTTTTTTTATCTGCCAGTGAGAAGAGATCTGAGGCCTCTTTATAAAAGGGTTCTCGTCGTGATAATAGGTCGATCACAATATTTGTATCAATAAAGATCCTTTTCATTTGTACTTTTCTGATAAATAATTGCCATACCCCTTTTTGTAATCATATTCAGAAGGCGGTTCCATTACTCCACTCAGACTTTCTACCAGGGGAGTTATCGTACCTGGATTCTCCGAATCTTGTTGTTTGGTGAGGCTGTCAAGATAGGTTTCGATCATTTTTGATAGACTGATCTTGTGACTCCGGGCATATTTTTTTGCTCTTTCGATGACCAAGTCATCCAGACGTAGGGTTAGTTTTGTTTCCATGGACTAATGCGATGACGTACAAATATAAAAAAATTACACGTCAGGCGCAAAAATCAATAATTTTTAGGCAAATATTTCTCAAAACATACACTGCTGGCCACCCCATCATATTGTCCGTAATTTGGAATGAGGGTGTAGCTGTTTTTGTTATACAGACCGATGGCCTCTGGTTGTTTGATGCCGGTTTCCAGTATGAATTTCTCACAATTCAATTCTTGTCCCCATTTTTCCAATTCATTCAAAATGACCGAAGCGATGCTTTTGCCCCTTTCTTCCGGTAGTACATACATTCTTTTGACTTCCATGGTGTCTTTGGCGTATTCCTTTATGGCTCCACAACCCACTGCTCTTCCGTTTTCATAAGCCAGTACAACGAATTTTATGGAATCAATTTTATTGAATTGAGCAAAAAAGGCGTGTTCCTCCCCATCCCGAATAGCCAGATCCATATCCAGTTCTTTGACTAATTTTTGAAAATCAGGATCGTCGGAGTTGGTTCTTATTAAGACATACATGTGTTCCAGGGAAGATCTATTCTTCTCATAATCCCATCCTCCATAACTTTTGGTCCAGCCTGCTGTTTTACAGTTAATCAGTCCTTGTCCCTCGTTGGAACAGTCACTTTAGTTTTTGAAATTGAATCATGCCACCCTTCTTTTCCAAAAAACGAAAAGGCTTCGAAGGGAATAAACCGGCACAAGGTTCTTAGCAATATTGCTTTAAACTTACTGCCTTCAAAGTGGACATAGCTATTGTTATGCAGTTTCCCGATTGTCTGGTGAAAGAACAGTTCGAGAATGAGGTAATACCAAAACATATTTATAAAAATGAACCAGCTTGCACTTGAATTTAAGAAGGCAATATCTTCAAAGATATAACCTTGTGAGAGTGTCTTCATATGGCCGAAGCTGAATGAAAGAATAATGCTCAGGTCGATTATCCAATTGAAGAATCGGGCTCCTTTGCCCGCAAGTATCGTTTCTGCATTGTCTTCTTCCTTGTTTTTATTCAGGTAATGGATGCTTATAAGGATCAGAAGCGCCAGGCTGAGGGTTTTGTATAGATAGAAGTGCCACGGGGCATTCGCTCCGGGAATAAAAAAGGAGTATTCGGTGCTTAATGATGTGGTAATAAACCAAAAGATATTTTCGGCAAATAAGAGAAAGATGGGAAACTTGAAAGCGCTAAAGAGTTCTACGTTTTTATTCTGTATGATTTGGATCACCCCTACAAAAGTGAGGACATAGCTTAAAATCCCAAATAACCAGGTTAAGGTGCGGGCAAACTCAAAAATGTCAGGGAGGTACATATGCCTGATCCACGACGGCAAAAAGAACTGGGTCACTTCAAAAAAAGTTCCGATCAATGCCTGGATGACCAGAAGGAGTATGATTATTTTTTTTAGGTTCATCGTTTAGTATGTTTCAAACAGCCATAAATATACACATTAACTCCCAAATTCAATGGCTAAGCACCTAAGTCCCAGCCTGTCGCCTGCGCCCTGCAGCCTGAACCTACTCCATACTCAATGATAAAGGGGTGAGGTATGTTCCGGATATCGCGGTGGTTTATTTCTTCGGCATCATAAAAGGTGCCGTCCAAAAAGGCATAATCCACCGTTCCAATCAGGCTGTCGATATTGATGTTTAGTTTTTTAAAATGCACCATATCTTGTTTTAAGCGGGTGTATTTTCATGTTCCATTGGATTTATCCGTGTCAAAATATACACTTAATTTAAGTGAAGAAGTCTGTCCCATAACCGAAATGGTACAAAACAGAAAAATTAGCATTGAAATTGTGGTGTGTCTCATAATATATCTGCTAGCGGATCGATGGCTTACTCTGTTTGGCTGTGATAGCACATCACTACATTTATTTTCTGAACTTAAAAAGATGAAGGTTGTATGAAATGTCGAGAGTTGGAACACGTGTATTGGGTTTAGGTTCACTAGGGTATGGTGAATCATCATAATGGCTTATACTCCCAATGCCAATTTTAAAAGACAATGAACCGTGATTATAATACTTCTTTAGACCAGCATGAAAACTGAATATAATGTCGTAAGACCCCATGACACTGGCACCGACTGTAATCCAGGATGGATGCTTGTGTTTCTTTAATATTTTAAGAATATCTACGTCTCCGTTCATTGAAAAATAAGGTTCTCCGCCTAAACCTATTACTCCAAGACCGACATCAAGTCGCCATATTTTAACCCCCAATGTTGGTCCAAAGAATGCTGGATGTGTTACACCTGCTCCAAAGGAAATTCTTGGGTTGAAATACGCTGAAAAAAAGCGGCATATTGTTTCCTTATTCTGTTGTTGTAGAAACGTGTATGCCTTCTTAGCGCTAAAAAAATCCCTGTCTCCAAAAGGTATGGCGTACAAACGATAGGAAAGTTCACCATAAGGGTACCAATGGGTATTGTATTCAGTATAATTAGGAAGAGTATGCACATCAAAGGTGGAATTGTAGGTGTAAAGTGCTCCAATTTTTAAAGACAGGCGTGAACGCTTTGTTACTTGTTGGTTTATCCCTGCAAGAAATGCAAAATTGTTTTTCTCTCTAAACCCTAAGAATGATGTTTTATAACCTTTAGTAAAACCACCAAATGAAGCAACTATACTCGCCGGTTTGCCTTTATAACCTTTCATTTTGTTCACTTCAACCCCGAGCTGAGCTGAAAATACATATTCTGCACCTGAAATACGATAGATAGGACTCATCTCAAATTCAAATCGTCCTAATTTAATCGTCGGTTGAGGCATGAATCCATATGGTCTTGCACCCCCAACACCCATAGAAATTCCGGGGTTTAAGTTTTTGCCGAAAAATGATTTCCAACTAAAGTGTTTGGTAGTGTCGGTCTGAGCTAAAACATTCATTGGCAAAATGAATATTATCAAAAATTTTAACAGCTTCAAGGTCCTTAAATGTTTCATGTTCAAACGCTCGAGCTTTTAGATATTTCTCATAATGCAAATAATAATAACAAATATTGCTATTTCTGTTGTTAAATGCACTGCAAGGTTTTGCAAGCAGGGGCTGCCGGCTTTCCCGGTCAACATACTTGCGAATACGAATGTACAAATTTCAACCGTTCAGCCGATACGTACCGTGAAGAAAGACGGTGGCGCTTGCTTGCTGTTAGTATGGCGTGCTCGTGATTAAAGTTTTGCGAGAACTTGAATAACTCAAAGATACATCGTCCAATCTGCAGTCAAGATTGCCAATATCAAAATGCAATACAAAATAAATATAATGTTAAATGTAGCGGCAATAGACTTCAGAAGTAATCTGAATGTTTGTGGTTTTATTCTATTTGCAATTTTCATTGTAAAAAATAGGTTCAAAATGCCAGTGAGAATAAACATAGCCAATACAAACTTTGAAAATGTGCTGTCGTATTCCCTCGGAAAGATCCAACCTAATTTCAGCCAAGACGCGAGCCAGTTTGGCAGTCTATTTACCTCAACGCCTCCATGAAAGCGATTGAGGATAACTCCAGTTGTAACAGGAACTATCAAGAATATATTTATTGCGGCATAAGCGATTTTAAAATTGAGAGAATCAATAAAGGTGGTAGTCCGAGCCTCAAGTTTAACTTCGTCTTCCAATGTTATTCCTTTGGAAAACCATTTGGGTCCCACAAGCGCCACGCCAATTATGCTAACAAAAACTAGAAACACTAATACTATTAGTATCATTCGTATGTTTACAAATTATAAGGAAGGGAAGTTCAAAAGGTCAATCAAATTTTCGTTTTTTTCAGCCTTGTCAAATAACGTATGCTCACGAAGCATGCCCACTAACGTTCTCCGCGCAGGCACAGTGCGGAGTTTAACTCTAAGCGCCAGTTTGGAAACGGATTGTAATTTAAGTAATTCACTTCACTTTGAAAACGAAAACGCAGCATTGGGCTTGCGCGGTGTCAGCAACAGCCCTTTTGTCTATGCGAAATTATCCGCCGAGCGATTATTTTTTCTGTCGAGCGAGTTGTTGTCTGTGGTGTCATTTGTCTGCTTGTAAAGAGTGTTGAGTTAATGATTTTTAGTTTCAATTAATTTTCCATCTTGATAAATTTCCTCTTTCGTCATTTCCCCTTTCTCATTGTAATAATACCATGTTCCTGTCCGTTTGTCACCAAATATGTCTGTTGATTTTGGCTGTCCAGTCAATTCAATTTGTCCCATATTGTATTGCTTATATGAATAAATTGAACCATTTCCTCTATAGGTTTCGTCTTTTTTATTGTTTTCAAGTAATGTTTTCTCGAAATATAGGTGCTTTACTTTGGGATTCATTCGGTCAAGCCTGTATTCTTTTGTGTAGGAAATCAAATAATCATCCACATATTCAGTTTCCGATTTAATTTCACCATTAGAGTAAAATGAAAATACTTTTTTAGGAAATGCTTTGTCTTTTACGTAGAAAAATTTATAGTCAATAAAGCAGTCGTTATTATGGTCATATTCATAATGAGTCCATTCACCTACCATTTCTCCGTCTTCAAAGCTTCCTTCCGATTTTACTTCCCCTGCTTTGGGAAAATTTTTGTCGGAACGAGTAAAATAAAATTTTCCCTTGCCCTGTAGCATTCCATTGATACAATTTGCTTCAAATTCTATCTGTTTTGTTCCACCATACGAAACGGAATCTGAAATTTTACCTGTAAATCTTTTTCCTTCTTTATAAAAGTAATAAGCGAAAGAGGAACCACAATGATATTTTACCATAGTACTCCAGGTGTCATACGGATTACTATAAACCATTTTACTTCCGTATCCTCCATTAATTGTATCACAGCGCCACCCATTGCAGAGCGATGGAAAATTAGAATATGTTTCGCCTGTTTCTAAGACATAAATCAAGTCATGTTTTTGATAGTACTCCAACAATGTGTCTTGCCGATCGCCTTTTTGTGGGGATAAAATATTGTCAGGTGTAATTGCCTGTCCGTGCGCTATTGTCGCGGAAAGAAACCCTGTCAAAAAGATAATTGTTGTCCAACGTGTCATTTGTCTTTATGGGTTGTTGCCAACGTTCTCCGCGCAGGCCCAGTGCGGAGTTTAACTCTGAGCGTTAGTTTGGAAACGAAGGTTCAAGGTAAGTATTTCACTTGAGTTTAAAAACGAAGTTGAGCATTGTGCTTGCGCGGTGTTGGTGGCTGTACTTTTTAGTGTGTAACGTTAAGTTTCAGGTGTCCACCTAATCCTTCGCGGATAATTCTCATTAAAGTAGAGAGTCTTATATCGCTGGCGTTATTTTCAATTCTTGATATGTAGGTTTTGGTTGTCCCACACTTTTCTGCAAGTTGTTCTTGGGTCAAACCTTGTTCTTTCCGCAATTCCTGAATCATGGCACCCAGCTTGAATGCTTCAAATTCTTCTTCATATAGTTCTCTGGTCACACTACCAGGTTTTCCATACTGTGCGTCAAGATGGGAGGAGAATGAAGTCAATTTTTTATTTAATTCCTTTTTGCTCATCGAAGTATTGTTTTTTTAATTTTTCTGCAAGTTCTAGTTCCTTTTTCGGAGTTTTCTGCGTTTTCTTCTGGAACCCATTCACAAGTACAATCAGATTCCCTTTATCAAAAAAACTAAAGACCCTGAATATGTTGGACCCAACTTCAACACGCACTTCGTAAATGCCTGTAGAGTTTGTCATGTGTTTAAAATACTTCTCAGGCACTCTTTCTGTAGTCTCAATTAACTGGAGCGTCCAGTTGAACTTCTTTTTTACATCAGGGGGCAATCCTTCGAAAAAATCTAAATAGTGATTTTCATAGTAGAATATCTCCCGGAGAAAAAAGTTATTCATTGGATTTTCTAGTCCTTAGTTCTCAAGCACAAAGTTAGCTAATTAGATAACATTTTGCAAGTAGTGATTAAGTTCTTCTCTTCTTTTCCTTGCCAAAAAGTATTGCCACCAACGGTTCCCGCGCTGACACAGTGCGGAATTAACCAAACACGCCAGGCTGGAAATTAAAGTTCAAGATAACCAATTCGCTTCACTCTGAAAACGAAAACGAGCATAGGGCAGCATGGTGTTAGCCGATGTTTGCTTTTGACTCGGATCAAGTTCGCCGACTGTTCCTTTTTGCTTGTCCAAAAAGGAACCGAAAAAGGACAGTTTCTATCTAGGCGCCTTCCCACCGCACAGGGCCAACCCGCATCAAAAGAAGGCCATCGCTTGGATCTTTTTCCCCGCTGTCGCACCCGCGGGCCCACGCTTCTGAAAAATCTCCTAGGCGATTTGTCGCGCAAGGCCCCGCATTCTTTTGATGCTGCACGCGCTTGATAGAAACGATTGTCACAAAACGGTCAATCTTCTGTCAGCCTGGTGTCAAAAGGCGTTTTCAATAACCTAAATGTCCTGGAATTCGGGTAGCTTGCCAGGGCGCTTATTCGCTCCGTCACAAAAAGGCTTGCGCGTCATTCATAAGCACCCTGGCAAGTGGATTTCCCTTCAGATGTATTGATTTTTTGATTCGTCGTTCAGTAGCTACGACAAGCTACTCCGATTGCCGGCAAATTTCGGCTAACGTTCTCCATACTGGCGCTGTGCGGATTTTACCGATCACGCGAGGTGGAATTTAAGACCCAAATTAAACATTTATTTTCAGACTGAAAACGAAATGCAGCATAGCGCCAGTATGGTGTTAGGGTGCGTTAATATTCTCCCCTAAGATATAATCTGAAGTATTCCGTGTAAAAATCTTTATCCTTTCTCCTTTTTGGTAGGAGTTGCAAGGTGCTGTCAGTCAATTCGCATTTTTGGTTTTCGAAACGATAGCTAATAGCATTCGGATCTCTGCATGGAATCAAACATGTTTTCGAAATTGAATTTAGAATAAGTTTCTTGTTTCTATAAGTCCAAGTACCCGTATCCCTCCGAAAATAGGTTGGATGCATCCATTCACTCAAATAATATGTGGAATCATCATTTAAGTCAATTCTAATAGAAGAGTACATTAGTCTACCTCCTTCAAATCTCTTCCCATGTTTGTCATTTTCATTGGTAAATCCAACAAGTAACAAGATTAGAATTGATAATTTAATAGTAAGTCTCATAATGCACCCTAACGTT
>DQHT01000050.1:232-26835 GCA_003531115.1 Bacteroidota bacterium | reverse complement strand
GCCTCGTGGCGCACCAAGGGCGCAAAGGCGCAAAATTGTTGGAGTTTGCCCGGCGTATTGCTTACGCCAGAAAGAAGACGCGGTTTTGTTTGACTACAAATAATGTCTCTGTGTCGTTTCAAGTCTGTCCGTCGTACTTCGGCTTCGCTCAGTATGACGGACCATGTGGGCTCTTCTTAATCCCCTCATCACCTCATCTCCTTAACACCTCACCCTACTCGAGATCAAAGACATTCCCCACTCCCGGGGTACGCTCCACAGTAAACCCCTCAGCAAACGTCACACCGATGCTCCTGCCGAAATCGCGGGCGCGGCCTTCGAGGAAATCCAGGAAATCTTTGGAACTTATCGGTGTTTCGGGCAGGTCGCTAGAACCGGTATAAAACTGGGTTTTGAAGGCCTGGATAGCAGCTACTTTACGTTCGTAATAGGCTGTTATGTCGACCACAAAATCAGGTTCGATATAGCGGTCCTGTATATAATGGTAAACCGCTTTCGGGCGCCAGGGCTCCTGCTTTACTCCGTTTCGGAAGGTTTCTATTTTTACGAGTCCCGATAGAAAGCAGGAGTCGGATACCAAAGCGGATCCTTTTCCATGGTCGATATGCCGATCGCGAATGGCATTGCAAAAAACCACCTCAGGCTTGTATGCCCGAATCGCTTCGATTACCTTAAGTTGATGGGCTTTATCATTCACAAAAAATCCATCTTCCATACCCAGATTTTCCCGTACATCAAGTCCGAGAATCTCAGCAGCAGCAGCAGCCTCTTCTGCCCTGCTCTCCGCCGTTCCACGCGTTCCCAACTGACCCGCAGTTAAATCCACGATCCCAATCTTGTATCCTAAATCTTTATGCCGCATCAGCGTGCCACATGAAGTTAATTCTACGTCGTCAGGATGGGCTGCAAAAGCTAGAAGATCGATTTTCATGGCACGAAAATACAGTTTAGTCAATAATCTTTTTAGCGAGGTCGTGTGCGACAGCTGTCCACGCAAAGAGCGAATTTTGGGCTTTTCGGCCTGAGTGGCGGCGGGCTTGCGCGCAGAAAAGCCCAAAATTGGTTTGCGTGGTGTCCTTTTTTTGGTTCTTTTTTTGGACAAGCAAAAAAAGAACACGGATAATGGTGGGGAACGAGCGCTTTAAATGTACAAGCTGAACTATCGAAGCCCTCAGCATAAATAGCGACTAATAGGTATAGCGTGAACTTGGGTAAAGTAGTTTATTTGTGACGTGAAGCGCTTCCGGAGTCTGCTTATTTTATGGATACTGCCCGCCTCGGTGTGGGCGCAAGATCCCTCCTTCACGCAACTCTTTAATAACCGGGTGTTTTTAAATCCCTCCTTCGCCGGACTCGATGCCGGCCTCCGCGTGGCCGTTACGCACCGGAATTTATGGAAAGCCGTAGCCAAAAGGAATTTTTATACCAATGGCTTTAGTGCCGATTACCAGAGTTGCCGTTTCCCGACCATGGGCCTGGGCCTTGTGGTAATGAACGATGTTGAAGGCGACGGGAGGCTGACTGTGAATAATATCGGGCTTATATACAGCTATAAACTCCTGCTTGGAAGAAGCAGCCTGAGCATGGCGATGCAGGGCGATTATTATAGCGCGAATATCGACTGGTCGAAATTGGTTTTTGGGGATCAGTATGACCCGGTTCTGGGAATCGTTCGGCCCTCTTCCAATTTTAACCCCACATTGGAAAATGCCCATTATTTTGATTTTTCAGGCGGATTGATCTGGCGCCATAACTGGAAACTGCCAAACCGGGAAGTATACTGGCACCTGGGAGCGGCGGTGCATCATTTTCCCTTTGGGTTCAATAATGCCTTTTTCGGACAAAGTAGCTTGCCCACAAAACTCACCCTGCATGGAGGCTGGCTGATCCCTTTCTTTAAGATGGGACATCGGCTGAACTACCATGTGCTGCCCTATTTTCGCTTTACCGGACAAGATTTTGCGGCAGGAAAACACCGGAGTATTGATATGGGCCTTATGGTCCTTAATAAACATATGTTGGCCGGGTTTACCTATCAATACAACCCCATTCATCTTTACCGGCAAAACACCGACGCCATTTCCTTTAATCTTGGGTTTAGCAGCGATTTGAGTAGCGGGGTTTCTTATCGCATCACCTATTCCTATGATTTCAATTTTAAAGGAGTGAGCAATGGCACAGTGGGAACACATGAACTCAGCCTCATCTTACAACTCAAAAACCTGTGCAAATCGCGTTTCAACAAGATCCATAAAAATGATTGTTTTGATTATGGAAAAAAAGGGCTGGAATCCGTGTTTTGATCTCAACGCTGCTTTAAAAGCAACTCGGCAGTAACTTCCTTTTGAATTTCTTCGAGTATTTCGGGGTGTTCAAAATACCAGATCATGCTTTTTTGAAAGGAGGCAGCATTGGTATTGTGCCGTTTGTAAATTTCCTCGTAAAGTGTTGGCGCGACCATTTTTGCCGAATCGGCCAGGATAAAATTGGCTTTTAGCGCCCCTTCCACCAGGTTGACCTCCACCAAAATGGTTTTCATGGTTTCCTCCGGAAGGACGTCTTCGGGAATCTCTGTATTCGATTGACAGGATGCCAGGAATAGCACTATACTTGCAAACAAAATTTGTCCTCTCATCTCAGGCAATATTAAGGAAAAGCATCATGTCTGTTGCAGAAAACCTCCAAAAGCTAAAAAGTCAGTTACCCGCCCATGTTACCCTCTGTGCCATATCCAAAACCAAGCCAGTGAGCGCCATCCAGGAGGCTATCGCTGCGGGACAACTTGATTTCGGGGAAAACAAGGTGCAGGAAATGAGCGAAAAACAAAGCCAACTCCCTTCCTCTTTGCGTTGGCATCAGGTAGGTACGCTGCAAAGAAATAAGGTGAAGTACCTTGCGCCTTATGTGCATTTGATCCATAGCGTGGAAAGTTGGAAGCTGCTTCAGGAGATCCATAAAGAAGCCCAAAAAGCGGGGCGTTGTATACCGGTTTTATTGCAGATGTTTATTGCCGAAGAAGAAACAAAATTTGGCTTGGATGAGGCAGAACTCAGGCAAATCCTCGATCATCCGGAATTGGCCGGCCTTACAGGTGTAACAATTCAGGGACTCATGGGAATGGCCACTTTTACGGATGACGAAAAACAGATCGCTAAAGAATTTTCAGGACTCCGCAAGCTGTTCGAACAACTGCAGGGCAATTATTCAGGACATCCATCCTTGGACTTGAAGACCCTTTCCATGGGCATGAGCAGTGATTATCAGATCGCCGTTAAAGAAGGCAGCACACTGGTTCGTGTTGGGAGCCTTATTTTTGGAGAACGGACTTATCCCGCCTGACCTTCTCCCCTTTTTTCCGTGCTCCAGGCCTCGGGTTTGTCGTTAAACAAGGCTTTGGTTTCCGCCCAGGTTTTTTCAAATAACTCTGAATTGCGGTAGCTTTCAAGCGCCTCGGGCGATTCCCATTTGCTGTAGGTGAAAAATATTTCGGGGTTGTTCTGGTCCTGGAGCAGTTCTACATGCCTGTTACCAGGGAAAGCCCTGATCTGGTCTTTGGAGCGGGCAAACACATCCTTGAAGGGTTCGATTCCATCCGGACGAAAACGCATCTTAACTATTCGTGTGATCATTCAAATTCAACGGTTATCATTTTTCCTTTTTCCAGGCCCAGCAAGCGCGAAGCATCACCATGGTAAATGCTCACCTGCAGGTAGTTGTGGTTCGTCCATACACAATTGGCCTCCCCCAATTGTACACTGGCATAATGGTCGGCAATGGAATGGAGGCGGTTAAAACGGTTGAGGCGTATGCTCATTTTCCTTTTGGCAGCGGCCCGTTCCAGGTCTTCACGGGTAATATTGGATACCGCATTGCCAAAACTATCCACATAAATGATGGTTCCCCGTATCGCGTTTTCCGTAATTACCGGAGTCAATCCTGCCTTTTCCATGATCTCCGCCGCCTTTTTCATTCCGGCGCTTCCTTTCAAATTCAGGCGCAGGGCCAGGGGAAGGAAGGTATTTAATAAGGTGAAGGTCCCTCCTTTTTCGCTTAAACCTTCTGTATCCTGGAAAACCGCGTCGAGGCCGTGGCGCAACAGACTGAGCAAGCCATTGTTGGCAGCGATCACCCATTGGTTGTGTACGCGGGCTACCAGCGCAGGACCGAACTGCTGCATATCCGATTCAATATCCACAATATGGATGGTATCCGGTTCAAAATCGAGGAGGATATCATCCAATACATAAGCTGCCTCCACCACATCGTGGCGGGAAACGGAGGCCGTGATCAGCTCGAAATCGGTGCCCGGCATTTCCTTTTTTAGCTTATGGCGAAAACGCGCCAAATGATGGTTATCTACACCGAGGTCGGATATGAGCGTTATCGTAGCCAATTTGTATGGAGAATTAGTCTATTTTTGGAGCACAAATTTGCACAGAAATCATTGAAGGAAAAAAGCATCATTTTGGATGAAGTAAGTCCGGTAGATTTATGGGGAACCAATAATCTTCACCAGAAGTTACTGCAGCAAAGGTTTCCGAAGTTAAAAATAATTAGCCGGGGAAATGTAGTTAAAGCGCAGGGGGACGAAAAAGAGTTGGAACGTTTTAGCGATGATTTCGCCTTACTCGTTGAGTATGTGAGGCAAACAGGGCGATTAAGCGAACAAAAATTTCACGAATTACTCGACTCGGGTCCGGTTACTTCCGTGTTCGACGACGAGCCGGATGAGCGGCGGGTACCTGTTTCTACCCGGCAAAAGACGGAAGTGCTGCGTTCGGGCCAGACCAACGACCCTGCCCTGGTGCATGGTCCGCATGGCCGCGTTGTGCGTGCACGTACAGAAAACCAGCGGCTGATGGTGGAAATGGTGGATAAAAACGACATCGTTTTTGCCCTTGGACCCGCGGGAACCGGAAAAACCTATACTGCCGTGGCTTTGGCTGTAAGGGCCTTGAAGAACAAGGAGATCAAACGGATCATCCTGGCAAGGCCGGCTGTAGAAGCAGGTGAAAACCTGGGTTTTCTGCCCGGCGACCTGAAGGAAAAGATCGATCCCTATTTAAGGCCGCTTTATGATGCGCTGGATGACATGATCCAGGCTGATAAACTCAAGGCGCTCATTGAAACACGGGTGATCGAGATCGCTCCGATGGCGTTTATGCGGGGAAGGACCCTCGACAATTGTTTTGTGATCCTGGATGAGGCGCAAAACGCTACGGACATGCAGCTAAAAATGTTCCTGACCCGTATGGGGCCTGATGCCAAGGTCATTGTAACAGGCGACCTGACCCAGATCGACCTGCCCAAAAAACAGCAGTCGGGATTATTGCGGGCGGTTCGTATCCTGAAAAAAATTAAAGGAATAAAAATGGTTGAATTGACCGTTAATGATGTTGTAAGGCATAAATTAGTGAAAGAAATTATTCAGGCTTACGAAAAAGATCAAACAGAGGAGTGATATGAAAGATTCATTGATAGCAACCAATTTTTTCTTCAGGAACCAGAAAAGTTTCCACCGGGGAAAAGTGCGTGATGTATATATGCTCGGCGATAAATACCTGGCCGTGGTAGCCTGCGACCGGATTTCGGCATTCGACCATGTGATGCCCAAACCGATCCCCTATAAAGGACAGATCCTGAATCAGATCGCAGCCAAAATGCTGGATGATACCGCCTCGGTGGTGCCAAACTGGAAGATAGCCACACCAGATCCTAACGTAACGATCGGGCACCGTTGCCAGCCCATCATGATCGAAATGGTGATCCGTGGCTACCTGGCAGGACATGCCTGGAGGGAGTATAAAGAAGGCCGAAGGGAAGTATGTGGAGTAAGGATGCCTGACGGAATGAACGAAAACGATCGTTTTGAAGAGCCTATCATCACCCCGACCATCAAGGCGGCAAGCGGACATGATTCTGATGTATCCATGCAGGGCATACTGGAACAGAAGCTTTTGCGTAAAAAAGACCTGGAGCAGATAGAAAGTTATACCCGGAAACTTTATAAAGCCGGCACACAGATCGCTGATGAGCGTGGTCTTTTGCTGGTAGACACCAAATATGAATTCGGTTATAACCTGGATGGAAAGATCATTTTGATCGATGAGGTGCATACACCGGATTCATCCCGGTATTTTTATAAGGATGAGTATGCGGCCAACCAAAAATTGGGAAAAGCCCAGAAACAATTATCCAAGGAATTTGTACGCCAATGGCTGATCGAAAATGATTTTTCAGGAGAAAAAGACCAGAAAATTCCGGAAATGACGGAAGAATTCGTAGATTCGGTTACCGACCGCTATGTTGAATTGTATGAAAAAGTTACGGGAACGCCCTTTATCAAAAGAAGTTACGAGGATATTCATACCCAAATTGAAAACAATGTGAATCAGTACCTGGAATCAGGTGCGCTATAATCCTAAATCAAATATCGCTTATGAAAAAAACGATCCTAACTCTATCGGCCCTGGCATTTTTTGTCCTGGCCAATGCACAAACTGTTAAAACCGAAGCCGGTGGCAAAGGAAATATCAATGTCAATCCTTATTCTGGCTCACCGCTCACAGTACACATTAACCAACCTTTTGGAATTGCAGTGGATACCAGCGACAGGCTTTTTATCTCTGATGTTCAGCATCACCGGATCAGCTTGCTCCTGCCTGATGACCAAATGTTTGTAAAAACCGGCTCCTTATTGGGTCAGGTAGGTTATATCAACCAAACAGGATCCAATGCCAGGTATGATCAGCCAAAAGGAATGGTCTTTGGCCCGAATGGTTATTTATATGTTTGCGATTTTGGAAATAATGCCATCCGTGTGATGAATGGTATTACCACCATAGGACAAGGGCAGGCCGTAACAACTTTTGCTGGTGACGATCTGATCAGTCCGGGTGATCACGTAGATGGAACCGGCACTGCTGCCCGTTTCGACGGACCTGTTGATATTGCCGTGGATGCCAATGGTAATTTTTATGTGGCAGACAACTGGAATGAAGTGATCCGGAAAATTACTCCGGGTGGCGTCGTTACTACCTTTGCAGGGGGTTCCGGACAAACCGGTGATGTAAATGGTATCGGTACCAATGCCCGTTTTAACAATATTCTGGCCGTTGAAATGTTGGATAACACCTACCTGTTGGTGGCAGATTCCTATAACAATAAGATCAAAAAGATCAATATCAATACCGGTGAGGTAAGCACCTATGCCGGTTCAGGAGCAACAGGCCATGCAGATGGCACTGCCTCAAGTGCTGAGTTTAACAGCCCTTCAGGATTGGCAGTGGATGCTTTTGGAAATGTGTATGTGAGCGAAGGTGGAAGCAGCCAGTCGAATGTAATCCGTAAAATAGACGGAAGCGGCAATGTAACGACCATTTGTGGTGCCTATCAGAATACAACCGAATACGCTGACGGACAGGGAACTGATTCCCGTTTTTATCAGCCCGCTTTGATGGCTTTTAACAAGGCTAAAAATATCCTGTATGTATGCGATGCCGGGAACAATACCGTTCGCTCCATCGACCTGCGGGCAAAAGCACGTTTTACAGCTTCCCCCACCTCAACCAATACAGGTGTAAATGTTCAGTTAACAAGTCAATCGCTCAATAACCCAACAAGCTGGACCTGGGAGCTGACGCCCTCTACCGGATTCACTCTGGAGAACGCAACTACCCTAAACTCAGAAAATCCGGTTTTAAATTTTAGTGTTGCAACTACCTATACCGTAAAACTTACCGTCAGCAATGCGTATGGAAGCGGGGATACCACAAGGACTAACTACATCACTATTTCTTCCGGCAACCCTCCTGTTGCTGACTTTATTGCCGACCAGACAACCGTATTGGTAGGTGTAACGGTTTCATTTACCGACCAGTCGACCAATACGCCAACGTCCTGGGAATGGACCATAACGCCTTCTACGTTCGCCTATGTGAGTGCAACTTCCAATACAAGTCAGAACCCCAAGGTTCAATTCGCAGCGCAAGGCACCTATTCGGTTACATTAAAAGCCACGAATGCGGATGGATTTGGTACTAAAGTAAAACCAAACTACATCCTGGTAAATCCTTTAGGTATCAAACAGGTAGAGCTAAATGACCTGATCAGCGTTTACCCTAACCCGAATGGCGGAAGTTTCCAGATCCAAAAAATACAAGGCTTTGAAAACCCGGACCTGACCTTCACCCTCTATGATTTTAGCGGAAAACTGATCGAAGCAGGCGCCTTTGATGGTGAGTCGGTAAGTTTCAGCAACCTGAGCTCCGGTGTTTACCTCATCAAAGTGAGCGACGGCGGCAATGAATTTAACCAGAAAGTAGTGGTTCGGTAGGACTGCGCTTTATACCTTATAGTAAAGACTGACCTGAAAGGGTTGGTCTTTTTTTTGATCTTAGACCATGGACCATAGTCTATGGTCTAATCATCGATTTTCAATACGGCCATGAATGCCGATTGTGGGATCTCCACGTTACCGACCTGGCGCATGCGTTTTTTACCCTTTTTCTGTTTTTCGAGCAGTTTACGTTTACGGGAAATATCCCCGCCGTAACATTTGGCGGTTACGTCTTTTCTCAAGGCGGAAAGGGATTCACGTGCGATGATCTTGGCTCCGATACCGGCTTGTATAACGATCTCGAATTGCTGGCGCGGGATCAGTTCTCTTAACTTTTCACAGATCTTTCTTCCCCATTCCTGTGCCCTGTCGCGGTGGATTACGGCCGAAAGGGCGTCAACCGGACTTTTATTGATATAAATATCGAGTTTTACCAGCGCTGAAGGGCGATAATCTGAGGGAGAATAATCGAAGGAAGCATAGCCTCTTGAAAAACTTTTTAGCTTATCATAGAAGTCAAAAACCACCTCAGCCATGGGCATTTCAAAATTCAGTTCCACCCGGGTTGGGGTGAGGTAATGCTGGTTTTTTAATATCCCCCTGCGGCCCATACAGAGCGACATGATATTGCCCACATAATCGGTGGAAGTAATGATGGAGGCATTGATAAACGGCTCCTCTACCCTGTTGATCCGGGAAGGATCGGGAAGGTCACTCGGGTTATTGACGATCAACAGTTCGTCTTTGGTGGTATACGCGTGGTAGGAAACGTTCGGTACGGTGGTGATCACCGTCATGTTGAACTCCCTTTCCAAACGCTCCTGGATGATCTCCATGTGGAGCATGCCTAAAAATCCGCAGCGGAAACCGAAGCCTAATGCTGCTGAGGATTCCGGTTCGAAGACCAGGGAAGCATCATTAAGCTGGAGCTTGTACATGGCTTCGCGTAATTCTTCAAAGTCATCCGTATCAACAGGATAAATACCTGCAAATACCATGGGTTTTACATCTTCAAATCCTTTGATGGCCTCGGCACAGGGGTTGTCGACAAGCGTAAGGGTATCCCCTACTTTTACTTCGCGGGCTTCTTTGATACCGGAAATGATATACCCTACGTCACCGGTTTTGATCACTTTTTTAGGAGCGCGTTCCAGGTAAAGGTTACCCACCTCTTCCGCCTGGTATTTGCGTTCGGTGGCCATAAACTTCACCTGGTCATTGGTACGGATCTCGCCATCCAGAATTTTGAAATAGGCGATGATACCCCGGTAGGAGTTAAACACCGAATCGAAAACCAGCGCTTTCAACGGTTTATTGGGGTCGCCTTTGGGAGGAGGAACCCGTGTAACAATGGCTTCAAGTATGGCATCCACACCCAGTCCGGTTTTTCCGCTGGCAGGGATAATTTCTTCTCTTTTGCACCCGATCAACTCGACGATCTGGTCTTTTACCTCTTCCGGCATCGCTCCGGGAAGGTCCATTTTATTGAGAACCGGGATAATTTCCAGTCCCTGGTCGATGGCCAGGTACAGGTTCGAAATGGTCTGAGCCTGTATGCCCTGGGAGGCATCAACGATCAACAAGGCTCCTTCACAGGCAGCGATGGAACGGGAAACTTCATAGGAGAAGTCCACGTGTCCGGGTGTGTCGATCAGGTTCAGGATATAATCCTTGCCGTCCAGGTGATAACTCATCTGTATGGCGTGGCTTTTAATGGTGATCCCACGTTCTCTTTCGAGGTCCATATCGTCCAGGGTCTGCGCCTTCATATTACGGGCGTCAACCGTCCGGGTGGTTTCGAGCAGACGATCGGCCAGGGTGCTTTTACCGTGGTCGATGTGGGCAATGATGCAGAAATTTCGGATTTGCTCCATGGGGCTGCAAAAGTACGTTAATGGCTTCGATTTTTTGTATTAAGTTGGAAGATACTGGACAAGAGAAAGTGAAGAGGTAAGACTGGGTTTCGGGTTATGGGTTCTGGGTTCTGGGCGTTAACTATTCAAGCGAAATCCTTACTCATCTGCAAACAATATCTCCGCGCCTTTGCGCCCCCGCGTCTATTACTCGCGCGAAAGCAACAGACTAAACAAGCGCCTCAGCCAGCACCTCCTTCATCCGGGATTCGAGCGTTTCGAAGTCGGTGTAACCATGTCCGAGCAGGTAGTACTTATCTTCATGCAGAAGCACGGTACTCGGAAAACCCTGTATCCCAAAACGCTGGCAGGTGCGGAAATCGTCGAATGCCCGGTCGTGATAAAGCGGGTCGTTCAGGCGGATACGGAATTCCTGTTCGTCTATACCCAATTCTACGGCATAAGGGATCATAGCCTTGAGGTCGCTTGAAAGAATGCCGTCATAATAAATGGCTTTTTGCAGAGCCGATGCAAAACGTATATCCTTGCCACTTTCAAAACTTTTAAACACAGCCATGGCAATAGCGGGCTCCAGGGAGGATAATACCGCTGTTCCCGGTTCCAGGATATTTTTTAGAAATGCATCGCCAAACTTAATTCCGGCACGTTCTTCCACATCCCGGTAACTGTTTTTGATATAGGGTGCTACCGTATTGATAGGTCCGCTTCGTTCCCCCATCATCATTCCGCCTGAAAAAACACGAAAGCGGATCTGGTCTTCATATTTTTCATTAAAGCGACTGATCACCGGGCTAAATCCATAGCACCAACCGCATAGCGCATCATAAAAATACAGGATCTCCGTATTTGATTGTATAGACATGGAAAGGGTAGAGCAAAAGGTATACCTAAATGGACGATAGACCATAGACCATAGACCATAGCGGTATGTGCAATTATTTAATGTTGAGCTAACACTTGTTAGTGTCGGGATCATCGTGTTAATTTGCAATTTAGAATTAATCTAAATAAAAGAATTGGATCCCTTTCAAAAAGACCATGAAAAGAAACTTTCACATTTTCTGTACTGCGCTGATTTCTCTCTTTCTTTTAAGCCTTGTGTCGATCTTTTTTTCTTCGTGTACCTCCTCATCCATAGAGAAAAACAGTGGGGATAATGCTCGTAAAATCGGGGTTTTGTTGGTCAACCATGGATCCCGCTCGGAAACGTGGAGAAATGCCCTGCTTCAGCTCGAAAAAAATGTAAGGGATTCCGTTCTGCTATCGGGAGAGGTAAATGGACTTAAAACTGCATTTATGGAATATAATGAGCCTTCCATCGCCACCCGAATGAAGGAATTTGATGCTGAAGGCTACACAGCTATCATTGTCGTGCCTATATTCCTAACGGTGAGTCCGCATTCCTTTGAAGACATACCCACCATCCTCGGACAAAAGGAAGACCCCCGTTCGATGGAGATGTTGAAGCTGGAAAAAATAGAACGTTATACCCCTCTGGCCAGAATATATATTGCTCCCCTACTCGACTTCACAGATATTCTCCAGAAAAACATCATTCGTCGCACCCTGGCACTTTCTGAAGATCCGGAAAATGAGGGGCTGGTGCTTATTGGTTATGGAGATGAAACCTATGACAAGGAATGGGGACAGCTTTTTGATGAGGTGGCAGCAAATGTGAAAGAGAAAACCGGTATCAACGCCCATTCATACGGATGGTGTGGCCATATCGTTCGTTATGATCCGAACAGGACCACGCAGGCCATTCAACAAATATTGGACAAAAAGAAGCAGGCTATCGTCATACCGGTTCTGGTGGCACATGACGAAATGTTCCAGGTAAAAATTATCGGACAAGGCATTGAACAGATCAAAAACAACAAGGACAGGGTTCGCTACAAACCTGACGCTATCCTTCCGGATACCAATGTAGAAAAGTGGGTGATAGAAATAATCCGGGAAATTATTGCCAAAGTACCAGAGAGCTAAGCTTCGATCATGATACCCCTAACAAAAAAAGAAGTCAGGCAGTTGAATCTTTCCTGGCACCGCGATCTGGGTTACTTCTTTTCCACCTTGATCGTGGTGTATTGCCTTTCCGGCATAGCCCTGAACCATGTAAACGACTGGAATCCTGATTTTGTACTGGATAAAAAGGAAATTCAAGTTCCTCAAAACTATCGTGTTGCGGAAATTGATAAGGAGAAAGTAAAAGAGTTAAGCTTGCTTGTTGGCGAAGAAGGATATAAAATGTTCGACTTTCCAACTTCTGATCAGGTGAAGATCTATTATGAAGATGCCTCGCTGCATGTGAATTTGGCCAATAAAAGCGGGGTCTACGAAAGGGTCTCCAAACGTCCGCTTTTTTACCAGTCGAACGTTTTACACCGCAACAATCTGAAAGGCTGGAAATGGGCATCCGATATTTTTGCGTTCCTTCTCATTGCGATCACCGTAACAGGAATTTTTATTGCAAAAGGAAAATATGGCATCTCGCGCAGAGGAAAATGGTTAATGCTAGCCGGATTTCTACCCATCCTTGTCGCCATCCTCATTCAATCCTATACCTAACCAAGTCCTACCTGGCTCCCCACTTCTACCTATTTACTTCCCATATGCCACTCATACGCCTTCAGCGTATTCTGCAGGAGCCCGATACGGGTCATCAGTCCCACTCCGCCAGGTACGGGGGTGATATAGGAGGCTTTGGCGGCAACTTCATCAAAAGCCACATCGCCTTTGATCACATACCCGCGCTCATTGTTGGCATCAACGCGGGAAATGCCCACATCGATCACTACGGCACCGGGTTTAACCATGTCGGCTTTCAAAAACTCAGGACGACCTAAAGCGGCTACGATGATATCGGCCTGTAAGCAGAGTTCCCTGAGGTTTTTGGTTTTGCTATGACAAACGGTGACCGTACAATTTCCAGGATTTGTATTTTGCATCAAAAGGGCAGCCATCGGTTTTCCAACGATATCGCTACGGCCGATCACCACACAATGTTTGCCCGAGGTTTCGATCTTGTAACGCTCCAGCATCATCATAATGCCATAAGGAGTGGCAGGAAGGAAAGTGTCGAGCCCTTTGAACATCATACCCACATTCATGGGATGAAAGCCGTCCACGTCTTTGGACGGGTCGATATGCATCATCACGTTTAAGGAATTGATATGTTCCGGAACCGGCATTTGCACGATGAGTCCATCGATATTCGTATTCAGGTTAACCTTTTCAACTTCGGCAAGCAGATCGTTTTCACTGATGCCCGAAGGGAAACGAAACACCGTTGAATCCATACCCAGTTCCTCACAATCTTTGGCTTTACTGGCCACATAGGTTTGTGAAGCTCCGTCTTCGCCTACAAGAATGGCGCATAGATGGGGGGCTCTCCACCCTTTTTCTTTGTAAGATGCTATTTTTTCTTTGAGTTCTGCTTTGATGGCTTTCGCCAATACTTTACCGTCTAAGAGTTCCATAGCGCAAATTACTAGTTCGACATGGATTTCTCTTTGCGTTTTCGCAGGTTTTCATCAAGAATTACTTTTCTCAGGCGAATGCTTAGCGGTGTAAGCTCGATACATTCGTCTTCTTCGATATATTCCATCGCCTCTTCCAGAGAAAAATTGAGTTTTGGAGCGATGCGCGCTGAATCGTCTTTACCGGAAGCACGCATGTTGGTAAGCTGTTTGGCTTTAACCGTGTTTACCCCGATATCATCCGGACGGCTGTTTTCACCAACCACCATACCCGGATATACTTCTTCACCCGGTTCTACGAAGAACCTGCCGCGGTCCTGGAGTTTATCCAGTGAATAAGCGGTCACGGATCCTTTGTCCAGCGAGTACATTACACCGTTGATACGTCCGGGGATATTTCCCTTCCATGGGCGGTATTCGCTGAAACGGTGGGCCATGATAGCTTCACCTGCAGTTTGGGTAAGCATTTGTGAACGTACGCCGATCAAACCGCGGGAAGGAACGATAAATTCGATCTGTTTGCGGTCGCCTTTGGTTTCCATATTCACCATCTCCCCTTTTTTGAAAGTGATGAGGTCAATAGCCTTTCCGGCAAATTCATCGGGAACGTCGATAACGAGCGATTCGTAAGGCTCGGATTTCACTCCGTCAATTTCTTTTATCAATACACGAGGTTGTCCAACGGTGAGCTCAAAGCCCTCACGGCGCATGGTTTCGATCAGAATGGACAAATGCAGGATACCGCGTCCGAATACCAAAAAAGAATCGGCTGAGTCGGTTTCTTCTACACGGAGGGCCAGATTTTTTTCGATCTCTTTAAAGAGACGATCACGAAGTTGACGGGAAGTCACGAATTTTCCCTCTTTACCAAAGAATGGCGAGTTGTTTACTGAAAACAACATGCTCATTGTTGGCTCATCAACAGTAATCGGCTCAAGTCCTTCCGGGGCTTCAAAATCGGCAATGGTATCTCCGATCTGGAAATCTTCCATACCCACTACGGCGGCGATATCACCGGCCATGACCATATCTGTTTTTTTCCGGCCCAGACCTTCAAACGTATGCAATTCTTTTATACGTGCCTGGACGATCCCACCCGCGTTACGTACCAACTTTACCGCTTCTCCGGTACGGATGCTGCCACGGTGCACTTTACCGATGGCGATACGTCCCACGAAATTTGAAAAGTCGAGGGAAGTGATCTGCATTTGCAAATTACCTTCAGGAGGATTTGGAGCAGGAACCTTTTCGAGGATGGTATCCAGCAAATAGGTGATATCGGTTCTTGGTTCATTCCAGGTCGGGCCAAACCAGCCCTGTTTAGAGGAACCATAAACGGTAGAGAAGTTCAGTTGTTCTTCGCTGGCGTCGAGGTGAAAAAACAGTTCGAAAACTGCTTCGTGCACTTCTTCCGGACGACAGTTGGGTTTGTCAACTTTATTGACAACCACGATCGGACGTAATCCGAGCGCCAGGGCTTTATGCAAAACAAAACGTGTTTGCGGCATAGGGCCTTCAAAGGCATCCACCAGCAGCAATACGCCATCGGCCATTTTCAATACGCGCTCTACTTCTCCTCCAAAGTCACTGTGACCGGGGGTGTCGATGATATTGATCTTGGTTCCTTTGTATTGAACCGAAACGTTTTTCGAAAAGATGGTAATACCTCTCTCCCGTTCCAGGTCGTTGGAGTCGAGGATCAGATCTCCCTTCTCTTCGTTATCACGAAACTGGTTGGTCTGATGGAGGATTTTGTCTACTAACGTAGTTTTACCATGGTCGACGTGGGCGATGATGGCAAGATTGCGGATATTGAGCATTGTTTTTAAAAGGTCCGCAAAGGTAAGCCTTTTATTTGGGCTTCCGCATCATGCCTTCTAAAAGCTTAAAACAGAACTCCGCCTCCAAAGGTGAATCCCGACATGCTCACATCCTTACCATCCGACTTACCCAGCGTTGTGAGTGCTTCAAACATACGAAACTCGAAAAAATAATCTTTTCCCGCTTCGGTATCCAGTTCTATGCCCAAATCAACACAGGCATAGTAGGTTAATGGAACGGCCCCTTCCATTTTTCGGTTGAGATAGCCGTAATTGTCATTTGCCCCGCCATTGTCGTATTGGCGTTCTTCTGTATTGAACAGGTTGGCCTGTATCATGATCCCTCCTCCCGCATAAGGGCGGAATTTTTTGGAGGGGATGTTCAGACGTATGGCTAAAGGGAGTCCCAGTCCCAGGTTCATATACCGCTCGGTATAGGCTTCCGGGCCAAAAATTCCACTACCGGGACGAAGTCCTCTTCCCTCCACGCTGCTGAAATTCACCTGCAGGTCGGCGCGCAGGCCAAACCAGTCGTTTAATCCATAGACCATGATCCCGCCGGCCTGCATATACAGTTTCGGAGAGGGTGCGGAGCTAAAATTCGCAGAAGTATAATTGGCAGAACCAAAACCGATACGGGTACCGGTTCGGAGGCCTTCACTTTGGGCTAAAGAAAGAAATGGCATGCACAGGGCAGCCGTGATTAGGATCGTTTTCATAGTAGTAATTTTAGCTAAGTTACGAAATCGCCAGAATTCCAGATAGGGATAATACCCATACCAGAGTTATAAGTTATGAGTTATGAGTTATGAGTGATGATTGAACCGGGCTTTAAAGTAACGTACTCCAACGGTCGTCTTGCAGACAGAGTGAGATTCTTTTAGCAGCGGCGAAGAAGTTAATGAACCAACTCATCACTCATCACTCATAACTTATAACTTCGTCATTTCCCTTTAAACGTCGCTTCCCGTTTATCGATGAAAGCGGCCATTCCCTCCTTCTGGTCTTCGGTGGCAAAGAGCATATAGAAGTTTTTGCGTTCGAAGGAAAGTCCTTCGCTGAGGCTGCTTTCGAATGATTTGAGAACGGATTCTTTGGCCATCTGAAGGGCCAGAGGAGAATTACGGGCCATCTTTTGGGCCATCTTTATGGTTTCATCCATCAATAACTCTACAGGCACAATTTTATTGATGAGTCCGGCCTGGAGGGCTCTTTCGGCAGAGATAAATTCGCCGGTGAGCACCATTTCCATTGCCAAAGCTTTACCAACTGCCCGTGGAAGGCGTTGGGTCCCTCCTGCTCCGGGCATGACACCAATTTTTATTTCGGGTTGTCCGAATTGGGCAGTTTCAGAAGCGACCACGCAGTCGCAATGCATCACGAGCTCACACCCCCCACCTAATGCAAAACCTGAAACGGCTGCAATGATGGGCTTTTTGGTCTTTTTTATCTGGTCCCAGGTGCTGAACTGGTCGATCTTCAACATATCTATCGCCCCTTTACCACTCATTTGTTTGATATCGGCTCCGGCTGCAAAAGCGCGTTCGTTGCCGGTGATGATGATCACCCTGACTTTCTCATTTTCATCCAAAGCCTTTAATGCGTCGCGGATCTCTCCCATCAATTCGAGATTCAGGGCATTCAGTTCTTTGGGGCGATTAAGTTGGATGAGCGCGGTATGTTCAGCAACCTGCTCGTTAACGAGGATATAGGTGAAATTCATCGGAGGTAGCTATTTTCTACAAATAAAGCAAAACGGAAGAAGATATAGGCCATCAGGAGTCCGATCAAGGCACCAACCAGCACATCGCCCGGGAAATGTACCCCCACATAAACCTGTGCAAAGGCGATCAGTCCCGCCCAGATAAAAAGTGCCCAGGAAGTCCATGACCTGCGTGAACAGCCAAATAAGAGGCAAATAAAAAGTGCAATAGCAAAGTGGTTGGCCGCATGGGAGGAAACAAATCCATATTTACCCCCGCAATTTCCATCGTGTTTGCGCAGGATCACTTCCTGTTGCAGGTTTTGATGGTGACAAGGGCGCGGGCGTTCAAAGCCGGGTTTGAAGATACCCGAAGCAATAGAGTCAGATGCGCCAACAGCCAGGACCAGAGCGGCTATCCATAGCCAGCTTTTCTTTTTTTTAAGCCGGATGATGAGGTATAAAAAAAACAGGTAAAGAGGTAACCATATTTTGGCCTCTCGTACCCAGGGCAAAATCAGATCAAAAAAGGCATTGCTCAGCCCCCGGTTTATCAGGAAAAATAATTCGTGATCCCAGTAAGCCAGGGTTGTGATCATGCTTTGGCAATAAGGATGATTCGTTCCGAGTTGGTTTCGTCGTATGGATTTAGCTCATAATCACCAAAACAATCCAGGATCTCAAAGCCGGTATCGGTCAGGAGCTTTTTAAAATCGTCGCAGGTAAAAGCTTCAACACATTCTTCGAAATAATAGTCGGAGCCGTCGTGTTCGAACTCGATCTGTTTGCGGATCTTATTGTCGACCAGCGTACGGGCAATATTAAAGGTGATACCCTGGCTTTCTTTGGTTTCCTGTTCGATGAGGTTTTTAGCCAGCTTGCAGGCATTAAAGAAGTCGAGCACAAATATCCCGCCCGGCTTTAACGCTTTTTTGATGGATTCTAGGGTACGAACATGGTCGGCATGGTCTTCAAAATAGCCGAAACTCGTAAAGAGGTTCAGCACATAGTCGAACTGTCCGGTAAAAGGGATCTCCCGCATATCGCCCACAAGGAAGCGGAGTTTGGAATTGATATGTTTGGATGCATCGAGGATGCTGGCCTTGCTCATGTCGAGCCCGGTAACATCAAAACCTTTGTTATTGAGGTAAACAGCATGGCGCCCTCGTCCACAAGCCAGGTCGAGCAGGGTAGCATCGAGATGGAAATCGAGCTTTTCGAGCAGGTTATCCAATAAAAGCCGGGCATCCCGGGAATCTCTGTTGTGGTAGAGTATCGGATAGAAGGGAGAGTTGAACCAATTTTTGTACCAGTTGATTTTCTCGATCATCGCGACAAATATAGCAGACGAAATGCTGCAAGTAAGCAAAAAAGAGTAAAAAAAAATGGCAAGTCCAAATCGCACCGCTACAACTAACTACCCTTGCTTCTGTCAAGACCTGGGGGATTCGTCAGGAGCTGGTCGTTCGTCCTTGCCGGTGCAAAGGTAAGGCGCTTATGGGAAATTTCAAGGGCTAAGTTCCGAATTTCATTTTAGACCATGGACCATAGTAAGACTTTTGGTACCATTGGAGAGTTCCGTTTAACCGCAGAGAGCACAGAGGAATTCGCAGAGAGCACAGAGGAGTTTTGCCAATAGCCCGGGAGTAAAATTATCCCTTGTGTCAAACAGCCGGAGAATGCAATACTCAGAAGCAACCACAGCCCTCCACGCTTTGCCTGACGGAGCTTTTGAAGTGTAATACTATGATTACGAAATTTTCAAAAAGCGAAGGAGGGCCGCCTCAACGATCCGCATGCGCCAGCCAGCATGCGCCGGCCCCCAGGGTTATCGGGCAATTTGGTAGGAAACCCCGACTTGCATGGATATATTTTTGTCGAGGTAGGGATTTCCCATCATCCATCCTGCTGTTTTGGCACTCAGGTTGGCATAAGCAGAAAGACCCTTTTTGAGCTTGTATTCACTACTGAGGCTCAGGCATCCGCCCATCGTTTTATCGTTTCCGTCAAATGTTTTTGGCTGATCCCATACATTTACCTTTACGCTTGATTTGAGCTTGTCGTTCAGTTTGTAATTATACAGCCCTAAGCCAACCCCGGTTCCCTGATCAGCACGGTTTGAATAGCGGTGCAAGTCCAGCAAAAGATCGAAATGTTTGTATTTAACGGGAAGAAATACAGCTATATCATTTCCGAAATGGGTGGGAGCATATTGGGTAAAGAGGTTGAATGAAAGTTTTTCATTGACCCGAATCCGGTTGACAAAAAAGATGGCCGGATTCAAAAAGTTAAGCAGGGAAAGGTTTTTTTGTTTTTTCAGGTAAGATTGTGCTTCGGGCGAAAGGTCTGAAAATCCGATACGGCGGTTTACCCCTTCGCCATTGGGAAAAGAATCGCGTGTTTCGTACGGAAGTTGCGGATTAAACATATCATAAGCCCAGGCGGTTAGGTCAGCTCCGGCATAATCCCTTTCTGATGGATTGGCATTTTCATGAGGGGGTGCCAATACCTTTACCGAATCGCTGAAAACACTGGTGGAAAATTTGAAATAATTGTACACGTAGTGGGCATTGTATAAGAGTAAGGCGGTTTTATTCAAGCTACGTTTTGAATAGAAGTCATTCAATGTTACTTTCTCATTTAATGCAATTTCATACTGAACTCCGGCTACATAAGAATACAGCAATTGATCCGGATCGGTTTTTTTAAGTCCGCTCAGGGTAGAATCCGAAATGCCATATACAGTTCCGTCCCAACGACTAAACAACCAGTTACCGTTCTCCGAGGCCACTCCTTTTACGCCAAGCGTGGAACGGTGGAATTCTTCATGTCCCCAAACTCCCAGAGGAATAGGCAATTCGCTTCCATATTTGGAAAATCCGAGTCCCAGCGCATATTTAAAGGCCAGATTGCCATACTTCCCTGCGTTCGTTTGCGGTTTGGTTTTTACCTTAAAAAGTTTGTCGCCCAAATGATCAATTCCCCAAAATCCCAATTCATAAAAGTCGTTCGACCATTCCAGGGCCTGGTTCATAGAAGGAGTTTTATAAGGTAGCTGCGAATTTTGCGGAAGATCGAGAAGGGGCACGCGTAATTGCAGTTCGTAAGATGTTGAATCCTGGGCATTTACATGGATAGATCCCAGGGTTAAAAGGGGCATGCTGGCAAGAAGGTATTTGTTCATTTTATTCGTGTATTCCCAATTATGACACGCAATATATCCATCACCCCTATTCCGGAGAAAAAAAAATATTCTCGTTCCGGACGATGGTTAGCGGGGGGGACTTTAATTTTTGATTTTTGATTTATGATTTATGATTTTTGAATGTAGGCTTAGCCACTAAAATAGTGGCCGAGTAAAAACAGCCCTCCACGCCTCAGCGCCGCGTCATATACACAGGCGCCAGCAGAGTGTCCGAATAACTATTGTATTGCTCCTCACAATGCCGCAAATTTGCAGCATGAAATTTTTCATCGACACCGCCAATCTCGATCAGATTCGTGAGGCACAAGACCTGGGTATACTCGACGGGGTTACCACCAACCCTTCGCTCATGGCTAAAGAGGGCATCAGCGGAAAAGCCAATGTTTTGGCACATTACAAAGCGATCTGCGAGATCGTTGACGGCGATGTGAGCGCTGAAGTGATCTCGACTGATTTTGCCGGAATATTAAAGGAAGCCGAAGTTCTTGCTGCCCTCGATGAAAAAATTGTGGTGAAAGTCCCCATGATCAAAGACGGGGTTAAAGCCATCAATTATCTGACTCAGAATGGGGTAAAAACAAATTGTACGCTGGTATTCACAACCGGACAAGCCATCCTTGCAGCCAAAGCAGGTGCTACCTATATTTCTCCCTTTATCGGGCGTTTGGATGATATTTCTGCCAACGGACTCGAGCTGATCGCGAACATGGCCCATATTTTTGCCGTTCAGGGATACCAATCTCAGATCCTGGCTGCATCCATACGTAGTCCATTGCATATCGTAGAATGCGCACGTTTGGGTGCCAATGTGATCACTTCTCCCCTCAGTGCGATTTTGGCGCTCCTCAATCATCCGCTTACCGATAGCGGTTTGCAGAAGTTTTTGGAGGACCATAAGAAGGCGAACGGTTAAGTTTTAGACTTGGGGACGAGGGGACTTGGAGACGAGGGGAACAAAGGTATAGAATACACATAGCGCCAAAGCTTCCGTTGCGGTCAAACAGCTTTGGCGCGGTGAATATAGATTTTGGCCGGACCCATAAATCCGGACGGGAGCAAGTAAGGATAATTGGAGTATTTGAAGACAGAAAGACAAAAAGGGACTCGAACGAAAATTTCAGCTCTGACGGGCTCTCGACTCGCCATCACCCTTCGACACGGCGTGAGGATTCTTCAAAATATGAATATCCGTTTGCCTGCTCAGGGTGACGGCGCCTGAAATTGGCGGCTCGAGCTGACTGGCGACCTAATCGAAAAAACCCGGAACCCAAAAACCCGAACCCACCGAGGTCCAGAAAGACAACCCACCACCAACTAAAGATCAAGCTCCAGCAGCGCCCTCAAATCCGTATTCGATTCAACCAGAATCCCTCTAACCCCTGCCCCCTCTGCAGCTTCTACATCGCGGGGACGGTCGCCGATCATGACGGATAGTGAAGGGTCGATATGATACCGCGCCAATGCCCTTTCTATCATCAGCGAACCGGGCTTACGGCTCAGGCTGTTACTAAAATCCGAATGATGGGGGGAATAATAAATGGCATCCAGCTTCACCCCTGCTTCCATCAACAGGTTTTCAAGATAATGGTGCAGCTTTCTCACGTCGGCATGGGTATAAATGCCTTTGGCTATTCCTCCCTGGTTGGTGATGACGATGAGTTTGTATCCCCGGCTTTGCCAAAAATGCAGGGCTTCAATGACGCCTTCATTCAGGATAAAATCATTTTGCCCATACACGTATGCGCCAATTTCCTTATTTATTATGCCATCCCGGTCTAAAAATACTGCCTTGTTCATTTCAGTTCTTGAAAGTTCACCGCAATAAGGCTATTTTCGGCCATATTTTTTTATTCGTGCCAGAGAAACTTGTCATCATACCCACCTATAAGGAAAGGGAAAACATAGAAAAGATGCTCCTTGCCGTGATGGCGCTGGAGGGCGATTTTCATGTTTTGGTGGTTGACGACAGTTCCCCTGACGGCACTGCCGATATCGTAAAAGCCTGCATGCGCGATTTCCCGGAACGTATGTTTATCCTCGAAAGAGCGGCAAAAGACGGACTGGGAAGAGCCTATATTTCCGGATTCCACTGGGCCCTTGACCGGGGCTATGCCTATATTTTTGAGATGGATGCCGATTTTTCACATAATCCTAATGACCTGATCGCTCTGTACAATGCTTGTGTAGCGGGTGCTGATATGAGCATCGGTTCACGCTATGTGAATGGGGTCAATGTGGTAAACTGGCCAATGGGACGCGTTTTGATGTCGTATTTCGCCTCGGTTTATGTGCGTTTTATAACCGGACTAAAGATCCAGGATACCACCGCAGGTTTTGTGTGTTACCGCTACAAGGTACTCGAAAAGATCCCCCTGGATAAGGTTCGTTTTAAAGGTTATGCCTTCCAGATCGAGATGAAGTTTACCGCCTGGAAATATGGCTTTAAGCTGGTAGAAGTCCCTATCATCTTCACCGACCGCTCCGAAGGCGAATCCAAAATGAGCCGTGGCATCTTTAAAGAAGCCCTTTTTGGCGTGATGCAGATCAAAATGAAAAGCTGGTTTAGGAAGTACAATTAGCTACCAGAACGAAAAGCCGCGTTGTTGCCTTCCCTTTTTCTGGAAAGAGTTGTAGTTATATACAAAACTTAGCATCACATATCGGGTAACCGCGTTCGAAATGCTTGTTTCCACATAGTTCCCGGTAGCATACTGGCTAATGGCCCTGTTTTGATTCAATAAGTCAAAAACACTTAGCCGCAGTTGTCCACGATTATCCTTGAGTATCAGTCGGGTAAATGCGACATTGACCAAAGTAAATTCCCTTGGATCCACACCCGGATTTGAGGATGTTTGTCGCGTATGCGTTCCTTTGGCTTCTATCCAATATTTTTCAAAAGGGGCCCACCAAAGCTCAGCCGATAGGGAAACATAACGGTTGATGATGGGGCCACTTAAGCCCAGGGTCTGGCTATTGCTGAAAGAAGGACGGTACGAAACCCTGGCATCAAAATAATCCTTTTTGATGATCCCATAGGAAATACCCGGACTAAGATTGTAACTAACAAAGGGATAGGATGAAAAATTCAGGTATTGCCAGCTTTGGCTCATATTTCCCCACACATGCAATCCGGGAGTGTGTTTCCACTTCTTGCTGCTTTCTTTGCTGAAAGTGAAATTGAACCCTGTTCCAATATACGTTTTTAATTCGTGAGGAGCAAGATTTACCGGACGAGTGACGGAGCGTCCGGATTCATCAAAAAAGTTTTCGTTGATTATACCATTACGGGTAACACTCGCCCTTGCATTCCATTGAAGACTATGGGTTCCGGCGCTATTCCCCATTCTTGCCCAGGTGGATAGTTCGTGGTACTTTTCCGGGTTCAGACAGGGGTTACCCGTGCGAATCGAATTGGGGTCTGAATTATCAACCAGATCGATCAACTGGGTAGAATTAGGCAATTCCATGGAATATGAATAATCAATATCCATGTACGAAGTAGGGCTTCGTCGGGTATACGACAAATTAAGTTCTGGATAACTAAATATTCTGTCGACCGACGATTGACTCAGCTCATTATCCAGTTCCAGATCCGCATGATGTACAGACATGCCTGCATAAAACCGGGATTTTCCCACCCGTTTGCTCAGCGAAAACTTTGCTGAATAGCTACTCCTTTTTTCCTGGAAGCGTGTACTCAGTCCCGGGAGGAGAACATCTTCAGAAAGTGTACTATCCTGTTCATAAACCATTACCCTTTTAAAAGCATTGGTGTGGTTAATAGAGGGAGAAAACCGAAACGACAAGGAATCATTCACTTTATACCGGATCACTGCATAATTGTTAAATACCATTCCTTTACTTTCCAGCTCGCGTTCCTGGTAATTACTTTCGCTATACGTTGCCGTATCCGTGAACGATTCAATGCGTATACGATTCACGCCAAGGCCACTTTCGTCCTTGTAAATTTGTTCGGAAAACACTTCATACTCCCACTTTTTAAGCGACATGTCCCAGTTGAAATTACTCCCGGCGTCGATCCCATTTATGGTATTGTCTAATTGGTTTCCAATCAGGGTTTGGCTAGCCAGATAAGAATACGAATTGTTGTTTTGTAACTCATTATCCTCCTTTCCCCCATTGATCGCAAGATTCGGCCGCCATGTAAACATGTTAATGGTATCCGGTGTCCATCTGAATTTGGCATTAAAGGAATGGCTGTTGTTATTTGCGAATTCAGTGTTAATGGTACCGGTGCTTAAAATGGTATCCCCAAAATTACGCTGGCTATTACGAACCTGTTCATAGCTTGTTCGCGATAAACCGAGAAAATAAGAAGTGGAAACCGACCATTTGCGGGGAATATCATAGTTCAGGTTAAAGCCTCCTCCTCCACTTTCTGTTATTCCTTTTCCTCCCCCAAAGCTAGCCCCATTAATGCTCATCGAATTATCGGAAAAGGAGATATAGTTGACACCACTTCGGTTATATCCGCCCATACGGTACAATTCGCTGTATGAAAATCCCGACTGGCTCAGGTTGTTTCCATAACCGACCAGTGAAATTTGCAGGGTATCGCGGAGGAAATTCCACATGACTCCGCTTTCATAACGTTGATCCGTTCCATAACCAGCGTAGGCCTTCCCAAAATGACTCTTTTTTGCCCAATGCTTCAGGGTGAGGTTGATGGATACGTCCCCGGTTTCTGTTGCTCTGCCTCGTTCATCCTTTTCTTCGGTGATCTGCACCTTCTGGATGGCTTTGGCGGGAATATTCTTCATTAAGATGACCGGGTCGTCGCCAAAAAATTGCTTGCTGTCAATGGTGATTTTGGAAACATTTCGCCCATTGTAAGTGATTTGCCCATCCTCGCCTATTTCTACCCCGGGAATACGTTTTAACAATTCTTCAACAGCCGAACCTGGCCGTCCGATAAAAGCATCGGCATTAAATTCTATGGTATCGTTCCTTACCACAATCGGTGGCGCCTCCCAGGTAATCACTGTTTCTGTCAGCTGATTGTCTTTCGCACTCACCATTAAGGTATCCAGCTTTTTATTTTCAGCACTGTCAAGCCGAAAATTTTTAACACTTGGATGATATAAAACATGAGAGACCAATAAACGCAGCGGAATTCCCGGTGGCAGACTCTTTAGTTCAAATCCTCCTCCATCATCGCTGAGCCCAAAATTGACGATGCTGGAATCGCGCAGGTCAAAAACAGCTACAGTGGCATAAGAAACCGGAACATTCAACGAGTCTGTTATATATCCCGAAACACTTCCTTTCTGGGCAACAAGCAGCATGGGTAAACAAAAAAAGAGGATGCTGAAAAAAGGTATTTTTTGCTTCATACAGGTTTGGGGTTCCCAAATGTAACGTGATTGTTCCTTTTAAGGTATTCGTTTTAGACAAAAAAAAGACCAGACGTTTGGGTCTGGTCTTCATGTATCTGTTTGGCTGAAACTAGGTCAGTACGATGATCGTATTTTTAAGCACTTCCACAATTCCACCAGTTACCTCAATAAAATGGGTTCCTTCGGCATCTTTCACCCGGATCTTTCCTTTTTCAAGGCTGGAGATCAGGGCAGCGTGGTTGTTCAAAACTTCAAAAGAACCTTTGGCTCCCGGAAGCTGAACGGCAGTTACTTCTCCGCTATACAAAACTTTATCAGGGGTGATGATATCCAAATGCATCTTTTCCTCCTATTAATTAAGCGTTTTCAGCAAGCATTTTTTCACCTGCCTGGATTACCTCTTCAATCGTACCTTTAAGGTTAAAGGCAGCTTCAGGGTATTGATCCAGTTCGCCATCCATGATCATGTTAAATCCTTTGATGGTGTCTTCGATGGAAACCAATTTACCTTCAAGTCCGGTAAACTGAGAAGCTACGAAGAAAGGTTGTGACAAGAAACGCTGAACACGACGTGCACGGTGAACAACAAGTTTATCTTCTTCAGAAAGCTCATNNCCTGAAGTTCTTTGTAACGCTGCAACAACATTTTAACCCGTTGTGCAGTTCCATAATGGGCTTCACCAACGATATCCACAGTAAGGATACGGGATGTAGAATCCAAAGGATCCACTGCAGGGTAGATACCTAACTCGGCAATTTTACGCGACAATACCGTCGTTGCGTCCAAGTGGGCAAAGGTGGTAGCCGGTGCCGGGTCGGTCAAGTCAT
>DQHT01000050.1:0-175 GCA_003531115.1 Bacteroidota bacterium | reverse complement strand
CGGGAGGTTCGTTCATTTGTCCGAACACGAAAGTAGCCTGAGAATTCAGGAGTTCTTTTTTGTCGACCTTATCGATATTCCATCCGCCTTCTTCTTCCTGGGCGTGGATGAATTCTTTTCCATATTTTACAATACCTGATTCGATCATCTCACGAAGCAGGTCATTTCCTTCACG
>DQHT01000004.1 GCA_003531115.1 Bacteroidota bacterium | reverse complement strand
AAAGTCATTTTTGCAGCGTGGGCATTGATCAGCCAGTTTATCCCGGCTTCGTAAACTGCCATAGGACCTGACAAGCGTTCGTAATTCGCAAGCATCACATCGGCATAGGGTTGAAAAGTTCCCTGCTTTCCTAAGAGGTCTTTCTTCATCAAATAGCCACCCTGCAAATAAACGATTTGGCCCGTACCGATCATGGGGAAGGCATTGCCATTGTTTCCCGCCTGATACGCCCCCGGCAATAAGCCATTTGTCGGATTCATCACACCTCCATAGCGNNGGCAATAAGCCATTTGTCGGGTTCATCACTCCCCCATAGCGAAGATAAGCGGGACCAAAATCGAAATGAGAGAAGGCTCCATACAAGGTCAGGGCCGTTCCTTTTTCTTTATTCAAAGGATGATCATAAAACACATCCACATTCAGAAGCAGCATAGTATTGAATTGGATCTGTCCTAATGTAGAATCCGTTCCGCCTACGATATTTCTGGTAGCATTTGCCTGATAGATCAATCCTGCTCCAATGGTAAACACATCCTTCTGTCCGAGGTAGGTTCCTGTGGTGTAGGGAGTCAGGTTGCTTTCTTCATCCATAAACTGATACATGATATAAGCCTGAAACTGGGTATTTGGCTTGTGTGGAGAAAAGGTAGCGTGTTTACTCAGTGAGGTATCAACAGCGCCGACCAGTGCACCGGAAATTCCGGTTGTAGCCGATTGAACAGGAAAAGGGCTGGTAATGGCTATCCGGTAGTCAAGTTTTTGCAATTTCCCTTTGGCATAAACGCTAAGCTTACGAAGGAAAATATCGTTCACGTCGTTGGTAGCCTGTTGGTATAAAGGGGCATCAAGACTCAATATCGAACCCACACTTGGGCTGGCATAACGCGACAATCCACTCCATCCGGTCATTCCGGCACCTAAAGAAATGTTTCGTTTCACAGCAGCATATTCCACTACGGCATCATGAAAAAAGGCGCCTGTCTTACGCGAAGCCACGGCGTTCAGGTTGTTTTGTCCGAATTGGGTATACACAAAAACCCGATCACTCAACTGGCCGAACGCCTGAAAACGCAGCCGTCTTATTCCGATATCAAAGGTGTTGGCAGCCGGGTCGCCATAAATGGCCGAGCCGGGGTTGCTCTGGTCGTAACGCAACCAAACCTGGGTAAGCCCGGTGAACTTAAAATAATGGCTTCCATCTTCATTCAGATTAAATTTTAATTCCTTCTTCTGAGCCAAAGTATAGAAAGGCAGGCAAAGAAAGACAATTCCTAAACAGATGAGATTTTTCATGCTTTTTTCAATTTTCTGGTGGCTAATGGATGATCAGAAAGGCATTTATGCTTTTTGAGGCCGGCGATTTTAAATTCTCCGCCACGGTTATTGTATTCGTGCTCAAAATGGTGAATAAAATGCATAAAAGAGTGATCGATAAGGCGGGTTTTTGAAAAATCCATGATCACTTTTTCTTTTTCCGGTAAATGAAGCAACACCTTTTTATAACCCAATAAGTTTGAAAATACAGCCGATCCGTTCACATGGATGGTGGTCGTGGTTTCCGTTTTTTCGACGCTATAAATACCCTTGAATAAACTGTTTAATGGCGCTCCATTATAGAGGTGAAAGAGGATTTTTACCAGAATACCGGCAGCCACTCCCAAAAGCAGATCTTCAAATAAGGTGACCAAAATGGTTGTTATAAAAATAGCCAATTGTTCTTTTCCGATCTGGTAGGTATTAAAAAACTCGCGGGGGGCGGCCAGGCGGTAACCGGCATAGATCAACATAGCAGCAAGGGCGGTATTGGGGATCATTTCAATCAAAGGGATCATCAATAACATCGCTAATAAAAGAAATACCCCATGAAAAAAGTTTGACCATTTTGTTCGTGCGCCAAAGTTAATGTTTGCAGAGCTCCTAACCACTTCAGAGATCATGGGCAATCCGCCCAATAATCCGGAAAGGGCATTCCCAGCACCCAGCGCTTTCAGATCGTCGTTGTAATCTGACTCCCTTTTGTAGGGATCAAGATTGTCAACTGCTTTTACGGTAAGCAACGATTCCAGGCTGTTCACAAAAAGAAACATAATTACATACTTCCAATATGGGAAAGTAAAAATCCCTGAAAAGTCAGGCTGGATTTTTACATTATCCCAAAAATTCCCCACATTAACCAACGAGTATCCCGGTTCTGTTTCTCTAAAGTGCATGGATACAGCCAATGGCACGGCCAGTATCAGGACGATCATGGGAGCCGGTACCCGTTTTAGCAGGTCGATTTTCAACATGGGTAGGCCAAAAAGGATGATCAGACTTATAATACCAATAAAGGCGATATGCCAATGCGCTTCGTGAATAAAGCGTGGAATATCCATAAACAACTCGATAGGTCCTTCACCTTTGTAGATGATCGGATCGTCGCCAAGGAGTACGGGTATTTGTTTGGCAATGATGATCAAACCAACGGCGGCTAACATTCCATGAACCGCGGAATGAGGAAAAAAATCACTAAAGGAACCAAATTTGAGCCAGGCAAAAACAAGCTGAAAAAATGCCATGGTAACGATGATCGCTCCTGTGGCGTGCCAGCCCATATCCCCGCCACCCATGGCAGCGATGGAAGCGGCACTCACCGTGATCAATCCTGCTGCGGGTCCTTTAATGGTCAGTGGCGACACCTTGAAAAAGCTGACAAACAGACCACCTATCATGGCCGTTAAAACGCCCATGGCAGCGGGGAAACCACTGGCCTTGGCAATTCCCAAACTCAGGGGTAAGGCAAGTAAAAAAACGAGGAAACCTGAAACCAGATCTGATTTCCAATATGCTGTAAGTCCGGCTATTCCGCTTGCCGGGATTTTTTTATGTTTTGATTTCATGAATAGCTAAAACGAAAAGATCAGGATGAACCTAAAGGTGTTGAATGGTAGGTTTTGCAATGTGGGCCCAGAAACAGGCGGGCATAGATGCGCATAAGAGAAATTCCGCTGAGTACATACCCCAGGGAAATAAAGTTGGCAAGAAAAAATTGGGTTGAATGGATATGGCTATAGATCAGATCCTCCCCAACAAAAGTGGCGGTGATCGGAAAGCCCATCATACACAAGGCAGCAATCAGAAAAATATTCGCCAGGGCCGGGTGTTCGTACACATGTCCGTAGTAGGTATTGAGGTTGTACCAGTCAGGTTCAAGTTTTTTGAGCCTTTTCAGGGCAATGATCCCAATAATTCCACCGATCACGACACCACTCAGGTAAAGGAGAGTATGACTAAAGGCAAATTTTTCGTTAAATGAGACTGCCAGGACTACCCAAAAATGGCTCATCCATACGAGGGTCCATGCAAGCCAGGGGTGCTTCCTTTCTGAAAAGGATTTAAACACGAGCATCAATCCGATAAAGGAGAAAAATTCAGGTAAATAACCCAATAGCCAGAAGGGTATCCAACTCTGATTCCAATACGCTGCGAGTCCAAGCAGGTAAGCCGGGATCATCACTTTAAAGAAATTTTTGGGTGTTATAAAATCTACCTTTTTTCCCAATACTTTAAAGGAACGGAACAGGTACTTGCTCAGAAAACGATCGAGGTTCCATTCTTTTAAGGAAAGCAGATAAAAGGAACGTTGAAGCCTTCTGAAAAGGGTGTCTTTATAGCTCAGCTCCTCGGGTTCAAAATGATAGAACTGGTCGCGGATCATATAACTCACCACAGAAGGGGAAACTAACAGTTGGTAGGTCCTTAAAAAGGCATTACCGGCAAAATGGAAGAGCGCCAATGTTTCAAAACCCAGTGCCACCTCAATAAACATAATTCCGATCTGGGAGATAGAAGCATAAGCGATCTGGGTTTTGATGGTAGATTGTACCCGGGCGATTAAAAAGGCAATGATTGCGGTTGACAATCCTAAGAGCCCGATCAGTATCCTTACTACCAATTGGTGTTCCCAAAAAGGGTGGGTCCTTAAAAGGAGAAAGACTCCAAAATGAACGGACAAGGATCCATAAAAAATAGCCGAGGAAGGTGTAGGCCCTTCCATGGCGCGGGGCAACCAGGACGAAAAGGGAAGCTGAGCCGATTTGGCCGCCGCTGCCCCCAGCAAACAAAGTGAGATAAAAATGCCGATGCCCGAATGGCCCTGCAGTTGTTCGTGTACCAGGTCATAATCGTAGAGCCTGGAAAAGGTAATGTTATCGTGCCAGAGGTGGTGCATGGCCCACATGGCTAAAAGGATACCTACATCACCAATGCGATAGATGGAAAATACTTTAACCGCATTCCTGACCGGAAGGTACCTTTCCCTGTAAAAGGCAATGAGCAGAAATGAGGATATCCCCAACATTTCCCATCCGATAAAGAGCGTCTCAAAATTCCCGGCCAGAACGGTAAAATTATAGGCCAGAAAAAAGAAGAGGATAGTATTAAAAAAGCGTTTGTATCCCGCTTCCATATGCAGATAATAGGCACTGTAGCGGGTGATCAAAAAACTTACAAAGGCTCCGACAATGAGGTAGACCACCGTGATCTTATCAAAATAAAAATCGATCAAAAAGCGGTATTCCTCCGAATCGTAGATCGACACCTCCTTGATATTAAACGACTCGCCTCCATCCCATAACCATTTAACAGAAAAGCCAAGGGCCAACAGCAACTGAATACCGACCGTATAAAAGGAAATTTTGGAGAGGGTAACTTCGTTTTTCGCCGAAATAAAAAGCGAGGTTAAAAACCCAAAAAGCGGGACAAGTACAAAGCTGGCAATAAAATATTTCGTCTCCATTTCTTTATACGTTGATCAGGTAAACAGGCAAACTTTCCGATTCCGTTTCGATCAGGTCATCCAACTTATCAAGCACCCCGGGTTCGTCTGACTGGACGCTATAAGGTTCAAACTCACCATCCATAAAACGATACATCCTATCAGTTTCAGGGTCGGTAACTACCAGATTTACCCAGCCGTTTTTAAACCATTCGTAGGTAGTAGTATCTGCTTTTAGCGTTTTTAAGACGACTTCCGGCTGCTGTTCCACAATTACCAGAAGGCGTAAAGGTTCATGGATATTGATCATTTGCATAGGCAGGCCGGGGCGCAGATCGCCGTCCATTCCATTGGCCACACCTATTAATCCTACCACGTTATGTGGAAGTTTGGAACCTGCACCCAGGCGGTAATTGTCTACCCGCGAGAAATAATACTCCAGATTTATACCTCCACAAACCGGGGCTACCGCTTTTAAAATTCCCAGGAGCCAGTGTCCATCAGGATCCAACCTGTAGTCATACGAGTTCAGGAATGCGCGCCTGTCTAAAAACAGGTGTTTATTCACCTCCCTTCGTCCGATCAGGCATAAGGTATTTGTAGCATGGTTCCATTCCGGACGTGGTTCGAAAAGCGACAAGGCCCTGAGTTTGACTTCTTCATGGACCCGGGCTGCCTCGTCTTTTGAATCGTGAAGGAGAAAACGCCGCGAACGTTCTTTTGCATTTTTGTCGAGGGTTTCTTCCCAGATAAGCATATTTTCAACGTACAGGGATGAATTACTGCCTGAAAGGGACTCCACATCATAAAATTCGATCTCATCCCTCGTTGTGTCATGTAAGGCCCCTAAAAACTGGGTGTCCTCAGGAATATTTATTCCACGTGTGCCAAGTATTTCCCGAACATCCTTCTGATTGAGCATGTAGGCTGCAACCCGGCTATTCACCGAACCTGCACGACCACTGCATGCGCCGCAATCGTAGCCGGCATAATGGGTATTATTGATGCTGCTTGCACCATGTCCGACTATATAAACCAACGGTGCAAAATTGGCGATCAGCCCTATGCTTTTTAATAAACCTTCCATCTGATCGGCCATTTCCTCAGGGGTAAATCCAACCTGAAGTCCCTTTTCGTTCATTTCTCCTGCTACATGACGCACACTCAGTTTCCCTGATCTGTCCATATGCTTAAAGGAGGAGACCATAGCAGGAGACTCGGAAGGGCGAAAAATTCCTACTGCCATTTTAATTGCCGACCAAAATCCCAAGGTTTGAGAAACGATCCAGCCACCAACAAGGCCATGCGAATGCCGGTGAAAATGGGCGTCTTTTTTATGCCTTATTCCTGCTTCCGTTTCTTTGATAAGGTATTTGGGCGTTACCGGAGCAGGACATACTTTGGTCGAAAACTTTCCATGTTCGGGTTGAAAATAAATGGCCACATTAAAATGTCCGGCAGTTCCAAATGTCTGACAACCCGGAGCAAGAGCCTCTAAATTCCTGCGGGTGGAACAGGATCGATCATCAATACAAAACAGGGCCTGAAAATCAGCTCGTTCAAACTTCTCCCCTTTTTGTTTATGCCAGGATATTGCCTTTTGGAAACCCGCCAATACTTCATCATAATAGGTCCATTCCAGTGCCTCCTGCCAAAGGGCATACACCTCAAAAACTTCGGCATACTCGATAGGGCCGAGTAGTGGTGGAGGAACTTCACTTAAACTTTCGGAAAGGGGTTTCCAATCGTCTCCCAAATGCCTGTCAAGACTATCTATCTCCAGAAGCAATTCGAAAATCAGAAACTCTCTGAATTGAATATTTCTTTTGTCGAGTAAAGAATCGGGCTGATCTTCAAGTATGGAGATCATGCCTGACCAACCCGGATGGGAGAAACACATATCAAAAAGGTAATTTTTATAGTATTGGGGATCGCCAACGATAATTTTCAGAAGTTGGGTGAGGTTTGTATCAGGATCTGCCAGTAACTTTTTTACACGACTACTCCGAAAAACACCCCGTACTGCCTTGCTTTCCAGACGAACCAAGGAAGCTAAAAACCCGGATTCAAGACGGGGAAATTTCCACAAGGCAATGCCCTGGTCCAGGTAGGCACTGCTTACACGAAACAAGACCGGATGTACATCCTTGTTCAGGTTAACATGGGCGAGCTCTTTCCAGGAGGCGCGTAAAGCACCAATTCGCGAAGACAGGGTCGTGTCATACTCTTTTTTGAGCAGTTTGAGGGTCCATTCTTCCAATAAAACCTGTCCCTTTTTTTCCCGGATCAGCCGAGCTATCATTTCGGGTCGAATTTTCCCCTGGGTATACCTTTCCCGGTAATCCGGCAAACTCAAATATACCTGATAGCCGAACAATTCAGAAGCCTGCTGCAGTGCCTCATGAAAAGGTAAATGTTGAAAGGCATGCAGGGTATTGTGATGGATAAAATCTTTGAGCGGGGCCTGCGCGGGCAAATAATGCTTAAGCTGGTGCAGGACCTCATGCTCAGAAAACACCATTTTCTCAACTAACATGATCAATAAATTGAAAAATTATTTTCTCCGCAGATGGCGGATGAAGGCCACACAAGGTAGCCAATAGTAATGTTAAAAGACCTGATCCAGGTCAGTTAAACAGCGCAGTCTAATTTCGGATTTTGAAAGAGAATATAACGGGAGCGATTCGAATGGGGCACATTAGCCCGTCCGAACTTATTGGCCAGTCCTTTCGTAAGGAACATGGCAACTGAAACTGTTGTGGTATGACGTATTGAAACCTGATAAAATTCAAGTTTTTCAAAATTTTCGGATTGTGCCGGCCCGTCTTTTTCAATGACACAGGTTATGGAATCGCGCTCAGTTAGGTCGCCTGAATAAAATAACTGGGTGTCGACGAGAAGTTGAAAGCAAAGGGCAAATAATACCACAAAGGCTCCTAAAGTTCTTAGTAGCTGTACCAGTATTATTTTCGATCGATCTTTCATTTGCGGGTGCAAATGTATTAATCCAGATCATCAAAATCAAAACGGAAGATCGGATCGAGTTCATCGTTATGGTCCATGGTGACCAGTTCTTTGATAAGACCATCCGCCATTCCATACACCCATCCATGCACTACCGGTCTGTTATGCTTTGCCCACGCCTTTTGTATGATGGAAGTTTTGGCCAGGTTGTATACCTGTTCAATAACGTTGTATTCCACCAATTTGTCAGACCTTTTGTTCTCATCATCGATCACATCGATATCATCGCGATGCTGGCGGTATACTTCTTTGATATTCCTCAGCCATTTATTGATGAGGCCAAGATTCTGGGTATTCATGGCTGCCTTCACTCCCCCACATCCATAATGGCCAACGACCATAACGTGCTCTACCTCCAATACTTCTACCGCATACTGCAAAACGGAAAGCATATTCAGGTCGGTATGCACCACCATATTCGCCACGTTTCGGTGAACAAATATTTCACCCGGTTCAGTGTCGGTAATTTCATTAGCAGGTACCCGGCTATCGCTGCACCCTATCCATAAAAACCTTGGTCTTTGTTCTGTAGCCAGGTTTTTAAAAAAGTCGGGGTTCATTTCTTTTCGTTCCTGCGCCCAGGCTTTGTTTGACAAAAGGAGTTGCTCGTATGATTTCATTTTTCGCTTTCAAATTTTAACCCGTCTATTTGGAAATAACGGTTCTGGCTGTTCAATTTTCTTTTCAGGTCGACACTAATATGCTTTTCAGGAGCTGATCGGATAAAATCGTCGATCAACTCATAAATATCCGGATCAATAAAACGTGCCGCGGTCCCGTCGATCATCACTTTGGCATCTTTGGGCATTCTTTCGAATATTTTACTCACCTCACCTTTATTCAGGTATGTTACGTTATCTCTGAGTTTAATGAGGTGTTTTCCCTGATCTGTAATATAGGTTATCCCGGAGGTATAGTTAGAGCGGACAACGAAGACAATACCTACCAAAAGTCCAATGCCAATACCGATCAGGAGATCGGTAAAATAGATAGCCAAGATCGTTACGATAAAGGGAACAAATTGATTCCATCCTTTTCTGTAATTAGCCCTTATCACTTCGAAACTTATGAGCTTATAGCCAACCAGAATTAAGATAGCAGCCAGGGCAGCCTTGGGTATGAGGTTCAGCATTTCGGGCAATACCAGTACTGAAACAAGCAGCAAGACACCATGAACAACTGCCGATAAGCGGGTTCTTGCTCCGGCGATAACGTTAGCCGAGCTTCTCACAATAACGGCCGTAACAGGAATCCCGCCAAGAAGTCCGCTTACCATATTCCCTATTCCCTGGGCTTTAAGTTCCCTGTTGGGCGACGAAAATCTTCTTTGCTGGTCGATCTTGTCACTCGCCTCTAAACTCAGCAACGATTCCAAAGAAGCAATAATTGCAATGACAATGGCTGTTTTATACGTCAGAAAATGATTTAAGGCTTTAAAATCCGGGGTTTGGATAAGGTTTTCGGGATGCCCCTGTATGGAGTCGAGGGGAAGTTTCACGAGGTGGTTTTCGCTAAGCACCCATGCAGGATGCCAGCTTTTAAAAAAATGATTAAGCAGTGTACCTACGATTACAGCGATCAGCGCACCCGGAATGTATTTAAAGAAGCTGTATTTTTTCAGCGACTTCTGGTTCCAGATTATCAGAATTATCCCCGCTACGACCGAAATGATCATCGCTCCTGTTTCAAATTGTTGAAAGGACCGGATAAACTCCGTGATTGTATTTTCTCCGTCATTCTGGCTGAACGACTCGTCGCCTTCGAAATCGGAATCGATACCGAGGGCATGGGGAACCTGTTTAAATATAAGCAGCAAGCCGATGGCGGCCAACATGCCATGGATCACGGAAGACGGAATATAATTGGCGATCGCACCTGCTTTAATATATCCAAAAGCGAGTTGCAATACCCCGGCCAGAAGCACACTGGTCAAAAACAGCTCGAAAGGACTGGATTGTCCGAACCCGGATGGATCCCCTTTACTGTGCTCAACCAAAATGGCAAAATCTTTCAGGCCTGTCGCAACGATCACAGCCAAACCTGCTGCGGGTCCACTCACACTGACTTGCGAGCCGCTTAATGATCCCACGACAATTCCTCCAATTATTCCGGCTATCATACCTGAAAATAAAGGCGCGTCGGAGGCGATGGCAATTCCGAGACAAAGGGGCAAGGCAACCAAATAGACGACAAGGGAAGCGGGAAGATCGTCTTTCAGATGTTTGAACATGGTTTAGTGGGGATGTCTATTGGTGAAAAAAAGGATTTTTAAGGCTAATCGTATTAACAAAAATGCAACCAATCGTTCGAATCTACGTACAATGGCTCCACTACTTTTCCTAACAAGTTGAGTTTTAGGGTAAATTTCTTCCAAAAAATAGGAATACAGGTCACCTACCATGTGTTCGTCTTCAAATGCAATATTCACCTCGAGTCCGCCTACATCGCTTAACTGATTGAGGTTGTAGGAACCCAGGGTTACCCAGCGTTGGTCAACAAAAGCCACTTTTGCATGGAGTACAGACTCCTTCCATTCCCATATCTCTATTCCTTCCCGTTGAAGCCCCGAATAAAAATATTCCATCGATGGTTTGATCAGTGGAACATCGCTATGTGCTGAAAAAACGAGTCGGACTTTTACCCCTGCTTTGGCTTTATCCAAAAGCAGGCGCAGGAGTTTTCGTGAAGGGAAAAAGTAAGCTGCGACGATAAGGATATCCTGTTTGGCCGATCCGATCGCATCGAAATACGCCTTTTTTATCTCCTGGCGTTTCCGTAGCCAGTCATTGCTTAGAATCCAGACCCGTATTCCATGCTCTGTCCCGGCTATTCCGTGCTGGCTTCGTAAAAACTGTTTATCCTTCCTCGACCAATACACCGCTGCAAGCCGGTTGAGCTGGGCTGCAGCCGGTCCTCTCACCCAGCAGGCCGCATCCAGCCAGGGTGGGTGCCCCTCGCTCCCATTGTAACGGTCGGCAAAATTTAACCCGCCAACACTCATCCATTCAGCATCGATCACCACAATTTTGGCGTGTTGTCTCCGGCCGATAAAAAACCGTTTAAAACGAAAATGCCGCGAAAACAATTTGACGGAAAGTCCCTTTTTCTTCCATTCAGTGAGCTGGGTCTTTCCAACCCAGGAAGTGCCGTACGCATCAAGCATTAAAAAAACCCGAACGCCTCTGGCCGCTGCCTGGAACAAGTGATCAAGGAGCTGATTTCCGGTTTGATCATGCCCCAGGATATAAACCTGTATATGGATGAATTTTTCTGCGGCGTCGATGCGCTCGAACAATTTAGAAAAAAAAGTTTTCCCTCCCCGGAATACCTCAACCTGATTGCCTGATGTACTGTGTTCAGGGTCGCCGGTCATCGTCTTTAAATGATCACGTCGCGTATGGAATGGATCGGGATGGATACGTCTCCCTTAAGCTGAACGGTAGAATCGGTTGTAGCCCAAACTGTGGTTTCCACCATACGTTCTCCCTCTTCTGTGGCAAAAATAATTTTTATCTTGCCCTTATAGCCATTACCGAGTAACATGGCTTTTTCAAGTTTTTTGCGCCGATCCTCAATGGCCTGGGTAGAGCCAAGCACCTCATCGTGCAAAAAACGGACTTTGCCTTTTATTTCTTCTTTGTTAATTGCTGCGGGTTCCATAGGATAGTTTAATGGTTGTCCCTCAAATATAAACAATTCAGAAAACACAAAGAAGAATATCCATAAATAGGCATTTAAAATGCGCGGGTGCAACAGTTTGTTATTAAAATGCGTCAATTTATTTCGAGCGATTACCTATTTTTGCTGCCTTAATTAATTACTTTAAGTAATGAATTCAATCGTAGAGAAAATTATCAGCAAAGCATCGAAGGTGCACCGCAATTTATCACCTGCAGAATTGGTTGAACATGCCATTGGCAGAGGAGAAGGTCATTTAACCAGTACAGGGGCCCTGGCCGCTGATACGGGTGAATTTACGGGACGTTCGCCGAAAGATAAATTTGTTGTGTACGACGAAAACACCAAAGATTCAGTTTGGTGGGGAGATGTGAACAATCGTTTTGAAAGCGACAAATTTGATCTGTTGCTGGAGAAGGTTATTGCTCATTATGCAGGAAAAGAAATTTTTGTGCGTGATGCCTATGCCTGTGCCGACGACAACTACCGCTTGAACATTAAGGTGATAAACGAAACCGCTTATCAGAACCTTTTTGCTAACAACCTCTTTTTGCGCCCAAGTGCAGAAGAACTCAAAACACAACAACACGATTGGCTGATCATGGCCGCGCCAAGTTTCCGGGCCGTTCCGGAAATTGATGGTACCCGCCAGCACAATTTCGCGATCACGAATTTCACGAAAAAGATCATCCTCATCGGTGGAACCGGCTATACCGGTGAGATCAAAAAAGGGATCTTTACGGTATTGAACTATGTTCTGCCTCACGAACGCAATACCCTAAGCATGCACTGCTCGGCCAATATTGGTCAAAAAGGCGATACAGCAATTTTCTTCGGACTATCCGGAACGGGAAAAACGACACTTTCTGCAGACCCGAGCCGCAAACTTATCGGCGACGATGAGCATGGTTGGGCAAAAGGCTCCGTATTCAACTTTGAAGGAGGCTGTTATGCAAAATGTATCGACCTGACCAAAGAAAAGGAACCCCAAATTTTTAACGCCATCCGTTTCGGCGCCTTGGTGGAAAACGTGCGTATGATACCGGGAACAAGGGATGTAGACTATACCAATATCAGCGTTACTGAAAATACGCGCGCTGCCTACCCGATCGACCTGGTAGACAATATCGCTGTTCCATCAGTAGGCGATACCCCGAAAAATGTATTCTTCCTAACGGCAGATGCCTTCGGTGTACTTCCTCCGATTTCAAAACTTACTACCGAACAAGCCATGTACCACTTCATCAGTGGATATACAGCCAAGGTAGCCGGTACCGAAGCAGGTGTTACCGAACCTCAGGCTACTTTTTCAGCCTGTTTCGGAAAGGCCTTTCTTCCTTTACATCCAGGAAAATACGCAACGATGTTGGGTGAAAAACTCAACGAAAGTGGCGCCCATGTATGGTTGATCAATACCGGCTGGACCGGTGGCCCTTATGGCGTGGGAAGCCGTATGAAACTTGCGTACACACGGGCTATGATCACCGCAGCACTCGAAGGACAACTGGATAATGTAAAATTCGATACCATCCCGGTATTTGGATTGCAGATCCCGACTTCATGCCCGAATGTGCCTGACGAGATCCTGAACCCGAGAAATACCTGGGCAAATAGCTCCGAGTACGATGCGAAAGCTGCTCATCTGGCTGAGTTGTTCGTTAAGAACTTCAGCCAATATGCGGATGGAGTAACGGCTGATATTCTTGCCGCTGCACCTAAAGCTACGGGCAGTTCCTATTAATTACTCATAATACTCAATATATAAAAGGGTGGACAGACTTCGGTTTGTTCACCCTTTTTATTAAGCGGACTGCGTCCGCCAAAGCTATTCCTGTAACGAAGTGGAAGGAATAGCGAAGGCGGAAAGCGGGGCCTTCGGCCTAGCGGCGGAGCGGGGGAGCGGATGGGGTGAGAAGGGGTGTGGGTTAGAGGCGTTCCTGTTCGCGGATGATGATTTCCACCCTTCGGTTTTTCTGTCTTCCTTCTTCACTCCCATTACTTCGAAGAGGTTTCGTGTCTCCAAATCCTTTTACAAAGATGCGGTTGGTACCTACACCCCGGCGAATAAGTTCATTGGCAACAGATTGAGCGCGTTCCTGTGACAGTTTCAGGTTGTATTCTTTGCTGCCCAGGCTGTCGGTATGCCCGAGTACGGCCATTTTCCACGAAGGGTTTGCCTTCATTAACCCGGCTATACTGTCCAGAAGTCTATCATAACCTTCTTCCGGCTGGCGTTCGTCAAAATCAAAGGGCAGGCTGTGCTGTTTATTGCCTCCTTTGCTGCCAAAGGAGCCTGCCCGAAGAAAAACTCCCGAATCGTAGCTAAAATCGTTTACGTTGCCAATAGCGATTTTGAGATGATGGACTTTTCCGCGGGTTACCCGGCAGGAGGCTGTGAGCAAGGTTGTGAAACCGTCGAATTCTACCGTAAAAGGAATTTCTTCGCTGGCCTTAAACGTATAATTCGGAATAAAATATTCTTTATTTTTTCTATGATTAACCGAATTGATCATGACCGTTGAACTTGGTTTTCCCACACGGGCCAGGTTGAGCGGACTGCGAAAATTGGGTCCTTTGATCAATAAACAGAATACATCGTTGTAGGCACTCCCCACATATTCCGGATATTCTTCAGAGGCAAAGACATAATCGAAATACAGGCTGTCGAACATGGGAATAAAGTCGAATTCGATAACCGTTGTATTAAACACCTGGCGGCTCACCATGCGGGCCAGATCGGGATCGGATCCCATGCCTTCTTTCATGGAGGAAGATCTTTTGGGGGAAATATTTTGTCCTTCAATGGCACTTGCTCTTCCTGTCGATAAAACGATGCCTTCTTCCATGGGAAAATTTGTGTTTTTAGCCGTGAAATACCCCAGGCTGGATGCGTTTCCGTGAACGCGTACATTAAATATGCTCACTCCTTCCCCAAGGAATATTTCCGCGAGGCGTTCTTTGAGCAGGCTCGTATCCACCGTCACCTGTGCATTCAGGCTGACGAACAACGGGAACAGGATACACAGGGATAGAGTGCGCTTCACAAAGAGAGAACGATTTAGACGCTATGTTTCGTGTTAAACGGCCACCGGAGCTTTAATGGCAGGATGCGGATTATAATTTTCCAGCATAAAATCCTCATACACAAAGTCGAAAACCGATTTCCGCTCCGGATTCATTTTCATTGTAGGGTAAGGCCTCGGATCACGGCTCAGCTGCAATGCTACCTGCTCAAAATGGTTCGAATAGATATGGGCATCGCCAAACGTATGGATAAAATCACCATAGGCATAGCCGCATTCCTGTGCCACCATCATAGTGAGTAAGGCGTAAGAGGCGATATTAAAAGGTACGCCCAAAAAGAGGTCGGCACTACGCTGATAAAGCTGGCAACTTAATTTTCCATCAGCTACATAAAATTGAAAAAAGGCATGACAGGGCATGAGCGCCATTTTATCGAGATCCGCTACGTTCCAGGCACTCACGATCATGCGGCGCGAGTCGGGCGATTTTTTGAGTTGCTCAAGTACCTGTTCGATCTGGTCAATATGTCCGCCATCCGCTTTCGGCCAATTCCGCCATTGATATCCATACACAGGACCCAAATTACCCTTTTCATCGGCCCATTCATCCCAAATGCTCACCCCATTTTCTTTCAGATAGGCTGTATTCGTTTCCCCTTTTAAAAACCACAATAATTCATGAATGATGGACCTTAAATGCACTTTTTTGGTGCTCACCAGTGGGAAACCCTCCTGAAGATTAAAGCGCATCTGATAGCCAAAAACCGAACGTGTACCCGTTCCGGTTCGGTCTGTTTTACTCACTCCGTTTTCAAACACATAACGAAGCAGTTTTTCATACTGATCCATACTTCAAAATTAAGGGGTGGATCGGAAAGGTTATGCCTTGTTTTTCAACAGGAGTTTAATCCAGTGAATTCAGATACCGCATCAGTTTTTGAGCCCCGTCAACACAATTCCAACATTGTTTATACAGAAAGGAAGTATCGACTGTTCTTTCCGGTTCTTCCGTGAACCAGTCAAGATCCTCGAGATTGCTTAAAAACATGGCAGCAACGAAAGTTCCCGGTGGGCAACCCAAGTCGGAACCCGGAACGAGCTTTACTTTCGAATCCTGAAAGATCCGTTTGCACAGGTCTGATGAATTGTACACCCCTCTCCTTCCAAAATGCGAACGGTATGCATCGAAGTCGATCAGTATCGAGTTTCCTGAAAGCGACTTTTTAAACTTAAGATTACTTACAGTCAACAGTTCATAGACTTCTTTTCGCAGCCCGGCCAGCACCATTTCCCAATTCTTTTGAAGCGCCTCAATTTCGGCATATTCTTCAAAACAGGTCCGCAGGGCAGAAATTTCCAGTCCGCTGATCAAAGGTTTTGTTTCCTGGTTGCTTACCTGATTCCATATGGAGTTCCAGGCTCCGTTTTGAGGGAGGATAAGACATCCGAGTCCCCACCCTGCACCATTTGTGCCGTACAGGGGATTATAAAAAACAAAACTCTGTTCCGGGTAAAAATGAAGCAGGCTTTCATCCGAACGGGTGCTGCAGTATTCTTCACGTAAAAAGTAAACGCCGTGTTTATGGGCTACTTCACACAAACGTTTGAATTCTCCCGCCTTCCATACATTGTCAGCAAGGGGTTTGGGTAAGTAGAATATTGATTTTGAAACTAGCTGGCTATTTTCCCTGCACCAGGTATCCAACTGCTCGGGAGATAGTTTCCAGCCGTTTTCCTCCTTGCTATGGATAAAGAGGTTATGTTCCCTTGCGGAAGAAATCTTTAATAATTCCGGGTCTTCCACCGGGCTGATCCATACCAGATGCCAGTCTGTTCGCGATAAAAAAGTGGCAATCAGGTCTTCCTTGTGCAAAACAGGGATCAGGGTATTTTCAGCCAGATCTTTGGCAAACCGGCGATTGAAAAACAGCTCGTACAAAGGAATCAGCGACGCGGGACTTGCCGAATGTGCGGCTTCTTTCCCGGTAAGATGGGAAGAGAACGAGGATATAAAGGAGGACGGTAAAGGAAGCGGTAAGTTGGCCTGGGTATAGTTGTAGGGGGTCTTAGCCAGGTCCATTACCACTTTCTCGCCCGGTATTCTAGGGTTCAGCATACGTCGCTTGGCATAAAAATGCGGTTTCATTGGCAGCCCTCCTTTCACAAAAAGCAGCTGCAGGGAATCGTCTATAAAGGTAATACATAGCGTTTTAAATTCCTAAATGACCAGCTTGAAATGGATGAAATTTACAAAGTTTAGATGCTGGTGGTAAATGTGATGAGAAGGCTTAATTTTGCACAACCCAAAAAAAAACAACACGAGATGGCCGAGATAATCCGCATGCCCAAGATGAGTGATACGATGACCGAAGGGGTGATCGTTGCCTGGAATAAAAAAGTTGGTGATACGGTAGCCCCAGGAGATATTCTGGCAGAAGTAGAAACCGATAAGGCAACTATGGAGTTGGAAAATTATGTGAAAGGCACCCTGCTTCATATTGGGATCGAAGCCGGCGCTGCAGTTCCGGTTGATGCAGTAATTGCGATCGTGGGTGAAAAGGGAGAAGATATCAAGGCATTGTTAAGTGAAGCACCCAAAGCCGCTGCTCCGGCAACGGATAAAAAAGCGGAAGCCGCTGCTCCCGAGTCTGAAGCACCGGCCACTGAAGTACCTGCTCCTCAGGTTTCAAAATCGTCAATACCCGCTCCTGCGCCGGTGAGCGAGGGTCACGACGGACGAGTTAAAGCGAGTCCACTTGCCAAGAAGCTGGCGGAAGACAAAGGCATCGATATCAGCCTGGTTCAGGGCTCCGGAGATTTCGGAAGAATTGTGAAACGGGATATTGAAAATTATACTCCCGGTGCAGTTGCGGCTTCTTCATCCCTGGTATCGGGTAAGGAAGGATTTGATGAGCAGGCGGTATCCCAGATGCGTAAAACCATTGCACGCAGGTTGGCAGAAAGCAAGTTCACTGCGCCTCATTTCTATCTGACCATGGAAATTGAAATGGACCGTGCTGTGGCTGCAAGGGCAAGCATCAATGACTATGCAGATGTAAAGGTTTCAATGAATGATCTTATCGTTAAGGCTGCGGCTATTGCATTAAGAAAACATCCTGCGGTTAACAGCAGCTGGCTGGGCGATAAAATTCGTTTCAATCACCATATCCATGTTGGGGTTGCCATGGCTGTTGAAGACGGCTTATTGGTTCCTGTTGTACGTTTCGCTGATCAAAAGTCACTTAGCGACATTAGCCGGGAGGTAAAGGCATACTCTGAGAAGGCAAAGAATAAAAAACTGCAGCCAGCTGATTGGGAGGGCAATACTTTTACCATTTCAAATCTGGGGATGTTCGGCATTGAAGAGTTTACGGCAATTATCAATCCGCCTGATGCCTGTATTCTGGCTGTAGGTGCTGTAAAGGAAACCGTTATCGTAAAAGATGGCGAAATGCGTCCGGGAAACGTTATGAAAGTAACCCTGAGCTGTGATCACCGGGTAGTGGATGGTGTAGTAGGCTCAAAATTCCTGCTCACTTTAAAAGAATTACTGGAAGAGCCGGTAAAGATCCTGGTTTAAGTTTCTTCATCAAAAAATTCGATCAGGGAGGCCATATACACGTCGTCCCACCCTTCCGAAATATTCTCGAAATGTTCATCGGGTATTCCCGTATGCCTGATCTCAACGGAAGTCCCCTTCTTATGAGGATGCAGGGTTATGGTAACGATGGATTCCCCCTCCTCTCCGAAATACCATTCCTGAACAATTTTTTTTCCTGGTTCAAGCTCGAGTATTTTTCCGAGGATGTCATCCTCCCACATTGAAAATTCTTCACCCGGTTCAGCGATCATACGCGCCGGAGCACCTGTCCACAATTGTATCGTTGCTTCCCGCGTGAGGGCAGCGTAAACCATATCCGGATCTACGGGGAGGATATAGTACTTCTTCAAATCTTTCACGATACAAAGGAGTAAAAAAGAAATGTGAATCGGAAATTAACCTGAGGCACGTACAGCACCTACCTGTCCGTTTTGACGTAAGCTAACGGAGGCTTTGATATAATTCACCTTATTAATTGGCTTACCGCTAAGACGGCGCATCATGGTGAGTTGGCCGATATGGCCGAAAAGATCCGAAATCGGACCGTGTATGAGAATTTCCAATAACTCTTCATCCACAACATTTGCATGCATAAAGTCAGTCAGTCTTTGCATCACAAACTTGAATTGTTCTTTCCCAACATCCCAACTATGTGTTTGCCACATGATACGGTCGCGTTCGGTCAGGATGGCATCTGCTTCATCCAGCACATTGACCATATGATTTAACAATTGAAGAGAAGTTCTCCCATCCTGACCGGCCGCAAAATTGGCAAATTCAGGGGGAGCATCCTCCGTTACACGTTCGAAACGGTAACTGGCTGAAGAGAGTAATTGACGGACTAAATTATTCATGGCTAACTCGTTTGAGAATTTAAAGTTAAAACTTAATCGTTCAAATTACAAATAATAAATTGACGAAATATTAATAATATGATCTTTAATCGCCGCATAACTAGGGCTGTGGACCTAAAATTTGTTTTTTTAACATGCAGAAAAAAATATTATGGCTAAACTTCTATCTTTGAGCATGATACTTACAACAACAGAACATATTGCCGGAAGAGAAGTAAGTGAAACATTGGGACTTGTTCGCGGAAGTACCGTTAGGGCGCGAAATATAGCCCGTGACATTTTTGCCGGACTTAAAAACATTGTAGGCGGTGAGATCGAAGAATATACCAAGCTGCAGGCTGATGCACGGGAGCAAGCCTTAAAGCGCATGACCGATGATGCCAAAAAACTTGGTGCTGATGCTGTTATTGGCGTTCGCTTTACTACGGCAATGATCATGCAGGGCTGTGCCGAGATTCTGGCATTCGGAACTGCAGTAAAATTGAAATAATATGCGGGTACTTCTGATCTTACTCCTTGTTGCCTCGGTTATTGCTTTGGGCTATTTTATCATTGAACGTTTGTTCAAAAAAGACGACTTCGAGGAGCGGGATAACTGACCCTCAGCAATTAGGAAAAATAGGCAACCGGCATGTATTTGATCTTCTGGCCTTTGTGTATTTGCTGATGGATCACATAAACGTTAAGCAGCCTTTCAGACAAAAAACCAAAAACCCTTCTCTGATTTGGGTCTTCTCTTATCCTGTATTCCTTTTTCACCTCATTGAGAATGCGGAATAACCAGCTGAGATAGGCATCCCAAAATTCCCAACTGGCTACCATAATATTGAATACACAGAGGTCGAGGCCCCGGGCAAAGCGATCGAAACTCTCTCCATATTCCGGGAATAAGGTTTTTACAGCTTTTTCCATCAGGTTCCAGGCGTCGGCATCGTGGTCGCGGATATACTGTTGTTTTACACTCCATCTTTTAAGCTTGTACATGTGGTAGCGTTTAGGCAGTATGATCTTACCTTCTGCCAGCTGCTTCGCTATATAAGCCTCGAGTTTTGGACTGAGAACCTTGTTGAAAGTTTCTTCGGATGCATTCAGGGAATAGATCCGTTTAAAAGGATTGAAACCCAATGGCATTGTAAAATACCTCCGGTAGTGCACCAAACCCCAATATGGCACCTGGGAGGAGGAATAATTTTTCCAGATATAGTAGGCTGCCGTGAGTTCCACCCAGTTTTGATTCAGCTGTGATATGGAATCTCCGGTATCGTCGCCTTCAATTCCGAAGCCCTCATGGATGGCCCTGCCTGCCTGTACGGGATGCACAAAAGGTATTTCAGGAACCAGAAAGGGCTTATAATAAATACTAAAAAGAGTGAAGGGAACTTTTGTCATACGTATCCATCTTTCATGCTTAATCCAACCCGTTTGCGCTCATTGTCTACCTCCGTTATCCGCACCATCACTTTTTGATTGATATGAAGGACTTCAGCCGGATCTTTGATAAAACGATCCGTGATCTGGGAAATATGGAGGAGGCCATTTTCTTTAATACCAATATCGACAAAGGCGCCAAACTTGGCCAGGTTTGTTACCACTCCCGGCAGGCGCATTCCTACTTTCACGTCTTTCAACTCCCTTATCGTTGCATCAAACGAAAATTCCTGTGCTTCACCGCGTGGGTCAAGACCGGGTTTGCTCAATTCTTTGAGGATATCTTCAAGCGTGGGCAGGCCGCGTTCAGGAGTAACATAAGGCTCCAGATTCAATCCCGACTTCCAGGCTTCCTGTCCGATCAATTCCTCTACCTTCTTACCCAGATCTTTGGCGATCTTTTGAACCAACGTATAACTTTCAGGATGGACCGCTGAATTGTCCAGCGGATTTTTTGCCGCGGGTATCCTTAAAAAGCCCGCCGCCTGTTCGTAGGCTTTAGGTCCCAGCCCGCTTACTTTTAACAAAGCTTCCCGCGAGGCGAAAGGACCATTTTTTTGCCGATGTGCCAGGATCTTTTCCGACAAGGTCGGACCAATGCCCGAAACATAGCGCAATAGCCAGGGAGAAGCCGTATTCAGATTCACGCCGACCTGATTTACGGCACTTACCACAACACGCTCCAAAACCTGCTTTAATCGTTCCTGATTCACATCGTGCTGGTATTGGCCTACTCCGATACTTTTTGCGTCGATCTTCACCAATTCAGCAAGCGGGTCGAGCAGGCGCCGGCCTATTGAAATGGCTCCCCTCAGGGTCAGGTCCAGGTCCGGGAATTCCTGTCGGGCTATTTCTGAGGCGGAATAGATGGATGCTCCGGCTTCACTGACCATAAACAACTGAAATCCCTCCATCTCTTTGAAGGCCTCTTTCAGCAGGGATTCTGTTTCTCTTCCGGCAGTACCGTTTCCAATGGCAGCAGCCTCCAGCTTATATTTCACCTGTAGATTTTGGAGCACTTCTATGGCCTCCCGGCTCTGACGTTGCGGTTCATGGGGATAGATGGTAGTATGATGAAGGAGGGTTCCATATTCATCGAGGCATACCACCTTACATCCGCTTCTAAAGCCCGGGTCAACTGCCATCAGTCGCTTTTTTCCCAAGGGCGCTTCCAGCAAAAGCTGGCGCAGGTTATCACCAAACACCCGTATGGACTCCTCCTCTGCCCTTTCCCTGGCCATATTCCGTAGCTCTGTTTCCAGGGAAGGCGCCAGCAAACGTTTAAAAGCATCTTCCACAGCCATTTCTACCTGATCGACTGAGGCATTATCTCCCCGGATAAAAAAGCGGTCGAGGCGGTCGAGGGCCTTATCTTTTTCAACCGAAACCGAAACCCGTAAAATTCCTTCTTTTTCTGCCCGGTCGATGGCCAGGATGCGATGTGAAGCTGCACGATTCAAGGGTTCAGAAAAGGAAAAATAATCGCGGTAATTCTGCCCTTCCGTTTCTTTGCCTTTAACCAATTTAGCTTCCAGCAATCCTGTTTTTTCGTATAAATTTCTTAATGAGCCACGCGCCGCAGCATGTTCACTCACCCATTCGGCAATGATATCGCGAGCTCCTGACAGGGCGTCTTCTACATTGGGTACGTCTTTGCTTATAAAACGGCGTGCTGCTACTTCAGGTTGATTTTCCTTCTGTGCCATCAGGATCCTGGCCAGTGGCTCCAGGCCCCGTTCTCTGGCTGTAGTAGCCCGGGTCTTTCTTTTAATTTTGTACGGCAGATACAGGTCTTCCAGTACATTCATATCCCCGCAGGCCAGGATCTTTTCTTTCAGTTCCGGGCTTAGTTTTCCTTGCTCTTCTATCGCCTTTAAAATAGCCGCTTTCCGCTTTTCCAGGTCGAGAAATTTTCTCCAGGCTTCTTCGATGGATGCTACTTCAACTTCATCCAAACTTCCTGTAGCTTCTTTACGGTAGCGGGAAATAAAGGGAATGGTTGCTCCCTCTTCGAGGAGTTTGAGGGTTGCGTTTACCTGTTTTTCACCAATATTCAGAAGTTGGCTGATGGATTGAGCAATAGACATGGGGCGAAGATACAGCACATGCGAATTCAATCGCAACACTCCTTCACCTCCTGAGCCTCAATTTTGGGGCTGACAAATGGGATTCCCAGATTCATGCCCCTAAGGATAAACAGGATACCGATGAGTATGGTAAAAACCGGAACCGCCCTGTTCAATTTGCGTCTGAGTTCCTGGCTCCACAGGTGTTTGCTCCAACTGATCCCCAGCATCATTGGCAGGGTACCGGCGCCGAAAACGACCATAAACAAGGCTCCTTCGAGGGATTGTTGCTCAGCAAGGGCTCCGGCCATGGCCACATAGACCATTCCGCAGGGCAAAAAGCCATTGAGTAAGCCGAGCAATGCCGTAGAACCTAAGTCGGTGCTTTGCATCCATCGCTGATACATTTCCATAAAAAGGGGTGGCCAGGCTGTTTTTTTTCTGAGCAATCCCAGGCCAAACAGAACAATGAGTATCCCGCTAAAAATGCTGATTCCCTGTTGAAAACCAGCCAGGTTCAATCCCTTTCCGAATAAACCAATCAGCAAACCCATTAATCCATAGGCTAATATGCGCGATCCATGATAAATCAAAGCGCGAAAACCACTGCTATGGGGCAAGGCCATTACCAAAGGGCCACACATGCCCAGGCAGTGGAGACTTCCGAATAAACCCATAACAAAAGCCGCCCAGATCATTTCCAGTGAATATCCTCCTGCTGATAATACCAGTCAGCTCCCTCCTGATAACTGAGTGTATAACGCCACATTCCCTTTTCCAGACCCATTAAGTCGGCAATTCCGGTTTCACCCCTGATGGGAATTACAAAGCTGGTATCCAGGCGGGAATCGGATGGCCGATAAAAAACCAACCTGCAGGCACCGGCAGCTTCGGTACTTATTTTTTTCACAAGGAGCTTGTCTTTATCCTGAATGCAGGAAAATCCAACCTTTTCATTCTTCTTATTGTCGATCACGGATTGGTATTCCAGGCCCCGTTCATAGTAGTCCTTTTCTACAAGGTCTACACGTTGGGAAACCATTTGGACAACCAGATAGATTACAAATCCGGCAAACAGGATCCCAAAAAATAAAACACCATGTCCAAAATGTAGTTTCATACTTAATCTATAACCGGGGCCACAAAACCGGCCTCGAAAGTTTCAATTTTATCCCCATCAACATATACGCCAATTGGAACAGTAAAGCGATTCGATTCGATCTCATCAAGCGGAATAATGATCATAATGGTTCCTTTGCTCTGCTCACCTGGAGGCGCTACAAACTGTTGTCCTCCAATAATCACCAACTCGATTTCATCGTGATCATTATTCTCAAGCTTCAAGGTTATTTCCTTGTTCTTGAAGGTTTTGTTGAGGAACTCCACATTGTAGAGGTTACTGATCTTGTCTTTACCCTGGTATTCATAGGTGGTTCCATAGGTTCTTACGATGATGGATTCCACATCATCGCGGGTGACGATAAAAAAGGTCAGAACGGCTATCAAAAGTACCAATACAGAACTATAGGCAATAGACCGGCCAGAGAGTTTCCACTTCTCCCCTTTTTCCACCCCTTCAACCGTATCATAACGGATCAGGCTTTTCGGACGATCTATCTTTACCATTACCTCATCGCAGGCATCGATGCAGGCGGTACAGTTGATACATTCCAGTTGAACGCCATTCCGTATATCGATACCTGTCGGGCAAACATTAACGCATAAGTTGCAGTCAATACAGTCGCCCAGATTTTCCTGTGCTTCCTTTTTATTGATCTTGCCCCTTGGTTCTCCTCTAACATGGTCATAGGTTACCACCACCGATTTTTTATCGAGCATGACACCTTGTAAGCGGCCGTATGGACAAACAATGATGCAGACCAATTCGCGGAACCAGGCAAAGACAAAATAAAAGACCCCGGTAAACATAATGAGGGCAAAGAAGCTTCCCAGGTGGTTTAACGGGCCATCGGTAACGAGCAAACTAAGCTCATCTATACCAATGATATAAGCCAGAAAGGTGTTTGAAATAACAAAGGAGAGAATAAAAAACAGGGTGTGTTTTAAGGTCCTTTTTCTTATTTTTTCCCCATTCCAGGGCATGGCCTGTAATTTTTGCTGCTGCTTCCAGTCGCCATCGATCCAATATTCGATCTTTCGGAAGAGCATTTCCATAAAAATGGTTTGCGGACAAACCCAGCCACAGAAAACCCTGCCCCATACGACAGTAAAAAGGACGATGAATACAATACCAACGAGGGTCGCAACAGCGAATATTTTAAAGTCCTGGGGCCAAAAGGGGAAACCAAAAAGGATAAATTTCCTTTCCAGTACATTAAAAAGCAATAGCGGATGCCCGTGCCACTTTAAAAAAGGGCCCGCAAACATCAGGGCCATAAGCGCCCAAGCCACAATGGAGCGTGCCTTATAATATCCCCCTTTTGGTTTTTTGGGGAATATCCAGAGGCGTTTGCCTTTTTTGTCTACGTTCGACAGCTCATCACGATAATGCTCTTCATCTTTGGCTTTTGCTGCTTCCATGCTCTTCTATCAATCAGGATCCGCTTGTCGATGTAGTATCCGAAGAAGGTGCTTCTTTTACAGGTTCTGCAGTTTTAAGTGCACCCTGAGGTTCTGCACCTACCCCATCAGGAACTGTACCTTGAATGGAAAGGATATAACTGGCCATGTTCTGGATCTCCTCAGGTTTGAGAATGCCTTTCCAGGCAATCATCCCTTTTTCAGGAACTCCCTGATTGATGGTTTTAAAAATATCCTTTAGCTCCCCGCCATGAATCCAATACGGGTCGGTAAGTTTTGGACCGTTCTTTCCTTCGGCTTTTTCACCGTGACAAACGGCACATTTTACTTTAAAGATTTCGGCTGAGGCGGCAAGAAGTTTTGCATCGCTTACCAGGGCCACATTGGTTTCGTCGATCAGGTCTGTTCCTGCAGCCTGGTTGGCGACTGTTTTCGCCTTCCATTCTTCCATTTCGGCCTGATATTCATTTTCCTGAACCATTCCATCACCGATAACATGGTATTTAACCATGTATACGATGGCAAAAATAATGGTTCCATAAAAAAGAAAATTAAACCAGGGAGGGGTTGGGTTGTCCAGTTCTTCAATGCCATCATAACGATGGTCCATGGTAAGTTTTGCATTATCTGAAAGCGGGCGGAGCGACAATATACGCTCCATAATAGTCCGCTTTTCTGTTTCCGGTACTGCTGCTTCCCCCTTTTTCAGCTCTTTCATGAGCCGTAACATCACAAAAATCAAAAAAAGCAGGATCAGGCCAAGGATCAGCGTGATGGTCCATAATAATTCGTTGATGCCAAAATTCATAAACTTTCCGGTATCAGATAAGGTCTGGGCCTGACTCAATCCTGTGAGGCTCAGCAGGGCTAAAAGGCTACAGGCTTTTTTGGATAGAAGGCTATGCTTATTCATGGCTATCAGTTTCTTTGTCGTTTAAGGGAATATTGGAAAGGATATCGATTTCTTCCTTGGTCATGCGGACAACATAGATGAGTACCCCTGCAAAAAACACGAGGAACACGATCATGGAGAAAATAAGGTACTGATCCATACCCTCTACGCCGCTTATAAATTGTTTGAACATGGGTTTATGGATTAGTGGTTTCTGATTTTGAAATATCGGTACCGAGTCGTTGCAGGTAGGCGATCAGGGCGATAACCTCCACATCGGGAGATACTTCAGATTTATCCTTATTGCGTACTCCTTCTTTTTTCAGGTTGGCTGCGATCTTTTCAGCCTGTTTTTTCAGGTCGCTCAAAGCCTGTTTTTCATAGTCTTTTGGATAAGGAACACCCAATGTGCGCATTGCCTTGATCTTAGAAACCGTCTGGCTGGTATTCAAGGTATTGGTCGTCAGCCAGGGATATGGAGGCATGATCGAACCCTGGGTCATTTCACTTGGTTTAACCAAATGATAATAATGCCAGGAATCCTGCTTGAACAATTTCGCTGTTCCTTCCCGGGCAAGGTCAGGACCGGTTCTTTTGGATCCCCAGAGGAAAGGGTGATCATACACAAACTCACCTGCTTTGGAATATTCTCCATAACGTTCTGTTTCTGAACGGAATGGACGGACGGTTTGCGAATGGCAACCCACACAACCTTCTTTAATATACAGATCCCGCCCCTCAAGTTCGAGCGGGGTATACGGTTTTACTGCTGCTATGGTGGGAACATTTGATTTGATCAGGAAGGTGGGTACCATTTCAACAGCGCCACCGATCATAATAACGATCAGGGAAAGTACCAGCATAAGGGTTGGTTTTCTTTCAATAATCCTGTGCCAGTATTCTTTTCCGTGGTTTTCGTTATTCAGTAAAGGGGCAGCTTCAGCAGCCTCGTTGGCCACGAGCCTACCGCTTTTAACGGTTTTGTACAGGTTATAGGCCATTACAAATACCCCTGTGAGATAGATCGTCCCACCTATTGAACGCATCACATGCATGGGCAGGATCGACATGGTAGTTTTGATAAACTCCGGGTATACCAGATATCCATCAGGACCAAAATCTTTCCACATCTGGCCTTGTTGCCAACCTGACCAGTACATAGGTATGGCGTAAAAAGCGATACCCAAAGTTGCGAGCCAGAAGTGGGTATTCGCCAGCTTCATACTATAGAGTTTGGTATTGTAAATTTTAGGAGCCAGCCAATAGAGCATGGCAAAGGTCATGAGTCCGTTCCAACCCAGGGCACCAACGTGCACGTGTGCCACGATCCAGTCGGTAAAGTGGGCAATGGCATTCACGTTTTTAAGGGATAAAAGCGGCCCTTCAAGGGTTGCCATACCATAAGCAGTAACGGCCACGACAAAAAATTTCAGAATGGCATCTTCACGCACCCGGTCCCAGGCCCCACGCAAGGTGAGCAAACCGTTGATCATACCTCCCCAGGAAGGTGCAATAAGCATGATTGAAAATGCGGTACCTAAAGATTGTGCCCAGTTTGGCAATGAGCTGTACAACAAATGGTGAGGTCCGGCCCATATATAGATGAATATCAGTGTCCAGAAATGGAGGATAGAAAGTTTATAGGAATAGACCGGCCTGTTCGCTGCCTTGGGCAGGTAATAGTACATGAGTCCGAGGAAAGGTGTGGTAAGGAAAAACGCAACGGCATTATGTCCGTACCACCATTGTACCAGGGCATCCTGAACGCCGGAATACCAATAGTAGCTTTTGAACAAACTGATTGGCAACTGGAAGGAGTTTACCAGGTGCAATACCGCAACTGTTACGAAGGTGGCGATATAGAACCAGATGGCGACATAGAGGTGTTTTTCACGGCGACGCAGAATGGTACCGAACATGTTCCAGCCAAATATGACCCAGATCAGGGTAATGGCAATATCGATCGGCCATTCCAGTTCAGCATATTCATGCGAAGAAGTCATACCTAAGGGCAAGGTGATGGCAGCGGCGACAATAATGAGCTGCCAGCCCCAAAAATGGAGTTTGCTCAGGAGGTCGGAGAACATCCGGGCCTTACATAAACGCTGCAGGGAATAATAAATCCCCATAAAAATGGCGTTCCCTACAAAGGCGAAAATCACTGCGTTGGTATGCAGTGGGCGAATACGCCCGAAGGTGGTGTAAGGATTTCCAAGGTTAGCTGCCGGTTCATAAAGTTGGATCGCGGCCAATAGCCCGATCAACATCCCTACTATCCCCCAAATAACCGTGGCGATCCCGAAATCCCTGACAATTTTATTGTCGTAACTGAACTTCTCAATGTGCGTCATGAATGGTCGTGTTTTTTGATTGGCAAATTTTCAATCTGAAAGATGCGAAAAAAATGACGCACCTCACATGTGGAGGTGATTTATATCATATATTTTAGTAGGGATGCAGGGAGGACGCGGGGTACGGAAGACTGGGAGACTTGGTGAAGAATTTAATCCATAATCCCCATCGTCTTCATCAAAAACATAGCATTGAGCTGGCTGCAAACGCCTTTTTTGAGGGTATAGTCGAAACTGAGTTTATTATCGATGATGCGCGATTCGAAGGCGTAATTGGCGATCTGATCCGGGTACTCTGATGCCAGTTCGGTGAGGCTAAGATCGTGGGTGGCAAGAATGGTATTGGCTTTTTTATGGATGATAAGTTGCAGCAACAAGGCCCGGGAGCCGGCTTGTTTGTCGGCCGAATTGGTGCCGCGGAGGATCTCATCCAACAAAATGAATACACGGGGTTGTTTGCCGGCATGTTCCGTGATCGAGGCGAGACGTTTAAGCTCTGCATAAAAATAGGAAGCATCTTCTTCGAGGCTGTCATTTACACGGATTGCACTATGCAGTTGAAGGGGTGTAAACCTAAAGGAGGTGCAGTGCAAAGGCAGGCCATTATGGGCAAGGATCAGGGAGCTTCCAAGGGTCCGCAAAAAGGTTGATTTTCCCGACATATTTGAGCCGGTAAGCACGATACCCCGGGCTTTATCGGTCATCGAAAAACTGTTCACCACCGCTTTTTCCTTTTTCATCAGAGGATGGATCAGATCGGTGAACTTCAACTCAAATGCGGCTTCACTCAGCTCAGGAAATACTCCTCCCTGGCGCATGAAGTAAGCAGCCTTCGAAACCAGGACTTCTCTTTTTGCCAGTTCATCCAGCCAGGCGGGCAGCTTAACCGCATACTTTGAACGCCACTTTTCAAGCTGATACATGGTAGAGAAGTCATACAAAAAAATGCCGTTTGAAATAAAAGCGCCCAGCGGATTCAGGCGGGAATCGAGGCGAGCCATGATACGCGACAAAGATCTTAACGCCAAACGGGGTTCTTCCCAGACAGATTTTTCTTCCTCACCGGATAAAGACTCCTGCCACTGGCTCATTTGAGCAGCAACCTGTTCCAGAGATGGATGGACTTTGGAAAGGTTAAGCTGAAGGGCGCTTATTTTCTTAATCCGGGAATAGACCACCATCAGGTTGAGGATAAAGGTATAAAGGAGAAATTGAGGCGGGATCCGTTCCAGGCCTACGCCTGTGGCAACCAGAAAAAATAATAAGGTAAAGCCGCGGATCACCCAATTATTGACCTTAAAATGTGCACTTTCGAGCCAGTCGCGCAGGCCTTTTTCTTCCTTTTCAGAAAAGGAGGCAAGTAAAGAAAGGGTAAAAAAACGATACACTTCTTCCCCTTTTTCGCGCAGGTTAAGGAACTCTTTTTGAAGTTGAAGGATAACAGCCGGGTCCTGGGGATAATCGATGAGCGACTTACCTAATTGGAGAGCCGACGCGGAACTATAGGTTCGATGAATTGCAGAATGGAGGGAAAAATGACCAAAAACATCCAGGTCGGTAGCCAGCGGATGATGTTCCAGTTCTTCCGGCATTTTGAAGGTATCCTGAATTTTTTGTTCCTCCAGATCGCGTGAGATCACCTGTTGAAAGGCTATTTCAAAGGCCAGTTTCTTCTTTTTATCGGCCTGCAGCTTCATCATCCATAAAAAAAGAAGCAAAATGAAAAAGCCGTAAACGAATAAAGCAGGTGAAGGGAAAAGCCAATACAGCCAATAAACAGCCCCTAAAAACAGGAAACCTCTGATAATCGCAATACGCAAAGCCTCCTTTTTCAATTGCCTGCTTCGGGTAAATGACAATTTCCGGAGTGCTTCCAATTTTTCCCGCATCAATGGCTCTTCCATGGAGGCAAAAATAGGGGGTTGTTGTATCTTTGCATGCCCTTTTCGCAAATCTTGAGTACTATGGATGCACATTCCTATCTGAGCAACGCCGATGTGGCGGCCATCGACAATTTATACCAACAATATGCTTCTGACCCTGAATCCGTTGATTTTGGATGGAAGAAGTTTTTTGAAGGATTCGAACTTGGAAGCCAGAAAAACGGTTCTGCCGGAGCTTCTCTTTCGGAAGATGCGCTAAAGGAAATTAATGTACTGAACCTCATTCATGGCTACCGTACCCGCGGTCACCTTTTCACCCATACCAACCCGGTAAGGGAACGTAGAAAATATACACCGACCCTGGCTATAGAAAATTTCGGACTCAATGCCGGCGACCTCGATAAATCTTTTAACGCCGGTGTTGAAATCGGACTGGGTGCAGCCAAACTCAAGGATATTATCCGCCATCTTGAAGATACCTATTGCCGCTCGATCGGTGCCGAGTTTATGTATATGCGCAGTCCGGCGCGGCTTAGCTGGCTCCAGAACAAAATGGAAGGAGTAAAAAATACGCCCGACCTAAGCCTGAATGAAAAACGTCACTTTTTAGATAAACTCAATAAGGCCGTAGTTTTTGAAAATTTCCTGCATACCAAATTTGTCGGACAAAAACGCTTTTCGCTCGAAGGACTTGAAACGCTTATTCCTGCGCTTGATGCCGTTATCCAGTTTGGATCGGAGCATGATGTTGAAGAGTTCGTGTTGGGCATGGCACACCGCGGCNNCAATATTTTAGGAAAATCCTATGAAGATATTTTTAAAGAGTTTGAAGGAAAAGGATTTGAAGAAGCCCTTTTTGAGGGGGATGTCAAATACCACCTCGGCTATTCTTCGAAATACAAGTCGCAGGTAGATAAGGAAGTTCGCATTTCCCTGCTTCCCAATCCTTCACACCTGGAAGCCGTTGATCCGGTAGTTCAGGGAATGGCCAGGGCTTTGATCGACCAGCGGCATGACGGAAATGCCAAACGGGTAGTGCCTATCATGATTCACGGTGACGCTGCTATGGCCGGACAAGGGGTCGTTTATGAAGTGATCCAGATGGCTCTGCTTGAAGCGTACAAAGTGGGTGGTACCATCCATATCACCACCAACAACCAAATAGGCTTTACCACCAACTTTACGGATGGCCGCTCATCAACGTACTGTACCGACGTAGCAAAAACAACGCTGAGTCCGGTGTTCCATGTGAATGCTGACGATGTTGAGGCCGTTATTTATACCGTTAAACTGGCAATGGAATACCGTCAGGAATTTGAGTCCGATATTTTTATTGATCTGCTGGGTTACCGCAAATACGGCCATAATGAAGGGGATGAACCTCGATTTACTCAGCCATTGCTTTATAAAGCCATAGAAAAACATAAAAATCCACGCGAAATCTATAATGAAGAATTGTTGTCGCAGGGCAAAGTAGAAGCCGACCTCGCCAGGGAGATGGAGAAAAAATTCCGCTCCGAACTTCAGGAAAAACTGGAAATGTCGAAACTTGGCGGTCCAAAACAAGCTTCGAACTTTGTTGGAGATATTTGGAAAACATATGATACTGTTACCGAAAAGGCAGTAGAAAGTAGTCCGAAAACAGCCATCAGTGCTAAAGACTTTGACCGGCTCACCAAGCGTATCACCGAGATCCCAAAATCATTCAAACCCCTTAAGAAGATCGAAAAACTCTTTCTTGACCGGGCAAAGATGGTTGATGATGACAAACTGGACTGGGCTATGGGCGAATTAATGGCCTATGCCTCTTTGGTTGATGAAGAATTTGCTGTGCGTATAAGCGGACAGGACGTGGAAAGGGGAACTTTTTCTCACCGTCATGCGATTATTAAAAGTGAAGAATCGGAGGAGGAATATGTACCGGTGTCAAATATCCGCGAAGGACAGGGTCGCTTTGAAATATACAATTCCCTTTTATCTGAATACGCGGTAATGGGTTTTGAATATGGATATTCCATGGCAGCCCCAAAAACCCTGAGTATTTGGGAAGCCCAGTTTGGCGATTTTTGCAATGGTGCACAGATCATCATCGACCAGTTTATTAGTGCTGCCGAGGCCAAATGGAAAACATTCAGCGGACTGACCCTCCTTTTACCTCATGGTTACGAAGGGCAGGGTCCGGAACATTCTTCCGCCCGACTGGAGCGCTTCTTACAACTCTGTGCCCATGTGAATATGCAGGTTGCCAATGTTACAAGCCCGGCCAATTTCTTTCATCTGTTAAGAAGACAAATGAGCCGTAATTTCCGTATACCCCTGGTAGTTATGACGCCCAAAAGTTTGCTGCGGTCTCCCTTATGTGTGAGCAACAAGGCTGCCTTCACCAGCGGTGGTTTCCAGGAACTTATCGACGACACCTACGTTGATGCGAAAAATGTAAAACGTGTACTGCTCTGCAGTGGCAAGATTTATTTCGACCTGCTCACAAAACAGCAGGATGAAAAAAGGAAAGACGTGGCTATTGTTCGCCTGGAGCAGCTTTTTCCATACCCGCAAAAACAACTCGCTGCAATACGGAAAAAATATGCCAAAGCTGAATTTGCCTGGGTGCAGGAAGAACCTAAAAACATGGGTGCCTGGACATTCCTGCTACGCTGGGAAGAGAACCTGAGTTTGAAAGTTTTTGCGCGTAAATCAAGTGCCTCTCCGGCAACCGGATTTTCCAAAGTCCATGCAAAAGAACAGGAAGATATCGTTCAAAATGCTTTCAGGCTGGGATGAAAACCTGGCTGACCCTGTTGTTTCTTGTTACCATTAGTCAGCTTTCAGCTACAGGTAGCGAATTCCCAAAGGGTCGTCCTGATTCGCGCGATAGTACCTGTGTAAGGACCTGTGAATTGCCCTGGAGTTTCAGGATCTATACGGTGAACAAGATCTCAGAAATGATCTTGCGTACACCAAACGACAGCCTCCCGGCGGCAACCTATAATCCCCGTTCGAAAATTGCAGTCGGGGTAGGCGTATTTTATCGTTCGGTTGGTATCTGGACCGGTTTACGCATTGATATTCTCGATAAGGATAAAAAAACACTTGCTTACGATCTTCAGCTGAATCAGTACGCCAAACGATTTACCAATGACCTTTACCTGCAATACTACGAAGGCGTTTATCTTGACAATGCCTTTGATTACCGCTTTAGCAGCCCCATCCCTCCCGGGGCGGAATTTCGCAATGATATCCGCACTTTTTCAATAGGCCTCAACACCAATTATTATTCGAACTGGAAACATTTTTCTACCCGGGCTCCATTTATCCAGTCTGAATTGCAGCTCAAAAATGCAGGGAGCGCCATATTGGGGGGAAGTCTGAATAATTTTAGTTTTAACGCAGACAGCTCCGTGATTCCGAATGCCAAGTACCTTCATCCGGGTCAGGCAGTACAATCGGGGTCTTTTTATACCATTGCAGGCAATATCGGCTATGCCTACACCTTTGTTTGGAGCAAGTACGGCTATATTAACATGAACGCCATTGCCGGTCCCGGGCTCACCCGATGGGAGTATTTGGTTGAAGACGCATCGGGGTTTAAAGGTGTACGACCCATGTTGCGTTTTGGGGGAAGAATTTCTGCAGGTTATAACTGGGATCGTTTTTTTACCGGCATGAGTGCGGTGATCGATCAGTTCAACATTTTCTATAACCGCAATACGGTGAACTATGTTTTCGGAAATGTTCGTCTGTTTGTGGGATACCGGCCCGACTTTAATCGTGGTAGATCGAACCGGTAACCGGTTTACTGTTCACCAACACATTCAAAGATTCCTGAACACTACAGCCAAAATCAGGATCCGTAACCTGGATATAAATGGTGTAATTTCCTGCTGAAGAATAACGAACACTTATTTCTTCGGTAGATTGGCCGGAGAGTATATTTCCGCTACTTGCGGTCCAGGAATAGGTCATTCCTGATGAATTGGTCACGTTCACAGAAGCTGCTTCATCAATACACCATGAGGATGGGCCTGTAAGTATTGGTTCGGGATATGTTTGAACCCAAACCGGTAGGGTGTCGGCATTCAAACAGCCCGTTAACGTATCGGTCACCTCCAGGTAAACATCGAACTGTCCCGAACTGTCCCAAACTGACGTAAAAGTATTGCCGGCCGATACATCGGCATCCAGGTTTCGTGACCAGGAATAAAGTTGGGCTGTGCTACTAAGAGAATAGGTGTTCGTATCATTGATACACAGGGAATCATCCCCCAGAATGATCACATCTGGTAAGGCATCTACTTTCACTGAATAAATATAACTGCTGTCACATCCCGTATTTGAATCGGTAAGGAGCAGATAGAGGTCCTGGGTTCCGGCAACGGGCCATGAAACCGTGGCATAAGGCCCGGTTTGCCCGCTTAGGATAGTAGCCCCAGTACTTGACCAGGCAAAAGAGACCGTTGAAGGTGTATCGCAGTAATAGGCTTCCTGATCATAGCGGCAAACTGTATCCATTCCGTACAGACTGGCTTGCGGTTTCCTGAATATACTAATGGGTATGGACACGTTTGCCCAGTCGATAAGGGTGTTTCCGGAACAATTTCCATCCATAATACCGCCTATAGTTGCATTACCGGCACCTGTCCAATACAGAGAAGTGGCAGCGGGAGTTGTATAATTCCAAACGATCGAATCGTTCACTAAAACCCGCGCAATACCTGAAGCTGAATCATAACAGAAAGTAAAATAGCGCAGGACATCATCGTTGGGAATGCTGTAGCCGGTATTAACAGGACCAATAACCTGTGATCCCGTACCACTGATCTGAGTGAGTTTAACACGAACACTGCCACCCGAAATATAAAACTCCGTTCCACCGCGTGTAAAAAAATGAGCTTCTGATTCGTCGCGCTGCCAGCTAAAGGTCATGCACATTTTTCCCCGATCGAAGTTAGAACCCGGGATCACCAGATCAAGTCCCTTTGTTGCCCCGCAATTGGCATCCATAACAAATCCGGTCCCATTTCCATAAGCATCGGCATCGGCACTTGTTGCGTCCGACCCGATCTCGGCATGGAGCAGATCCGGGGTATTAAAGTGAAAACGGGATATGGGATCGATGCTTGAGACGCCCACACATCCCAGTGCATCGGTTTGAATAACGTAAATATATCCCGGTCCTGCTGATCCCCAATAAACGGAGATCGCATTGCTGCTTGAACCACTTGTTATATAGCCTCCCACTACATGCCATTCATATGAAATGCCAGATACTGAGGTTACAGAATAGTTGTTTCCCGAAGAATATTCACAAATGGCATCCGGGCCGGTAACGGTGCTTTCCAATACTTTTTGTATGGAAATGACCACCGTATCGGATTTGTTAGGAGCACAATTTTGGTGAGGAAGGAGGATCAAAGTCAATTGTCCGGCATCTACTTCCGCCTGGCTGGGAATGTAAACACCATTTAATGCAGCACTATCGGGAATAAAAGTACCTGTTCCCCCTGACCAATAGCCCGTCATAGCATTTCCATTTGGCCGGACAATTATTCCGCCAAGGAGTACACGATTGGTACTGAAACAAATGGTGGTATCGTCACCTGCGTAAACACTTCCCGGGCATTGGGCATATCCCTTCTGGCCTGCAAGCATCGAAATGACCGCAACAAGGCAAATGAGATATGTGTGGCGTAGCTGCATTAGCGCATCAAAGTTAAGGTACCGTTGTATTCATAAGTTTGTTTATTCAATCCCAAAGCTTTGATCTGATAAACATAAACCCCTTCTTCAGCAATAATTCCTTTGTAATTTCCATCCCAGGAAGCTTTTTCATTGGTGCCGTCGAATACGAGCTGTCCCCAACGGTTGTACACCTGCATATGGATGTATTCTGTATTATTAGCGGTAACACTAAAACTATCATTTAATCCGTCGCCATCCGGAGTAAAGGCATTCGGAATGTAGATCTGAGGCAGGGCATCGATATAAAAAGATACAAAGGCTGAATCGGCACATCCATTCGGATCGATAACGATCAACTGAACTTTCTGATTTCCTATGGATGGGAAACTATGATAGGCTTCCTCTCCCTGAACAATAATAGAACCCTGATTGATGTTCCAGATGATTGAATCGGCACGTTTTGACTCATCAGAAGTAAATAAAATTACCTCATTGAGTTTTGGATCATGTGGATAGATGGTAATGGCTGCTTTGGGCCGTTTGTTTACCGGAAGCGAAAAATAAGCCGTATCATTCCCGCATAAGTCTGAATACCCAACTACCCTGTAATTGTTCGATTCAGTAGGAATGATGTGTAAACTTTGCCCTGTGTACCCTGTATTCCAGATATAGCTTTTTGCTCCAAATGCATGCAGTACCACTTCATCGCCTTCACAGATCACCTTCGGACCTTCAATAGCAGTGGAAATACCCGGGCGTATCCAAACGAAAGCCCTGACGGTGTCGCCAGGGCATCCATTTTGGTTATATTGTATTACTTCAATTGGAAATACTCCCGTGTCTTTACCCCAATCTACAGCAACTTCATTGCTTCCATTTCCATCAGCAATAACTCCCCCCTGTACGTTCCAGAGATAGCCTGAGCCCGTATTGTTCAGTACCCGGTAATTCACCCCCCTTGCTCCGGCACAAACTGTATCGAGTACAGTCTGCGCCTGGAGTGGTTGGGTCAGAAAACCAAAACCTAAACTTAAGAATATGGACAATACGATCCTGGCCAACATAATTATTGGGATACAGTTGGTTCGTTATGTGTTCGTAATGATTAATGGTAAATCGGAGATGTAACTGGTTTTGTCAGCATGGTCACGGTAGCCGAGCCAGTTGACGCAGTGGAACAACCGAGAACGTCTTCAATCAAAACAAGAGAATACGTTGTGCTTGAAGCCAGTACTCCGGGATTGAAGCTGTACGAACCGGAACTGATATTATTAACAGTTACGTCAGAGGTTCCATTGTTGTACGTGAGCGAAAGCGGGAATGTACCGGTCAGTGTAAAGCTAATGTCAGTGGAATCATTATGACATAAGGTTGTAGTACCGGAAATGCTTGCAGTAGGATTAGGCATGCGCACAACGGCCAGGTAAACAGGGTCGGCCACACAACCATTGGAGTCAGTTTCCAGTACGGCGATGGTATCGATACCTGTTGAGTTGTCAAAATCGACAGTAATGCTGTTGCTCGTTCCCCCGGAAGCCTGGGTACCTCCGTTGATCGTCCAGGAGTAGGTTGAACCGGTTGAAGCGGTAACATAATAGGTTTTACCAGTTGTTCCTGCACAAACAGTATCTTGTGCGGTAGACTGGGCATGAGTGATAAACACGTTCAGACCGAACATGATCACAAGTAGAATGAGTAGTCTTTTAGCGAGTTTCATATTGTTAATGATTGAGTTAGCGGATAAGTAGGTCAAAGATAAATTGCACTATTGTTCGTTAATTTTTTAAGTTTTCCTCTTTTCGACATATGTAAGCTTTTTCCATTTTTTTAACTTTTTTTCTTCTTTAAATGCCTTTTAAATCTATCCAGTACTAATTATATCCGCAATATTTCAAATACATGAGTTGTAAGAATATGGAGTAGTATTTTATTTTTTTAATGCTATTTATTCTGTTTTTTTGACTATTCCTTAGACAAGCCTGACTGACCCATGAAACTCATTCAAAAAATTATACGAGAACTTCCCAAAGACGGATTTAAGGAATTGGTCGAAGCCGTTGCTCCCCAGAAGGATTCCAAAAACCGGATATTATTGGAACTCTTGCAGCAGAAAGACTTGAGCGAAAAGGAGATCCTCGGTCAATTGGGAGTCAACCAGGGCGCTTATTATACCCTGAAATCCAGACTCATCCCTAAAGTTGTTCAGTACTACACCCATTTAAAGGAAAACCGGATACGTCTGCTCCGTGAAGAAGCTGCACGGGTTTCTTTCGTGGTGCTGAATAATGAGAGGATGATATCCGTATCCTTTTTAAAAGATCTTGAAAAAAAGCTCATCGCCTACGACATGTCTTCGGAACTGGCCGTTGTATACAAACATCTGGCACGATTAAATCGTTTCGATACCAATTATGAAACCTATGAGCGTTCATATCAAAAACATATTGCTTTTTCGCTGGCGGTGAGCAAAGCAGAAGACGTTCTGTACGAATACATCTACTTGTTAGGCTATTACCATATTACCAGCGATCAGGAATACAAGGTACAACTGGAAGACTTGCTGGAGGAATTGGAGAATACCTTTAATCTCTACGAATCGCACCGGTTATATACCATCTTCCAGATCGTAAGGCATTACCACCGTTGCACCTTTTTAGATAAAGATGCCCTGAAGAAACTGGAACTTGAGGTGGAAGAAATGGTCGCCACCATGGAAGGAATTTTTGAACGTTATGATCTGGACCCCTTTTATGGTGTAATCAGAAACCTGATACCCTTCCTGCAGTTTGAATATTATGTACAGATCGATAATCAGGTTAAGGCCAATTATTTTCTGGAAGAGATCGTAGGCCTTATAGAATACCAGTTTAAAGCCCATCTCTGGGGTTTTTTCATTTCCCAGTTTTTGCTTTCACTTATCTCGAAGCTCAAAAACGACGGCGATTTCCAGAGTTTTATTAAGCCGGGGGAGAAATTGAGGACGGGGTATTTTGTGGAACAGAACGAGACCAGTCATCTTATCATTTTCTTTCAGTATAAGGCCATGCTCTCGTTCTACCAGCGCGACTTTTCAAGGGCGGCCCTTGATATTAACAACCTTTTGAACCTTTCTTCTTTTAAAGACCTCCCGAATATCGCGATCGAACTTCGCCTGTTTCAGGCATTTATGTACAGTCTTTCGGGAGATACCGACCTGTACCGGAAACTTGCTGCGAGTGCCAAACGAAAAGCCGGAAAAAACTCCCCCCTGGCGGTATCGGTTAAAAACTTCACGAAATTGCTTTTTCTATTCAATAAAAGTCAGACCAGCCAGGTAGATGAAAAACAGATCATAAAATACTGGGACTTGTTCGCAAGTGAAAAGGGAAACCCGGCAAGGTTGCTCAGTCATGTATACCTAAACTCAGGACTGATTCTGACCATGCTGAAATAATCTGCCACTCAGGTCTTTTACTGCTGCTTCATTCAGGGGTTTGCTCATGATAGCAAAGATCCGCTCAAACTCCTCGAGCTTTTTCCGCTTTTCCGGAGATTTCAGGGTAGTAAGCATAATGATCCTGGTGCCTGAAAAGGAATCGGGAAACTCAAGTTCCAGTTCTTTTATCCGGCTCACAAAATCAAAGCCGTCGATCAGGGGCATAAAGTAATCGAGGAAAATAATATCAGGAAGGACAGCTCCTGAGCCCGCACGGTTCCTGAGTTCTTTCAGCGCCAGCAAGGCATCCTCAAAAGCAATATAGCGTTTTGCGAAGCTATAGGCCTTGAGCAATCGCTCATTAATAAAGAGGTCGATCGGTTCGTCATCGATCAACATCACTTCATTAATGGCTGCATTCCCCCCCAGATTTTGCATGGTTACAAAGTAAATGCATACTTCTTCCCGCATTTCTTAAAGGCTAGGAAAAGGTTAGAAGAATTGCAGAATTTACACTGCCTGTCAGGAATATTGATTCATTTCGAACTGACTCCGGTACATAGAAGTATAAGCGCCATCTTTGGCAATCAATTCACTGTGCGTTCCCTGTTCTAAGATCTGTCCTTTGTCGAGCACCACGATCTCATCGGCATGTTGAATGGTTGACAACCTGTGTGCAATAACAATACTGGTCCTTCCTTTCATCAATAAGGCAATGGCCTTTTGGATCAATTCTTCTGTTTCAGAGTCGATGCTCGAAGTGGCTTCATCCAGGATCAAAATACGCGGATTAAATGCCAGCGCCCGGGCAAAGGAGATCAACTGCCTTTGTCCGACACTCAGGGTGGCACCTCTTTCCATCACTTTGTATTGGTAGCCACCCGGAAGTTTTTGAATAAACCCATGGGCTCCAACCGACTTACAAGCATCAATAACTTCCTTGTCGCTCATTGCCGGGTTAAAAAGCTTTACATTTTCAAGAATGCTCCCTGAGAATAAAAATACATCCTGCAGCACCACCGAAGTATTTTTCCGAAGATGCACGATATCCATGTCGCGGATCGGTATTCCATCAACCGTTATTTCCCCTTGTCCATATTCATAAAAACGAGAGATGAGGTTGACGATGGAGGATTTTCCGGCACCGGTTTCCCCAACCAGGGCCAGGGTTTTGCCCTCCTTCACGGAGAAACTCAGATCTTTAAGCACCCACTCCTCATTTTGATAGGCAAACCATACGTTGTTAAAGGAAATATTGCCTTTAATCTCCGGTTTAAGTGTACCGCTTTCTTCAAGATCTCCCTCTGCATCGATCAATTTAAATACCCTTTCCCCGGCAACGATGCCCATTTGCATGGCGTTAAACCGGTCGGCAATTTGTCTGACCGGCCTGAAGAACATATTCACATACATGATGAACTGAACGATCGTGCCAAACTCAGCCGGAGATCCATCTGAAATGGAGCGGATAACCGTATTTACACCATACCAAACGATCAGCCCGATGGCAATGGCCGTAAGGATCTCAACCACCGGGAAAAACACAGAATAATACATCACCCCACGAATGTTTGCATCACGGTGCAGGGCATTGATCTTTTCAAAACGTTTCTCCTCCGTTTTTTCGCGGTTGAAGATCTGCACGATCTGCATGCCGGTAATATGCTCCTGAACAAAGGCATTTAAGCGGGTTACCTGTTGCCTCACATCCTGAAAGGAAACCCGCACTTTTTCCTTGAAGATATAAGCAGCTATAAGCAAAAATGGGATTACCGACAAGGTAATTAATGCCAAACGCCAGTCGGCATCGAACATTTGATAGATGATGACCCCGATCATCAGGATATCTCCGGAAATGGTCACCGCCCCATCTGTAAAAAAGTCGGAAATGGTCTGGATATCAGAAACATTCCGGGTGATGAGCGTTCCAACCGGGGTTTTATCGATCTTCTTTAATTTAAGCCGGGTGATGTATTTGTACACCCGATTACGCAGGTCAAAAACGACATTCTGTGCCAAAAAAGCAGAAAACCATGTTCTTGCCAGGAGCATCAGCGTATTCAGGAGGGAAAGACCGAGAATGAGCATAACCATGTATGTCAGCCCATTCAGGTCACTTTTCATCACCTTTTCATTCAATGCATCACCAATCATCTCCGGGATCAGAGGTCCGGTATACGCATATCCAATGGTGAGCAGCACCGAAGCAAACAAATACCCCCGGTAAGGCGACGCTAACTTATAAATACGTAACATGAGCTTGAGGTCCATGGCTTTACCACTGGCCGACTGCTCTTTTTTCGATTCACTCATGAATTAAATATTTCTCCCAGGGATAACCGACTTCGGTAAGGAACAATCCTCTTGCCGGCACCGATTTTCCCGCATTACTCCTGTCTCCGGATTCCATAACAGATGGCAAATCTTCCAATTGCATTCGCCCTGATCCTATATCCAATAAGGTACCCACCATAGCGCGTACCATGTTTCGCAAAAAACGGTCCGCCTTTACATGAAAAATAAGATGCCCGTCAATTTCTTCCCAACGGCATTCCATCAACTTACAGGTAAACGTATTTACCTCCGTTTTCACTTTACTAAAACTCTGAAAATTGGTGCAGGTCAACAAAAACTCACAGCCTTTTTGCATCAATGGCAGATCCAGTTCTCCAAAACGAAAATAAGCCCAATTCCTTAAAAAGGGGTCAGGAACACGGAGTAAATGGTATTCGTATTTCCGGTAAGTTGCACTAAAGCGGGCATGGAAATCCTCCTTAACCGGGAAGCAGGAATAGATCGCAATGTCAAGAGGAACAGCATTGTTCAGGCGAAAAACAAAACGTTCATCCGGAATTCCGTCCCAGTCAAAATGAAGATAAAATTCTTTGGCATGTACCCCCGTGTCTGTCCTGCCACAACCCATTACCCGAATATCCTCCCGGATTACCCGCTTCAGTCCGGTTTCAACAGCCTGCTGTACGGTATTCCCAACTTTTTGCGACTGCCAGCCATAATAGGCTGTTCCATCGTAAGCCAATTTCAGAACGTACCTCACGATGTTCCATCAACAATTATACGCCAGCCTGCTTTTGATTTTTCAAAGATCAGGACGAAATGTCCGGAGGCAGGTTTTTCATTTTCCATGAGCGTCCATTTACCCACCACATAAGCATTTTTTTTACTCAAAGGTTCCACGCGGATCAGGTCAAAGTGTAAGGTGCCCATGGCTGCCTGATCGGGATAGGCTTTTAAATAGCTGTCCAAAACCGTTTGCCAGCCATAATTCACCCTGGTTTTTCCTACGAACAAAGTTGAATCACTTTGGGCATAGCCCTTCATAAAACCCTGCATATCACCCATATTCCAGGCGGCTTCCTGATCGCGCATCACCTGAATGATCTCGTCGCGAGTACCCTTTAATGCATCGTCTTTACCGAGACTTGTGAAGGCCAGCACAGCAATAACAGGCAAGACCAATAAAATACGGTACAGCTTTTTCATTTTAGTCCTCTTTGTTTTTTGATCTCCTCGTAAGCTTCCTGCACTTTCTGAAATTTCTTATGCGCCGCATCCACCGCATCCGGACCAAGGGTATTTACTTTATCGGGATGGAAGCGGGCTGCCATACGCCGATAGGCCTTTTTTAATTCTTCGTCGCTGGCTGCTTCTTCAATTTCCAATACCTCATAAGCCCAATTAGCTGATTTTATAAACATGGCCCTGAGCGATGTAAGATCAGCATCAGGTATATTAAAATAGGAACCGATCTGATGCAAAAGGGCCTCTTCCTGGCGGTCTACCTGCCCGTCAGCGGCGGCAATTCCATACAAATAATGCATCAATTGCAGGCGACCGGAATGATCAACATATTGCCTGATTTGCAGACAAACCTGACGGACACTGATCTCGGTTTCCAAAAGTCGTTTCAGCGTAGGCAATGCCTGGAGGGTTTTGTGTTCGCCAAAGTTTCCGATCAGGAATGCCTTGATATAACTGAGTTCCGACTTAAGCTGACGCCCATCAGCCTTCATCACCGCAGCGGATAAAACCAAAAGACTCATAAAAAAATCATCGGTTGGTCCGGTTCTCTGACGTGTTTCAGGTCCTTCGCCCAATAAAGTTGGCTCAGACCCTACAGCTGTATCTACCAATGACCCCAATGCAAAACCCAAAAGGGCTCCGATCGGTCCTCCAAAGGCCCAGCCCAAGCCACCGCCAATAAACTTTCCATACCTATTTGCCATGAATTGCCCCTTTTTCTTCTTTAATGATGGAAGTAATTTTGGCCTGGTCGTTCAGATCAACTTTACCCTGAATGATTCTCCTTAATATATTATCGTTTACCGCTCCCATCGCCATCGCTTCGGAATAGGGGATATTACTAAACGTAACCATTTCATACTGTGACATATACAACTCCGGATACAATTCGCATAAGTCGTGCTCCACCTTTTTCTTATTTAAAAATTCCAGGTCGCCCACCTTATCGCGCATCTCTACAAAATTTTGAACAGCCAGATCGGCGATGGCATCCGCGTTTACTTTCCTGAGTTTCTGGTATTCATCAAAGATCTTTGTCCAGTCGTTTCCGTATTTTTCGATACAGTCATCCATCACTACACAATCCTCGAAAGCACAGTTCATTCCTTGTCCGAAGAAAGGAACTATCGCATGGGCAGCATCACCGAGCAGCGCAAGCTTGTCTTCTTTTACCCAGGGATAACATTTTACTGTAACCAGGGAAGAGGTCGGATTGGTGAAAAAATCTTCGATCAGTCCGGGCATCATCGGCACGGCATCCGGGAAACGTTTTTTGAAAAATGCTGCTACCTGGGCTTCCGTTTTCAGGCTGGCAAAACTTTCTTCCCCTTCGAAAGGGAAAAACAAGGTACAGGTAAAATCTCCGGGAGGGTTTGGCAAAGCGATCATCATATAATGACCCCTCGGCCAGATATGGAGGCTTTGTTTGTTCATCAGAAAGCTAGCACCAGGACCCGGAGGTATCAGCAGTTCTTTATATCCATGATCCAGATAACTCTGCGAATAATTGAAGCGGTCGGTAATTTGCAACCGCCCCCTTGTTGCGGCAAATGCTCCATCGGTTCCGATTATGCGGTCGCCTGAAACATAAACTTCATTCCCCTGACCATCAACAAACAACGCAGTAGTAGCATCCAGATCCACATCGATGCATTTGTGTTCAAAATGCAGATGGATATTCGGAAATTCATCAGCCAATTCGAGCAAGCGAATATTTAACAATCCCCGCGACACCGAATAAATCGCCTGTCCTTCTTTTCCATAAGGCTGGTAAGTCAGATTTCCGTCAATGGGGTGCATGGTACGTCCATACATGGGCAATGCCTCTTTAAGAATTTCCGTATCAAGACCCACCCGATTAAGAGCCCGTAAGCCACGCACAGAAAGAGCAAGGTTGATGGATTTTCCGGCCGAAATGCGGTTATTCCGCATATCAGGCCTCCGTTCATACACATTCACCTCAAAACCACGTTTGGCCAGATAAACCGCCATAAGCGAACCCGAAAGTCCACCACCTATCAGGGTAATTTTATTCATCATCAGCGAAAATACGTTTTTCCATCAGGTCCGTAAAATGACCCTTGTCAGGATTCCTCAGGGAACGACCTTATTCACCCTGACAATATCCGTAGCCATAAAATAGCCTACAGCCCCTCCCGAGATATTGGTCGGAGGGTTAGCAGGCGGGGTTTTAAAAGGACCCGGAGCACCGTTATTCAGGTTAGCCAGGGCCTGCAAGTAGGTTGCCACGGGAATATCGATACTCCGAAATTCCATCATTACTTTATCACCCGACTGAACCCGGAAGAAGGGCAATTCAAAAGGCACGGTCTCGAATTTCCGGATACCTGAATTGGTGAAGAGGATGTTCTGGTCAAAAAGTGTATCGTTCTGTCCAAAATTGAATTTGGTATACACTTCATCCAAACGGTTGTCGATGGAATAGTAGGTCACTGCAAAACCTTCTTCGAAAAATCCGCTTGCAGGCCGGTAGTCGAATTGCAAATTGGTGTCGACCTGAAACATAGGATACAGGGTACTTGCCGCTGTATACTCCTTTCCATCAACAACAACTTTTAAGGTATAAACAACGGAAGTATCGGGTTTATACCCGGCAGGACCTCTGTACAACCCATCGCCTGCATAGTTAAAAATTACAGTGCCTTGATTGGAAGAGATCTCAACGGTTCCGTCTGAAACATAAACGGGTTCGATCGGGTTAAAATAGTCCTGGGTAAGGCTGAGGCGAACATAAGAAGAATCGGTTTCTGTGATCAGGTTCCCCTCAATGACAACCCGGCTTTGGGTATCGCCCAATTCGAGGTCGATCTTTTCTTCACAGGATGTAAACAGGCTAAGCGCCAGAACGACAATGAATATAGGATGCAATTTCATCGGCTTAGAATTTAAAATTATAGGTTACGGAAGGCACCATGCGGAAGAGGTAGGTTTTGTAGGCGGCATTTTGTCCGGTATCCGGGTCCACCTTAAAGTCGAGGGTATAGAAGTTCTTTCTTCCATACACATTATAAATACTGAACACCCAGCTGCTTTCATTTTTATAGGTTTTCCCTTCCACCTGCTTGCGGTAGAGGGTCATGCTCAGGTCTAAACGATGATAAGCCGGAATTCGCAGGGCATTGCGGTCGCTGTACAGCGGAACAACTTGTCCGTTGATGGTATATTGACCCACCGGAGCGGTATAGGCATCGCCCGTTGCAAGAATAAAACTTCCCGAAATATTGATCCTTTTGTTCAGGTCATGAGATGCAACCACAGTAAGGTAATGGCGGCGATCAAAACGGAAATTGTACCATTCGTTGCGGTTGATATTATCGGCTTTACGCTCTGATTTTGCCAGCGTATAACCCACCCAGCCGGTGGTCTTTCCTTTGGTTTTTCTTACAAAAAGTTCCATTCCATAGGCTCTGCCTTTTCCGGCCACCAATTGCGATTCGATGGCTTCATTGAAGTCGATGGCAGCATTGTCGATCAGCTCCACCGTATTGCTCATATTTTTATAATATACTTCCACTGAGCCTTCTATCTGGTTATTCAGGAAATTCCGGAAATAGCCCAATGCCACCTGATCCGCGATCTGGGGTTTGATGGATGGGGTTGAAGGTGTCCAAAATTCTTGTCCCGTGCTGGCTGTAATATTCTGGATGAGGTGCAGGTACTGGGTCATTCTGTTGTACGATGCTTTGATCGAGCTTTTTGAATTGAGCCTGTAGATCATGTTTAAGCGTGGCTCCAGGTTGGCGTAGGTATTGTAAAATTCACCCGAGGCATAATTTAGGGTATCGATAATTTTGCCCGGGCGAACAGACCCGTCTTTGAAGTAGTTTTTCTCTCCGTTTTCATATAAAAATTCCCGGCCTTTTCCCGTGTTGGAGAATACTGAAAGGCGAAGACCGTATTCCATTTCAAAACGGCCTTTTGGTTTCCATTCGTGACTAAAATAATACGCCTGGCTCAGCGCATATTTTTTAGGCAGGGCGTCGGCCGTGATGATGGATTCAGGAGTGATGGGTTCCAGCCTGCCAGGTAAAAAAGTATGGTAGGTATCCCAGAATCCAAAACGCAGGGTGTTTTTTGCGTTGAGGTAATAGGTATAGTCTTGTTTGATGCTGATATCCTCAATAAAATTCAAACGCTGAAAGTTCAGGTTTTTCGCGAGGTTAAAGTCGATCTGGTAATTGTAGCGGCTATAGATAAGGCTGGTATTCAGGAATAATTTATTGTTAAAAATATGGTTCCAACGTGCTGTTGTAGTCGTGTTTCCCCAACCGAAGCCGGCTATTCCCGCAAAACCAAGTCTATCCCTTCCGGTATAGGCTGAAATATAAAGGCGGTCCTTTTCTGTGAGTTTAAAATTTACTTTGGCATTGAGGTCCCCAAAATTGGCGATGGCGTCTTTGGTTCGATCGCTTAAGGGGAAAAAGAGATCAAAATAACTGCGTCTTCCGGAGAGGATGAAGGAGCTTTTTTCCTTTTGGATAGGACCTTCGAGGGTGAGGCGGGAAGATAAAATTCCGATACCCCCGCTGGCCGAGAACTTTTTGGTGTTTCCGTCTTTCATCCGCACATCCATCACCGAAGCCAGACGGCCTCCGAATTGCGATGGGATACCACCTTTATAGAGCTCAAAGTCTTTGACCGCATCGCCATTAAACACGGAGAAAAAGCCCACGACGTGAGAAGGATTGTACACCACGGCCTCATCAAGCAGCACCAGGTTATGGTCAACATTCCCACCCCGCACAATGGAAAGGGTGTTTCCATCACCGGCCGACTGCACACCGGGAAGGAGTTGAATGGCTTTGATGATATCCACCTCACCTAACAAAATAGGAATACGTTTGACCGTTTTGACATCGATAGAGACCACCGACATTTTGTTTTCCGTTACGTTCTTGTCAATTTTTTCACCCGTAACCACCGTTTCTGTCAGAGTTCTGGCATCTTCACGAAGTTCAATATCCAGGATCTGGTCAGTATTGAGGGTGATCAGCGTATCGTAACTCACATAGCCAATAAAACTGTAGGTGATCCTGTAGGTGCCTTTGGGCAGGGTATAGGAATAAAACCCATAGGCGTTCGTCGCTGTTCCATTTTTTAATTCCTGCACATAAAGCGTGGCCCCGATCAGTTCTTCACCTGTAGCAGCATCGGTGATCCGTCCGCTCAGGGTTATACTCTGTGCCCCTACTCCTGCCTGAAAGAAGGCAAAAAAGAGGCTAAAAAAAATGAGGTGTTTCATTCGTTGAAAGCTAGGCGTATTTGCGCTGCAAAGAGAATATATTTTCGTCATTGTGGAAAATGCTGCTCGACGAGACGTTGAAATTAAGAGGTGAGGCAGGGGATTTTTGATTTATGATTTTTGATTTATGATTTATGGTTTATGATTTGAACAACTAGGAGACTTGGAAATGATAGACTAAGATGGAGTGAATGTGGGGCGTTTCATGGTCCGTCACACTGAGCCAGCCGAAGTGCGACGGACGGAGCAGAAATATCAGATAAAGGTGAGAGCATGGGGCATGGGGCATGGGGCA
>DQHT01000148.1:11442-17915 GCA_003531115.1 Bacteroidota bacterium | reverse complement strand
ATTCTCTTTTCCAAGTATTTATGTCGTTCCTCGCAAGAAACTGTCCGATCACCCTTATTATGAACCGTAAGTCCGAAATAGGGGCCGTTAAATCCCCGTTCAATAAATAGACAGACACTTTCCTTTTTGCTTTTTCCAATCTCGAACATTATTCCGTACCAGGGATCCCGATTTCGCGAAGCATTAATTATCCCATCCAGCTTTTCTTTCGAGTACTTCTGGTAAGGTAAGATTGTGTAATTAGCAGATACAAACTCTGCCATTTTTTCCCAATAATTCCATTCGGTCTGCCATTTAATATGGTTCCATGAATCAACAATTTCCTTTGCTTTGAGAACATTGTCGTTTCGACCGATAAGTTGAAACATTTCATTTTTTTGTTCTTCATTCATATGCTGTCCGGTTAATTCAGCCACCACATCTTGGTATTGACTGAGCGTAAACAATAGATTCGGATTTCGGACCGATAATTCCATACACCGTTTAATCCAACTAAATATTTCAAAGGAATACGAAATCAGTTTAACACGCCCAGGTTTTAGTTTACCAAGACTTTTTTCGGAGGGCTCCCTTCCGTCAAGTGTTAAATAGAATATTTGAACTTCACTATATCTTTCCTCTCTGGCAATCTCCTCATACCTCTCCAATTGAGCCAGTTGATCTTCAGCCCAGATTTTGTTTTCGACAATTATGGCTTGTCTCGTATTTTCATTGGTAATAAAAATATCGATGTTCCGGTATTCGGTTCCTACCCAAACCTCCTTTAACTGGATAGGATCAGCTTTGATTACGCTTAAAAATTCAGTTAAAAACTCATTGCCCTTTCTATGAAAGCCGGCTGGGTCCAATAAATCCGCAAGAAATTTGGAATGCAGCCTGACTTCGTCATGGTTCTTAAATATGACATCGAAAACATTGTAGCCAAGCAAATCATTGAGCTTCTCATACTTAAATGAAATCGCTCCGACCTGATCCAATAAGGGTTGCAATTCTGTCATTGCGTGCCGTTTTGTTTTTCGCCTAATTCCAGGTCTTTCAAACTCATGCCCTCTCTATTTTTCCATTCTGTCAAACCATTAGCATTACGACCAAGCACTATAGACGCGGCAGTTGAAGGGCTTGAGAAGATATAGTCATCCGTAAAAGCGAACCAATTCTCCGATTGCATAATTATTCCGCTTGCAATAAGTTCATTGCGAAACTTAATAAATCCAGATGTCATTGACCTTACCGTATCAATTGCCGCCTTGGATCCTTTAAATACAACAAAACCATCAGACGTAGGCTCTCCTTGTGCATCAGCACCTCTTGCCGCTTTGATAAAAAACACCTCCGTTAGCTTATTTGGCGCTGATTCACGTTTTTCTTCAAATGCTTTGTGGCCCAGAGTATTAATCAGGATACGGCCATTTTGAAGAAACTCCTCCATTTCCGAACGATCCGACTCGGATATTGAAGATTGGGTTGGGGTTATCGAATTTTCCACCTTGTAACGTTTTGCAACCTTTGCAACCTCATAAAAACGATTTTCCAGATACTTGATATGCGCTTTGTTCAGGTTATCATCTTTACTTGTAAGCACGATGGCTTCATTCCAAAATTCCTTTTGTGTAACGTGTTGATTGAGCCGTTTTAGTATTGTTTCTGCTTCACCAATATAAACCATGTCCTTACCTTCATCGTCTCTGCCGAACAGAAAATAAACACCGGTGCTTTGCATGTCATCGCGATCTGTACATTCCTTCACCTTTATGCGTGGGATTTTGTAAGCTTTTCCAGTCCAATTTGATAGTTCACAACTCATCCGGCCATTTGGGTCACCGTCGATCAGGAAGATTTTTATTGTTTTGCCAAAGCTCATTGCTGCTAAAATACGCAAAACGGCCGGATTGCAATATTGGAATTACGTGCGTTGCGAGATTTCAAGGTATTGGATCTCGAACAAGGAGTTAGGTATCGGATGGAAGCGTTTTTATTTGTGGGCTATGTATCAAACTTACTTGGGCTGAAACCTATAATTTTAGCCTTGCTTAAAGGGTCGCAATATATTTATTGCATGCAAGTGGTTACATTCCCAATCTCTTCATCCTTGGCCGGAATACATTGACGAACGTATTTAACCAGTTTTTAAAAAAGTCTTTGAGTGCCTCTCGGTTTTCATCGGCAAAGACATCATCGCATGGAAAACGGACCGATATATCTCCTACGTCACTCCAATTCCAAGTAGCTTCATCGGCAAACTCACTCCTGATAGCATCTTTCTCCAGGCTTAAGGCTTCTAATAATTCAAGCCCCTCCTGATTACGCGCAACTCTAAAATAAACACCCACCCGTTTTTGACTTTTCGCGAAATACGCACTAATCCATGCGCGTTTGGTTGTCCCGGGATACACATAAAGATTCTGTGCATTAGCTGGGTTTGGTAAAGCCTGTCCGGGGTCGTCAAACATGAGCTCAGCAAGAAGTTCCTGCCAAAACTTGGTGTAAAAATGCTTTTCTCTTTCCTGGTCAGGTGAAAGCACACTTTTTTCGGATAAGCTTGTTTCAATCTCATCACTCTTTGAAAGCACAAATCCTTTTGGCACATCAATCGTCATTCGCGAAATTTCGGTGGTCTTTGCCAGCGTCTTAGGAATAATTAACCTTCCAATACCTTCAGCCTGATATACATTAAACTCGATCATGGCAAAGGTGAAGTTCATAAAACCTGCACTACTCAAAAATTCAGCAATTCCCGCAGCACCTTCACGAATCCCATCCCCTGCTATTAATAACAAAAACCTACCTCTCTCCAGACTCCGGCTTACCGAATCAACGAAATCTGCCTCAGAAAGCACCAGGTCTGGCTTGGCTCTTTTAACGACATCATACAAAATATTCCCTTTTGTACTGAGGCGTTTATTCAATTCTCTTTGAAGGTCTTCGTAGGACCAGGAAGAAAGCTCTTTTGCGTAATCGAGAATTTGTGCCACTACCTTTCTTCTTGCCTCAGGATTTCGCCAAAGCTTTGTCTCTATAATCACCAATTCCCCGTTTGGTGAAGTCATCAATATATCCATTGGCCCAACCTGTGTATTTAGCTCCATACAAACCGGCACCAGCGGATTAAACGATTCATCGATATCACTTACCGGCAAACATTCCGGATTATTAAAAATCAACTCCTGTATAGATGCTTCGTCTGCCAGATCCACCTTGTTTAATAGGGTAATTTCATTGCTATTGGAGACTAAGAAAGGCTTACCGTAGGCAGATTTTTTCATATTATGCTTGTCTTGCTTTGCGGTTTATTGCAAGTAATCGCAGTTGCAATAAACGCCAATTTTTGGGAATGAGGATTAACTAATACTCTTAAGCACTCATGTTTATCGATATCTCATCGAGCACATCTCACATCCCGGAAGGCAGCACGCCCGCTTTGCATACTTTGTAAACTTTGCAACCTGGTAAAATTTAGATCAACAAGCCTGAATAGAGCTGAAATCCTGCAATCCGGAACGCCATCCATGGGTCGCAATAGTTCTAATGCGATCCAAGGCCGTTTGGACTTTTTTTAATACCATACTAATATAATACGCGGGATTTGATAAGCTTTACTGGTCCAATTTGATAGTTCACAACTCATACGGCTATTTGGGTCACCGTCGATTAGGAAGATTTTTATTGTTTTGCCAAAGCTCATTGCTGCCAAAATACGGAAAGCCGCTGAAAAGCGGGAGAAATGCTAAAATGAGACAACTGATATTGACGCTTCCTGATGGTTACAAATTTGGCTTATCTAATTTCAATTTATCCCGTACATCAGGCTTTAATGAATACTTTATGTACGCTCCTTTTCGGGTATAAAGGTGTCCCATCATTTCAACCAAGCCCTTGGTGACATTGCTTGAAGTCACCGTGTCATTCATATATTCTTCTGTGACATGATAATAAGACATCTTTGGTTTATAGGTACTAAAAGTTCTTTCACCTTCGAAGAAGCTAATTCGAATAGCTTTGGTTTCCCAGACAAACATCCTTGCTTCCTGGTTAGCTGGCTTTTGGGTAATTTGGAATTTAGGAGCCAAAGTCTCACTATAGACTCCATAACCAGATAAAATCTGCTCAGGCGGCCCATACTTGACTTTGAGCATTTCAAGTGCTTCTGATATGATCAAATCATGAACCGTTTGATCAATTGTACTCAGGCCATCACTTCGGGGCAAAAAGTTTTCCGGATATTCAGAAGTTAACCGGCTGTTACAAATATAAACAGTTACTACCTCGACATTATTTGAACCAAGAGTTTTTGAAGGTACGATTAAAGCCAGGTGCCTGATTTTATCAGTACCATAACCTGGATTGTCAAATATCTCTGAGAATGTACACTCAATGAATCTATCCCGAAATTCATTTGGATCTGAAGTGCCCTCTCCAATAACAAACTGTTTATTGGGTAACCTGGCCGTCTCATTTTTAAATGTTTCCAAATTTTTTCCCAGATGTATGCCTTCAATTATTTTAAGGTCATCCTCCGAAATTTCCGAGCAAGATGCCAGTATCGATGCGAAAAAAGTTAAGAAAATAAGATTCTTCATGTTCCCTAAAGTTTAATTTAAACCAATAGTCAATAGTTTAAAATTTAATCAATCACACCAGTACTGCTATCAATGCGCTCAAAAGTATGGAGTACATAAAAACAGCCATTGATTGCCCCACCATCTCCGGGACATAGGACACAGATTGCTCATTTTGAATCCTGCGGTTTGCTGCATTCATGATCCATATCGCCAATCCAATCTATACTAACCCTATTCTTATCTTTAAAAACAGTGATTAGTGGTTGTTCTGGAAAAACACATGTGAACCACTGAACCCAATTGCCCCGAATATCCATGGGCCTGTTTTCCATCCTGCTGAACATTCATTGCTGCTAAAATACATAATGCAGCCGGATTGAAATAAAATTATTGCATGATCGAGAAGCCCGCCTTTCAAAAAACCGGCCCGGTACTATTTTTTGTTCGAATGGTTAACTTGCAGAATTGAGGTAGCAACTAAACTTACAACTTGGAAACTTTTGTCTTAAGTTCTGTATTGCACATTGCACTGGGCATTTTCTTTTCCAGATTCTTCAATCCGAAGACAAAGACTCAGTTTTGGTTTTATACGATTGGATACCTGCTTTCTCTGTTCCTAATTTTTGGAATTTTTATTATCGGCACTATGGAGTCTGCTGATTTTGTACCTGTTGCCCGATTTTATGCTGCCGGAGGACTTCCTGGCTGGATTGCTTTCGACTATTCCATGGACAAAAAATCAGGGCTATTTCAGAAAAGAAAAAAATGATCAAACGAAAAAAAATTCGCCATTTAAATTGGCTGATATACTTATCCGGCATTTGGTTGAACAATCTACTTATTGGCACGGCATTTCGAAATGAGTTTAGTTTTGATCTTATCCGAATTATCCCAAGGCAAGATTATCTCGACACGTCGATATTATTGACAACGATCACTTTTCTAATTGCATTATCATATTCATACTACACATTGGTTTTTGAAGTGAACACTGATATAAGCTACACGAAATTCAAAAACCATTTCCTTAAGGGATATGAACTTCCTATATTTTTTGCCTTTATCATTATCTTTAATTACATTTTATTACTAACAGATATCCCATTCTGGGAGCTAAATGCGGCAGCGGCTTATTGGTTATTTGCCGTTATCTTGAATACAATTCTATTTAACCTCTTTTCTAAACGAATTGTAAAACATGCATTGTTCAAGTTAAACGGTAGCGTCGATTAATGTAGAATTTAGTGGGATCATTCTCACCATTGACTTATGTGGTACCTCTTTGTACGACAAGAATACCCTACCTTTCTACATAAAAACGGTATGGGGCTACGTACGGGCAGTAATGTGTNNTGCGGTAGGTAATAATGTTGCGAAAATCTATCAAATGCTCCCCGTATGCATATGTCGTTTTGATTTGCTCCTTATTATCACATGTCTCAATTACTCTCCTTGAAAGGGTTCCTATGGGCAAACTCATTCCTGTAAAAGGAGGCAGCCAGATAACAGGGTTTTTTGAGTTTATCTCGGTAGTTGTATACGTGTACGGATTCCGATAAGGTGATGGAACACTATTAACAGTAAAGCTAGATACTTCAATTTTTTCGTCGTAATAGGGCGTTGGATATGTGCCAAGTATAAAGAAACACTCTTTCAGGTTAAGGTTTAAAAATGAATCCGAGTGGTTGTATATAGTCACCCAACCTTTCCCTCCCTTACCCCAAAAATCGTAAGATACTCTAAGATGCTCGGACTCAAATACCATTATTGAATCAGGTGCTTCGAGGTCTGTTACCTGAGCAACAGTACAAAGCTGCACTGTTGTGGTTGTGGCACAGCTTGTCAGAAATAACAAGGCGATAATAAAATGAGCTTTCATAGGTTGGTCATTGGTTCCTCAATAATACAACACGC
>DQHT01000148.1:0-11333 GCA_003531115.1 Bacteroidota bacterium | reverse complement strand
AATAGTCGTCAATATCTTTATTGATTACCTTGGATAGTGCGGGGTATCCTTGATATAGCAACCGACATGATTTTCTGCCATTCTTTGACTCCGATTTCCGCACACTTGCACACGTACTAAAGCTTCCGCACACCCTGTTTTTTTAAAGGTGTGCGCGTATAATACATTGACTAATAGGTTGTTAAAGTCCATCCGCACACCTTTTGCCCAAAAATGCGAAAATCTCCTTTTTCTCAGGAGTATAAATATTTTACAAAACAAAACTCAGCGATTTTCCAACATCAGGAATACTATCATCATCAAGGTACTGCTGCACATAAGCCTGAAAAGCGTCCAGCGTTTTATGTCCTGAGTATTTCATTATATCAACGTGGTTCATACCAGCTTTTACCAACCCAATAATGGTTGTATGGCGCAAACCGTACATAGTGTGCATGGTGCCGAAACCCAGCTCGTCTTTCATCTTTTTAAATCGCTTTGAAAAGTAATCGCGTGTAGTTGGTTTAAGTCCAGGTCTCCCTTTCGATGTAAACATGAAGTATTGCCCGGGGTATTGCCACAACGCCATATCGGCAAGTTGTTGGCGATATTGCTCCAGGATTATCTTCTTTTTATAGCTACCGGTTTTTTCGTCTTCTGCCCATACATTAATAAACCAATCTTCCGTATCGAATTGCGAAACCTGTAGCTTAATAATTTCAATTGGTCGCATACCCATTATAATATGGCGGGTGAACAGCAGCAGGTTAGGATCATTTTTTTCCATCCAGTGCTGCATCCGCTTCATATCCGATTTTGTGAACAACACATGTCGCTGTGATTTGGATCGAATTCTGGCAATAGAGTCACAGGGATTTGGCATGTTATCCGGGAACATCTCCAAGGTCTTCAGCTTGTTGAAAGACGATTTTAGTTCTATGAGATAGTTATTTCTGGTTCTATTGCTTATACCATTTGTCACCACAAGGTATCGCATAAAATCGGAAATGATAACGCGGGTGATTTTACTTGGCCTTAATCGATTCAACTGATTCTCCCGTAGCCATTTTATAAATGTTTTAATTCTGGATTTCGAATCCCTATGGCTAGTATGCATCTGATAGGTTTGTTTTTCATCAATCACCTCCAGAAGAGCAAACTCGATGTTGTAATTCCTTTTGTTGACGGGTTTACTGTCGGCATAAGGGTAAAATCCTTCCTTATACATCCGCGCTCCTAATTCTTCACATAAGCCGTGAAGCGCCTTCATTCTCTCCTCAGAAGTGTTTAAAAGGTTGGCTTTTCCCGAATCACGTATTCGTTCCCATTTTCCTGATTTAGGGTTTAAAAACTGGTATTCGACATACCACCTTTTGGATAAATCTCCATTCCGGTTCTTGATGACCGGTGCTTTAATGAACTCTGAATTGTCTGACATAGCTTTTTCAATTTAGCCATATCCCCTCGTAAACCGTAACATTTTGCAAAAAAAGAGGGGTCTCGTGTATCAGCTGTGTATCAGCAATACCTCGAAACCCCTTGCTATTCGTAGCGGGACTAGGACTCGAACCTANNACGAGCTACCACTGCTCCATCCCGCACTGTTGTGTTTCCCTTTTGGGAGTGCAAATATAATACTCTTTCTTTGCACTACAAATAAAACTTCATAAATGAGCAAACACCGGGCAGGTTATATCAGCATCATCGGCAAACCCAACGTAGGAAAATCGACCTTACTCAATGCCATGATGGGGCATAAGATGGCCATTACTACGCCTAAAGCCCAGACTACCCGGCACCGGATATTCGGGATTATCAATGGCGACGACTACCAGATGGTCCTCTCAGATACCCCCGGGATCATTGACCCGGCCTACAAACTGCAGGAATCCATGATGCATTATGTGGATGAAAGTATCGTTGATGGCGACGTGGTGCTGCTTATCCTCGAAGTTGGACAGCGTGAACTCGGCGAAGAGGTGGAAAAACGACTGAAAAGGATCAAACAACCCCTTATCCTCATCCTCAATAAAATTGATCAGCTCGAACAGGCGGCTGTACAAAGCCTTATCGATCATTGGAAAGAAAAGAACATCACCGATACCATTATCCCGGTTTCTGCATTGAATAAATTCAATACAACAGAGCTTAAAAACATGTTGGTCTCCATGTTGCCGGAGAGTCCGCCGTATTTCGACAAAGACCAGTATACTGACAAAAGCGACCGCTTCCTTTCTTCTGAGATCATCCGCGAAAAGATCTTCCAGCGCTATAAAAAGGAAATACCCTACTCCTGCCAGGTGGTGGTGAACAGCTTTAAAGAAGGCGATAAACTCATCAAGATCCAGGCGGATATCATGGTAGAACGCGATTCGCAAAAAGGCATTGTGATCGGAAACAAAGGTGTTGCACTGAAAAACACGGGCTCAGCAGCGCGACAGGACCTTGAAAACCTCTTTAAAAAGCAGGTTTATCTTGAACTGTTTGTTAAGGTCAAAGAGAACTGGCGCAACGACGATAAACTGCTCAAAGAATTCGGTTACGAAGAATAAGGCAGGGTAAACGTAAAGGTACTTCCCTTTCCAAGTTCACTTTCCACCGTAATTTTCCCTTTATGTGCTTCGATGATTTCGCGGGCAATAGCGAGTCCGAGTCCGGTACCTTTGGTTTTGTCGAATTTGTTACGCTGGTATTTTTCAAAAATCCGGGCCATCAGGTCTTCCTCTATTCCGGGACCTTCATCGCGGACGCTAAAACGTAAAAAGCCCTTTTCCTTGCTCACACTCAGGTAAATATGTCCTTTTTTGGGCGAATACCTGGCCGCGTTGGTGAGCAGGTTATTGAGCACCCAGGTGATCTTCTCCAGATCTACTTCCAACTCAGGTAGTCCCTTTTCATACTGTTTGTCAACACTGAGTTCCCGGTTTTCCAGGATTGCCTGAATGGTCGACAAACTATGATTTACCAACTCCTCAGCCGTGATCTCTTCTCTTAAAAGCCGAATTTTTCCGGTTTCTATCTGTCCCAGATCGAGCAGTTCATTCACCATGCCCAGGAGGCGTCCGTTTTGTGTTTTTAAGGTAGTCACCAGTTTCTCCTGCTCTTCATTCAGTTTGCCCAGCTTTGGATTGTGTAAGAGGTCCAGACTAATATTCATGGCCGAAATCGGGGTCTTAAACTGGTGTGACAGGGTGGCCATAAAATTTGTTTTGGCAATATCCAGCTCCCTGAAGTCGGTAATATCGTAGAAGATGATGACCTTTCCGGCTGATATGCCGTTGTTTGATTCGAGCGAAGTACCAACACTTACCTCTTCTTTGTGATAATATTTGGTACGGTTACCGATCTGAGCACTAAAATTAAAAAGACTGGCTCCCTGTTCATTGGGGCGCGACAAAAGGGCTTCTTCGCTGAAATTAACAGGGCGGATCTCATTCAGCTTCATGCCCAAAATAGCCTGGCGGGGCAGTCCGAATAAAGTTTCGGCTTGTTCGTTCATCCATATCACCGCATTGGTCTCATCGGTAACCATGATCGCCTCATTCAAATGGTCGATGATGGTCTCGATCCGTTTTTTTTCCTTCACCATTTCGGTGATGTTCATCTGCTCGTAGGTATTCAACTGATCAGCCATGCGGTTGAAGGCGGTTGCCAGCATACCAAACTCATCGCTCTTGTTTAAGCCTTTCATGCGCTGGCTAAAGTCTTTGTCTCCGATACGTGTAATACGAACCGCCAACTCATTCAGCGGACCCACGATATACCTTGGGATCAGCCAAAGCAGAAGAAATCCGAGAGCCGACAAACTCACGGAGAGGATCACCATGCTCGTGATCACCTGATTTACGGTAAGTTTTGTTTTTTCATAACGACTCATCACGTCCTTTCGAAGCACGTTAGCCAGCCGTTCATTCACCTCGATCATACGGTCGAGGTCGGCAAATATTTCGGCACTGACCGCAGTGGTATCAAAGGTTCCCACAAAGCGGCTTTGTTTAAAATCGAGTTTGAATTTATCGAGGGCAATACGTACGGAATCCATCAACTCCGGTTCAACCTCGCCATTGGCCAGATAACGTTGATTGATCAGGATGGAGTCGACCTCATAAATGCCGGTATATAATTTTTTAATGGCGGTTTGGCTGTTGTCGAGTCCGGAGGCGAAATAGATCCAGTTTACCCGGAATTGATGAGAGTAATGCGCAAAACGTTCGCTTTTTTCAAGAATGGCGTAGTTGCGTGTAAAGATGGATTCTGCATTTTTCTGGATAACCCGGAGGTAATAAATACTGGCAGAACCGAGCACAACGATAACCAGCAGGAAGGTTGAGACTCCCAGCTGGATACGTGTTTTGATGCTAAAATCAGGAAAGCCCCATTTCATGGGCAAAAGATAGTAGAAAAAGTATTAATCACGACGATAGAACAATGTCAGTAATACCGTTGCCGCCAATCCCACAATGACGGTTAACCAAAACCAGATCTCCCACTGCATACCTGAAAAAAATTAGGATTAATAAAAAAACAGGCTCCGGTCTGAACTAACATGACGATAGTCCTATGGTAATGTTCCCTGCAACCGATATAGACCGGAGGCCTGTTTTTTAATAGTTGAACGAGGCGGTAATCATTAAGATTGCTGTCGTTTGTGAGATAACCTATCCAAACCTATCCCTGGTTTCACAAACAAACTCGCTTGTTCTTGCAGGATAGATTCGAAAAAACATGCCAGTCATGTCAATCATGCCAAAAAAAACTTAAAACACTGATTTTAGTGTTGTTTATGGCTTTTTTATTCTGGCATGCCAAAAGAAAACCCTCTCATTTTGATAGGAAATCCTTTCATTTCGACATGGTTAAATGCCGTATTCCTGAATTTTGCGGTACAGGGTAGCTATGCCGATGCCCAAAATATCCGCAGTACGTGTTTTATTGCCCCCCGTAAAGGCAAGCATATTGGCTATATGATCTTTTTCCAGGCTGGCAAGATCTACTGTAGCATTCGGACGAACCAAGGCAGCTCCTCCATGTCCGCCATTAAAATCCTGGGGCAATAATTCCACATCCAGTTCCCCGCTGTCGCAAAGTATTAAGGCCCTTTCCATCACATTTTTAAGCTCCCGCAAATTTCCTTTCCAGGCATGTTGTTTCAGGGCATTGATCAGTGCTTTACTGAATTTGGGGACAGCCATTCCCATTCGTCCAGCTGCTTGTTTTACAAAATATTCAGCCAATATAATTACATCATCGCCACGCTTATTGAGGGGAGGTAATTCGACGACAAAGGTGCTCAGGCGATAATACAGATCGAGCCTGAAATTACCTGCCTCGGCTTCGGTAAGCAGGTCACGGTTTGTTGCTGCGATGATACGCACATCAGCCTTTTTCTCTTTCGTACTGCCAACCATATAATACATACTGGTTTCAAGAACCCGCAGCAATTTTGCCTGCAGGTCGAGGCTCATTTCTCCGATCTCATCCAGAAAAAGGGTTCCTCCGGCTGCGGCTTCAAAAAATCCTGTTTTGTCACCCGTAGCGCCTGTAAATGAGCCTTTCACGTGACCAAATAGTTCGCTTTCCAGAAGCTCTTTTCCCAGTGCCGAACAGTTAAGCGCCATAAACGGTTTTTTATTGCGTTTGCTGGCATGATGGATAGCATTGGCAAAGACCTCTTTTCCGGTTCCAGTTTCTCCGGTAAGCAGCACGCTCAGATCGGAACCGGCTACACGGGTAGCGAGTTTAATAGCTGACTTTAATGCCGGACTCTCCCCTATTACCGCATCAAAACCCGTAACAGGGGTATCGGCTTCCAGCTTAAATAACTGGGTGGATATGCGTGCTTTTTCAAGGGCTTTTTCAACCACAGGTACGATACGAATATTGTCGTCGCCCTTAGTCAGGTAGTCAAACGCGCCTCTTTTAATGGAATTCACGCCATCGGGAATATTTCCATATGCCGTTAGCATAATAATTTCAGCAAAAGGCTTTTTTTGTTTGTATTCGGGAATGAGGTCCAATCCATTGGCCACTTCCAAACGCACGTCGCTCACAACAACTTCTACCGGCTTGTTTTCCAGGATGTTAAAAGCCTGAGCCGGGGTCGATGCAGTATACACGGTGAAATCTTCCAGCTCCAGCACACGGGCCATCAAATTCCTCAAGTCATCCTCGTCATCCACTATTAGAATACACCCTCTGCTATTCATATAAAATTGTTCTTAAAAACATGCAAAATAACCTAGAATTGAAAACATTGTGATCAAAATACTGAATGAACCGTAACAAGGTCTATACCGTTTCTTTAGCCAGCATAGCTATTCTGCTTATTCTGGCACAGGTACTCAGCCAGTTTTTGCTTCAGAAAAGGAACGATGACGCCTCCCTGATCAACCGGTCGGGAAAACAGCGGATGCTTTCCGAAAAGGCAACCAAAGAACTCCTTCTTTTCGCCCAGGGCCACAGCAGCTACGCTGATTCCGCCCAACACAGCATCAATAACTGGAGCTACCATCACGATTATATTCTCAATGAGGATCGCTCCGACCTGCTTAAGTCTGAAGCCAAACAAGCCTCCATGGCTGAGGTCGACCGGCTGTTTCTGGATCTCAAAGGTGTTATGCTTGGTATCATTGCCGGCGACACAAGCCGGGCAAGTATGGCAAGGCTGATACTGAATTCCAATGCCTATTTGGAGGGGATGGATGCAGCGGTGAATGAGATCCAATACGACAGCAGGAAACAGATCGGAAATATCAAACGTTTTGAGCTAGCCATGTCATTGCTCATTGGCCTCCTGCTCATCCTTGAATTGTTTATCGTGGTGCGCCCACTTTTATTGAGCTATCAGAAGCACAATGAACAACTCCTGGAATTGAATAGTGAATTGCGTAAAAAGCAGGAAAGTCTGAACGAACAAAACCTTCGTCTGGCAGAAGCTTATCAGGAAAAAGCCGCACTCGTTAGTCAGTTGTTCATCAATAACCTGGTTATCGAAAATTCGACGGATTTTATCGGACTTACCGACAAGGATTTCCGGATCACCTTTGTCAATGACGCGGGAAGAAAAATGGCCAGCCTGCCTGAAATGAAGCTCCTGAAAAGGAAACGTATTCTTGAGGTTCTTGACAAAGACACTGCAGCCATCTATACCAGGGAGATCATACCTGCACTTAAAAAAAGAGAATCGTGGAGCGGACGTGTGCACCTGAAAAATATTCAAAACGGCACCCTTATTCCCGTTCAGGCCAGCTTTTTCCCTGTTATTGGTGAAGATGGCCAGATTCTCGCGTATGCGACCATACAGCAGGATATCAGCCTGTTCCGTCAGCTTGAATTAAACGGGAAAAGACAGGAAGAAGCTTTAAGGCAGCTATACGAAGCGGTTATTCAGATCGACGATCCATATGAACGCTTTCAAAAAACCATTGAGATCGGTCGTGGGTTTTTTGGGATGGAATTCGGACTCATCAATAAACTGGAAGAAAATGAGTTCGAAATCCAAAACATTTCTCCGATTATCAGGGAGTTTTCTCCGGGGTATCGCAGTGATGTTGCAACAAGTTATACCAACCTGCTTATCCGTGAAAACCGCATTCTGGCGATCGATGATATGGAGAACAGCCCCTATGCGAAAAGCAGGGCCTTTAAAAAGTATCAGAAACGTTCTTTTATCGGAATTCTCATCTATGTAAACGACGAACTTTTTGGTAGCCTCAATTTCTTCAGTGAAGACAAGAGGAATATTCCTTTCAGTGACGGAGAAATATCCTTCCTGCGTTCGATGGGTGAATGGATTGAACGTGACCTTGAAGCGCTGCAATACCAGGCTGAATTGATCGAAGCCAAAGAAAACGCCGAAATGGCGGCCCGTGCCAAAGCCGAATTTTTGGCCACCATGAGTCATGAAATCCGTACTCCATTAAACGGTATTCTTGGCATGACTTCTTTAATGGAATTCACCCCTTTAAATGAAGAACAGCAGGATTTTGTGGATACGATTAAAATGAGCGGCGATAGTTTGCTGGCCATCATCAACGATATCCTCGATTTTTCGAAAATTGAATCCGGGAAAATGGAGCTCGAATTCCATCCCCTGAGCATCGAACAAACGATCGGCGAAACCCTGGATCTGCTTGCTTCGAAAGCTGGAGAAAAAGGGTTGGAACTGCTCTATATCGTTGACGAAGACCTACCCGACTCCATCCTTGGCGATGTAACCCGCCTGCGTCAGATCCTGATCAACCTGACCAGCAATGCCGTAAAATTTACCGATGAGGGCGAAATACTCATTACAGTAAGCGGGATAGATGAAGGAGCCTTTATTCGTTTTACGGTAAAAGATACCGGAATAGGCATCCCTGAAGAAGCCAGAGTCAAACTTTTCCAGGCTTTTAGTCAGGTCGACAGCTCAACGACCAGGAAATATGGAGGTACCGGTTTAGGACTGGCCATTTGTACCCGCCTGGTTAAAGCCATGGACGGAGAAATTGGTGTGCAGAGTCAGGTTGGGCAGGGTTCTGAGTTTTATTTTCAAATACCCCTGCACCCGGCCACGGCTAAAGATCTCTATCCCGACTTTTCAAAACTGCAGGACCAACCCATTTGTGTGGTCGACGACAACGTGACCAACCTGAAAATACTGGAGCACCAGTTCAGACGCTGGGGAGCAAGTCCCACCGTTTACCTGAGACCAAAAGCCATGCTGGAAGCCCTACGCCAGGGATACCGTCCTGCATTATTTGTACTCGACTATGCCATGCCGGATCTGGATGGTTTTGAAACTGCCCAGGCCATCCGGTCCTTTGGGCTGTCGACTCCTATCCTGATGTTAAGCTCTTTAAACATGCATCCGGAAGTAAAAGGGAGCTCCTTTTTGGATGATGCCCTTACAAAACCGGTGAAACATATGGTCTTGCTTCAGTCGGTCAACAACCTGCTTTCGCCAGAAGACGCCCTTCAGGAAAAACCGGCAATAACGGGCAATGAAGCTACGGATCAGGGTGAAAAGAACCTGCGTATACTCTTGGCAGAAGACAACCTTTTTAATCAAAAACTTGCCCTCACCGTGCTCGATCGTTTAGGTTATCATGCCGATATGGTTACCAATGGTATGGAAGCTGTTAATGCCGTAAAACAGAAGGAGTATGATCTCATCCTTATGGACATCCAGATGCCCGAAATGGATGGCACAGAGGCCACACGAGTCATCCGCTCGATGAAGGGCGAAGACTGCCCGCATATTATCGCCATGACCGCCAACGCCATGGAAGGCGACAGGGAAAGGTATATGGCTCAGGGTATGGACGATTATATCTCCAAGCCCATCGATTTTCAGCATTTGAAACTTACCCTGCTGAAGTATGAGAAGCTAGTGAAGCTTAAGTTCCAATAAAAAAGTTCCAAAACCCAGAACCCAGAACCCGATACCCTGAACCCCTTCGCCTTTATTAATATCTGCAATCTCCAATTTTACGAATATCTAAGAGAGAGACACCTCAGAACCCCTTGACTATTAGCGTTTAATTTCTATATTCGTATTGAACCTAAATCAAAAATGATGAAAAAAGTAGTACGTGTACTGGGATTCCTGGTACTTTTTATTGCCGTTGTGGCCGGAGGTGGATATTCGTATCTGCAGGTCGCGTATCCCACTGTTGGTCCTGCACCCGACATAACAGTTGAAATTACCCCCGAACGTTTAGCCCGCGGGGAATACCTCGCCAACCATGTTTCTTTATGTATGGATTGCCATGCCATTCGTGAGTGGGACAAGTTTAGTGCTCCTCCGAAACCCGGCACGGAAGGAACCGGAGGAGAACATTTTAACCGCGAATTTGGTTTTCCGGGAGATATCGTTTCACGAAATATCACCCCTTTTGCAAAAAAAGACTGGACAGACGGAGAACTCTATCGGGCGATTACATCCGGAGTAAGTAAAGATGGCACCCCACTTTTCCCTATCATGCCTTATGAGCATTATGGCAAGATGGACAAGGAGGATATCTATTCCATCATTGCTTATGTGCGCTCTTTGAAACCCCTTGCTACAGAAACCGTGACAACTGTTCTGGATTTCCCGATGAACCTGATCGTGCGCACCATTCCAAAACCGGCTGAACATCAAGCTATACCTCCGCAAACAGATCAGCTTGCTTATGGCGGTTATATGGTCAATGCCGCAGGATGTTTCGATTGCCATACCAAACAGGAAAAAGGCAAGTTTGTTGGTGAGCCCTTTGCCGGCGGATTTGAATTCAATATTGGTAACGGGCGGGTAGTACGTTCAGCCAATCTTACCCCCCATGCCACAGGTATCCTCACCATGACGGAAGAAGATTTCCTGAATCGATTCCGTGTTTACCGCGATAATTTTGTTCCCAATCCGGTTGGCCCTGATGAATACCAGACGGTTATGCCCTGGGCCATGTATGCCGGTATGAAGGATGAAGACCTGAAAGCCATTTATGCGTACCTGCGCTCGGTAGCGCCTGTTGATAATAAGGTGACGAAGTTTGAGGTGAATAAATAGGTCGGGCTTTACTGAGGATTTCGAAAGGCTTAGGATTATAGTCTTTTATAATAGCAGGGGGTTTCGGGTTATGGGTTATGGGTTATGGGTTATGGGGAAAAATTCCAAGTTCCAACTCATAACTCATAACCCATAACTCATAACTCATAACTCCGCTAGTCTTCCGCCAAAAACGGATATCGATAATCAGTAGGTGGTACAAACGTTTCCTTGATGGTCCGTGCAGAAACCCAACGCAATAAATTTTGCATGGATCCGGCCTTGTCGTTGGTGCCTGATGCTCTCGCTCCACCGAAAGGTTGTTGTCCGACTACCGCTCCTGTAGGTTTGTCGTTGATATAAAAATTTCCTGAAGCATTCTCCAGTTTACGGGTAGCCAATTCGGCAGCGTAACGGTCCTGAGAGAATATAGAACCCGTGAGTGCATAAACGGAAGTGGCGTTCAACAGATCAAGTGTCTCCTCGTATTTGGCATCTTCATACACATAGATGGTCAAAACCGGACCAAAAATTTCTTCGCACATGGTGATATAGTCAGGGCGGGAGCTCAATAAAACGGTAGGTGCAATGAAGTACCCTTTACTTTTATCGTAGGTACCTCCTGCAACGATCTCCAGTCCGTCTTTTTTCGCCTGATCGATATAAGAAGCAATTTTATCAAAAGCCTTTTCATCGATAACGGCATTCACAAAATTGCTAAAGTCCTCAGTGGGACCCATTTTCATACTCGCCAGATCTGCCTTCAGGAACTCTTTTACTTTTGGCCAGATCGATGCCGGAACATAGGCTCTGGAAGCGGCTGAACATTTTTGTCCCTGGTATTCAA
>DQHT01000045.1 GCA_003531115.1 Bacteroidota bacterium | reverse complement strand
ACACACGCCTCGTGGCGCACCAAGGAACGCGGGGATATCGAACTGGCAAAGCTCAAACTGGCCAATCTAGATCTTGAGTGGCAAAACAAAAAGATCCTGATCACCAACGAAATTTTGGCCTCCTATAACGAATTCACAAATACAGAAAAACAAGCCGCGCAATTCGAAACCATTGTAGAGCATTATTACCGCCTGCTTCAGGCAGAAAAAAAGCTATTTGAGATCGGCGAGAGTTCCGTTTTTATGGTGAACAACCGCGAACTAAGCTATATCAACGCGAAAATTAAACTCAACGACCTGCAGCTTAAAACCCGGATCGCCGGTGTTGAATTGCTGTATAATACAGGTCAGCTTTTCAGGCTGCCTTAAATAGATTCAACCGGCAGGCGATACGTAGGATCTTCAAAATGATTGACCTCTATGATGGCTTGGGCATTGTCGAGCAATTTCCGGCAATCTTCGCTTAAATGGCGGAGGTGAACCTTTTTGCCAACTTTAGCATAACGTTCGGTTATTTTATGGACAGCCTCAATGGCGCTATGGTCCGCGATGCGCGATTCTGCGAAGTCAATAACAACATGTTCAGGGTCGTTGGACACATCGAACTTCTCATTAAATACAGCAATCGACCCAAAGAACAAGGGGCCAAATATTTCATAATGTTTCATTCCCTGCTCATCCACAAATTTTCGGGCCCGGATCCGTTTGGCACTCTCCCAGGCAAAGGCCAGGGCTGAAATGATCACCCCGCTGATTACGGCTACCGCCAGGTTGTGGAATATCGCGGTAATCCCCGCTACCAACACCATCACAATAACATCCGTTAAGGGTACTTTCCTGAAAACTTTCAGGCTTGCCCATTCAAAGGTCCCTATCGCTACCATAAACATCAGTCCGACCAGGGCAGCCATAGGTATTTGTTCGATCAGGGAGGAGCCGAACAGGATAAAACCAAGCAGGAATACCGAGGCAACAATTCCTGACAGGCGGAATCGTCCCCCGGAGGAGACATTAATAATACTTTGTCCGATCATGGCACAACCGCCCATACCCCCGAAAAAACCGGTTACCACATTGGCCGTTCCCTGTGCCACACATTCTTTGTTCCCGTTTCCTCTGCTTTCGGTCATTTCGTCGATGACCGACAAGGTTAAAAGGCTCTCTATTAATCCGACCAGAGCCATGATCAGGGCATAGGGGAAAATAATCTGTAGTGTTTCGAGATTTAATGGAACCAGCGGCAGGTGAAACTCGGGTAGGCCGCCGGCTATGGAAGCAATATCCCCCACCCTTTTGGTGTCGATATCTCCAAAAATAACCAGCAAACTCACCGCTAAAATCGCTGCCAATCCCGCGGGAAAGGCCTTGGTAAGTTTGGGGAGAAAATGGATGATGGCCATGGAAAGAAGCACCAGGCCAAGCATTATATACAAGGCTGTTCCGCTTAGCCAGGACTCCGCACCGGGTGTTCCAACTTTAAACTGACTGAATTGGCTCATAAAAATAACGATGGCCAATCCATTCAAAAACCCAAATATAACAGGGTGCGGAACCAGGCGGATAAACTTTCCGAGTTTGAGAAAGCCGATGAGCAATTGGATCAATCCCATTAGTACCACAGCCGCAAAAAGATATTCTACCCCATGTTGGGCAACAAGGGCCACGACCACCACAGCGATAGCGCCGGTTGCTCCGGAGATCATGCCGGGTCGCCCTCCTAAAATGGCGGTTATCAAGCCAATAATAAAAGCAGAATAAAGCCCGATCAAAGGACTGACATTGGCAATTAGCGAAAATGCCACCGCCTCAGGAACCAGNNTGTTCAATAAATGTCATGCGAATCTGGGGGGAAACTGAAGCTATACAGCATAGCCAACTCAGTACAAAGGCTGCAAAGGTAAGAAAATTGAAAGGCAATTGACGGAGGATCTAGGGGAATTTAGCCTCTGCTCAGTTTAAAGAGGCTGATAATGATCAAAGGAAACCAGAGCAAATAGAGCACTCCTGCCACCGCCATGATACCGTTGGCGAGCATGGGCATAAAAAATCCGACAAGAATATGGGCAAGGTCTAAACCATGGGTGAAGATGCCCGTATAGGAGGTCAGCTTTGTGAATGAGGCAGATCGAAGCATCAAAACAGAAAGGACGGTAGCACCAAGCTGCAATAGGATGCCACCTAAACGCGGACCTGTTCCGTGCCAGATATCCATGGCCAGGACCGCTTCNNTTAATCTCAGGTAGGAAAAAACAGAGGGCGCAGCAAGGAACAGGATCACCCCGGTGAATATAAAAAGGGTCGCTAAACGAACTAGATGGGGATTTAGATCTTTTAGTGCCACATAAAGCCCATAAAAAAGCACAAAATACAGAGGCATGACAAAAACGGTAAGGATATCCAGTCGGAGTAAACCGTTTATCCGGTTTTCCCGGAGCATAGAAAAAACTTCATTGACCGTTTCGGGAGGTCCCCCGATAAAAGCTACTATGAGTATCGTTGCCAGCGAATAAACCAGGAGCAGTACAGCGCTCCAGGCACCTAATTTATAGGCTAATTTTCGATTTGCCGTTTGCTGCCTGATTTCTGTCATCCTATTTTCTAATTATAAAAATTGTATAACAATGACAAAATTATCGGGACTTGTAAATCTACCGACTGACCATACTCAACTCAAAACATGATACTTCTCAATTATGCCGTAAAACGGATATATTAGCACAAAATCAGGATTACTAATTTTATCCTGGCCCTCTAAATGAGAACAAACTTAGTCGGTGCCACAGGAAATTTTATGGATGAGACCTATGCGGAATTCCTTGTCCGCTATTTCGGGTTTGGCTCTGGTTTTTATTCCGAACTGAACCGGAAGTATCCTGAAATCTTTGAACATCTGGAATTTTATACGGTCCAAAGCTCGCCAGAAAGCAGTTTTGCGCTATATGACAAAGGAGAAAAATCATTTGCCATCCAACTGGATCCCTTCTGTGAAGATATCTGTATCTGGTATTTTTCCGAACAACGCGAATTTGGGCATTGGCATGAAGATCCGGGTAAGGAAGCCCTGGCTTATTTAAAGGTGCATTTTTTATAAACCAGTTGTGGATATGTCCCCACCCCATTCCGGCCTTATTGACGCCCTGTTTTAAGCGAAAAATTTGGTAAATTGTGTCTAAATATTCCTGCGAAAAAACAAACAATGAAAGAAGAAAGCAACAAAGATGGCTTCATCCCCACCCACGGTGGTTACCGCAACCTCTTTAGTTATCAAAAAGCGGAAATCATCTATGATGGCACGGTCTATTTTACGAGTCGCTTCTTTCACAAGTATGACCGCACTGTAGGACAAATGGTGCAGGCCGCCCGCAGTGGCAAGCAAAACATTGCTGAAGCCAGTATGGCATCAGCCACATCGAAAGAAACCGAAATCAAACTCACCAATGTTGCCCGCGCCAGCCTCGAAGAACTGCAAATAGATTATGAAGATTTTCTTCGCACCAAAAAGCTACCCCTTTGGGAAAAAAATCATCGGCTGGTGGCTCGCCTGCGCGAACTAAATAAGAGTACACCTAAACCCAATTACGAAACCTTTATAAAAGCCATTGAGCACGAAAGTCCTGAGATTTGTGCCAATACGATGATAACCTTAATAAAAATTTGCACCTATCTGTTGAAACAGCAGTTAAAGCAGTTAGAAGCCGCTTTTATAAAAGAAGGTGGTTTGCGGGAAAGGATGACCAAGGCGAGAATTGATGAGAGAAATAGGAAGAAATAACGCACTCCGTGGGACTTCTGGGACACTGGTGACGTCCTACGAAGTCCTAACTGTCCCACGAAGCGAAAAGCCCCTCACATCCTCTCCATATACCAGTTCAAAGTCTTTTCCATCTTTTTATAAGTAAAAATGGTCGAAATGATTTTCTGTAAACGCAGAAAGGCGGTTTCGCTTTTTACCACATAATCAAAAGCCTCGTGATGCATACAGCTTATAGCGACATCAATATTATCCTGTGAGGACAACATGATCACCGGAATTTCCCGGTCGATGGCTTTTATTTTATCGAGCGTTTGGATCCCGTTTATGGCATCTCTATCCATACCATCCAGGTGATAATCTAAAATGATCACATCCGGCTTATTGGACAAATGCGCAATACAAAGCTCCCCTGTTGCATACGTCTCAATAGTGAAGTCGGCAGTCTGTAGAAATTCTATTTCCAGTGATTTTAGAAACAAAGCATCATCGTCTACCAGAAAGAGTTTTATTTTTTCAAATTCCATAATCTAATTTCTCATTGTTAGTAAGGCTGCTTCTAATTCCTGACATGCCTGCGTACATACTTTTTCAATTTGTTCGATCAGGTCAGGCAGTTTTTCTGTATGGGCCTGTGTTCGTGCAATTTCCTGTATTTCCCTGGCTATCGTTTCATAATGCCGGTCTATTCCCATAATGGCAAAGGAAGGAATAAGTTTATGCGCACTTGCCTGCAATGAATTCCAATCTTTGTCTGTTAAACTCTGCGTCATGGCAGTGATCAGGGTTGGGGTTTGCTCCAGGTAGATCGCGATCATCTGCTTCATTAACTCCGTGTCTGACTTGGTACGCTGTATTAAATAATCCAGGTTGATGCACCTTGTTTTTTCAGGGGTACTCGTTTGATCTTTCAGATCGTTGAATTTTATTGCCGGCTTTTTTAAGAGGCTGATAATTTTCGTGTATAAAGCCCTTTCGTCTACCGGTTTAGCGAGGTAGTCATTCATGCCGACGGCTTTGCATTTGGCCAGGTCAACCGTCGTCACATCGGCTGTTAAAGCGATGATAGGAATTTTCAAATTCATCGTGTTGCGGATATATTCTGTAGCCTCAAATCCGTTCATTTCAGGCATTTGCAAGTCCATCAGAATGATATCGTAGTTCTTAGTTTGCAATTTTTCAATGGCGATCTTTCCGTTGGAGGCGATATCCCGTTCAAATCCGAAATCATCCAATAAGGTCTTCATGAGCAGTTGATTCAGCACAATGTCTTCAACCACCAATACCTTTATGTTTTTAATTTCGGTGTCCAGTTCAACAAGTTCCGGTTCTTGCTCTGCTTCCGCTTCAGTTTTTTCGAAACTCAAGACAAAACTAAAGGTAGAACCCTGGTCTAACTTGCTTTTTACCGTTAGTGTTCCGCCCTGGGGTTCAACCAGGTGTTTAACGATGGCAAGCCCCAGTCCGGTTCCGCCAAATAACCTCGAAGTACCGCTCGTTGCCTGCTGGAAGTTTTCAAAGATCTTTTCGATCTTATTTTCTGCTATGCCAATGCCTGTATCTGAAACGGCGAATTCAATGGTTGCCTGTTCCTCATCTTCACTCAACAAACGAACGCTTACCGTGATCTTTCCTTTCGAGGTAAATTTTACGGCGTTACTTACAAGATTTAAAATGATCTGGTGCAGGCGCACTGCGTCGCCAACCAAGACTTTCGGGATTTTGGGGTCAAAGAGTTTTACCAACTCTAAATTCTTTTCCCGGATCTTTGTCTCAAAGAGATGAAGCATGGCCGATATGGATGTGGCCATTTTAAAAGGCCTTTGCTCGAAGGACATTTTGCCAGCATCCACCTTTGCCAGGTCTAATATGTCGTTGATCAGGACTATTAAAGCATCCCCGCTTATTTTAATGGCTGTTAAGTATTCCCTTTGCTTTTCAGACAGTTCGGTCTTTAGCACCACTTTCGTAAACCCGATGATCGCATTCATCGGAGTACGGATCTCATGACTCATATTCGACAAAAACTGCTGTTTGGCTTTTACGGCGTCTTCCGCTGTCCGTGTGGCCTCCTCGGCTATTTTCGTTGCCCTTTCTGCCTTTCTTTTTGCCTCTTCAGCGATGCCCGTTGCTACCTCTGCAAAATTCTTTGCTTCTGTTAATTCCCTGGCAATTCTTTTTTGATCGGTGGTATCCCTTGCCACAACCACAACACCATTTACATTACCCTGTTCATCTTTATACACGGAGCCATTGATCAGCACGTCGTTCAGCTTATGATCCCGCTTTCCTTTTTCTTCCTTTTGAAAGGCCAGCTCTTTGAGGGCAAGGGCAAGTTCAGCACGCACACGTGTCAATTCTTCTTTATCTGATCGTATTTTTTTTGCCATTATTTTGTCAAGTCTAGTGTAGCTGACTGCTAATTCATGCTGCTCGCCATCCCCACTGCTTCAATGGGGCTTCGTCTTTTGTCCTTCAGGTTTTTGAAGTGTGAAGGCGACAGACCGGTAACCTTTTTGAACTGGTTGGATAGATGTGCAACACTACTGTAATCCATCTTCCAGGCAATTTCCGTTATGTTTAGCTCACCGTACATAATCAATTCCTTTATCCGCTCAACTTTATGCGAGATCAGAAATTGCGCGATCGAGGTACCCTCCACTTCTGAAAACAGATTGGCCAGGTAGGTATAATCATGCTGAAGCTTTTCACTCAGATAATCCGAAAAATTGACCTTAATGGTTCCCTCATGATGCACCAGTTCGATGATCGCTGTTCTTATTTTTTCAATAAGCATGGCTTTTTTATCATCCATCAATTCCAGTCCGGAGAGGAACAAAGCAGCTTTTAATTTCTCACGCAACTCCGGGGAAATTTTTTCCATTATTTCGATTTCACCCAAATCGACAAAAACATAATGCAATCCAAGTTTTTTCAATTCTTCCTTAACCACGATTTTACAGCGTGCGCTAACCATGAATTTGATATAGAGTTTCAGCTTTTCGTGTCTTAGGATTTCCGTGGAAAGGACGCTTTTTAAAAAAAGTCGGTGTTACACTATTTTAGTTAAAACTTACATAATTCACACTTTTCCATGAAGCCATGAAGCCATGAAGCAGAACTCCTGCGTCGTTCGCTTCATGGCAAACCAGATCGTATTGGGCTCCGCTGAAGAAAAGAAGGGAGTTCGTCTTGAAATTGCGGTTGTTAATCTTTAGCTAACCTCTATCTTTGTAAGAAGCGTGAAAAGATTTGTTGCCTTCTTTTTTTTGTTCGCCGCCTATGGGATACTCCTGGCACACAGCTTCATTCCTCATCAGCACAGGGACGAGGCAGCGCATGAACATGCAGGTACCGGCCATCAGCACCTGGACCCAGACCATCATACCCATGATGAAAATGGTGACCCGATAGAAGACCCTTTTGCCTTTATCATTCATTCGGAGGATGGATTTTCTTTCCTGAACCCCGACTCCCGGAATACAGTCGTGAAACAGGTTTTGGGCCTGGTGGAGTTTGGTGAGCTGACAGCTGAAACCCCGCTAAGGATCCGGGCTTTAGACCATTGTATATGGATCGACCCTCCCTATAAGCCCCCTCTTTTTCTTTCTTCTGCTTTAAGGGCACCCCCACTCTACTTTTCCTAATTTTTTCCCTCAGGGAAATTAGCTGTCTCCGGTCGTATGCTGTGTCCGGCAGGCCGCCGTTTTATTTATTTACTTAAAAGCTTAATGATGAACAAATTAGTATTGGCCATTCCTTTGGCCCTGTTGCTGTTTATAGGATGTTCCGGTAAGGATTCAAAAGAACACACGCATGATGATGGGGGTTTGGATCCACTGGCTTATACCCTATACTCGGATACCTGCGAAATATTCGTAGAGTTCAAACCCCTGGTTGTCGGACACATTTCAAAGTTTGCCACCCACATAACCGTTCTGGGAGAGCGTTTTACGGCTTTGACAGAGGCGACTGTTACCGTGAGCCTGGTGGTAAACAACACGGATATTAAAAACACGGTGGATACCCCGGCTTCTCCCGGCATTTTTCGCCTGGAATTAAAACCTGAGACGGCAGGAACGGGAACGCTTTTCTTCGACATCAAGGGGAAGGACTTTACTGAGCGAATCAGCATTGAAAATGTAAAAGTTTATGCCGATGAGCACGCTGCAATTGCCGATCAGGCTCCTGAACCCGCAGGAAGCGACATCACCTACCTGAAAGAACAGGCCTGGAAGGTAGAATTTGCCAACCACCTGGTGAAACGCCAACCATTTAACGGCATTATTAAAACCAGCGGGCAAATTATCTCTGCCCCGGGAGATGAAATGATCATCACGGCAAAAGGACGTGGCATTGTGCTGTTTTCAGGAAATAAAACCATCGTTGGCTCCGAAGTAAATGCAGGTACCGGCCTTTTTGTGATCAGCTCCGGAGATCTGACCGAAGGAAATATTGATGCTACCTACCTCGAAGCCAAAATCAACTACGAAAAAGCCAAGACAGATTACCTCAGGGCCAAAGAACTGGTGAAGGATAAGATCGTGTCGGAAAAGGACTTCCTCGACAGCAAACAACGCTTTGAAAATGCCCAGGTCGCTTTTAACACCATTTCAAAGAACTATTCCGCCCAGGGTCAGCTTATTACTTCGGGTATGTCGGGTTATGTAAAGAATATCCTGGTGAGCGAAGGACAACTGGTAGAGAGTGGAACTCCCCTGGCTATCCTTTCAAAAAATAAGAAGTTGCTTTTGCAGGCCAATGTTTCTCAGCGATATTTTGATAAACTGTCCCTTATAACTTCGGCAAATTTCACTTTTGTCAACGATCAAAAGGTGTATAATACGCATGATCTGAACGGCAAGGTGGTTTCTTATGGAAGAAGTGTAACCCCAAATTCCCCCTTTATTCCCGTGACATTTGAAATCGACAATATCGGGAACCTGATTCCGGGGTCGGTGGTGGAAGTTTACCTGAAAACCTTTTCCATTCCCGATGCATTGCTCATTCCGCTTTCTTCCCTGATCGAGGAACAGGGCCACTTTTTCGTCTATGTTCAAATGGGAGGAGAACGTTTTCAGAAACGCGAACTGAAACTTGGCGCCCATGACGGAGTAAATGTACAGGTATTATCGGGCCTCAGTGAAGGAGAACGGGTGGTGAGCAAAGGAGGCTATCAAATAAAACTGGCTACAGCAGCCGGGACCTTACCTGCTCACGGACATGAACATTAATACGGTAAGTCATGCTGAATAAAATTATACATTTTTCGCTGAACAACCGGCTGTTCGTCGTGGTTGCCAGTATTTTGCTGATCGTATTCGGGACGATCATAGCCACCCGGATGGAAGTGGATGTATTTCCTGATCTGACCGCACCGACTGTTGTCGTACTCACCGAAGCCCATGGTATGGCTCCCGAAGAGGTAGAGAAGCTGGTGACTTTCCCGATCGAAACTTCGGTAAATGGCGCCTCCAATGTACGCCGGGTGCGTTCCTCTTCTTCAGCCGGTATTTCTATCGTATGGGTAGAATTTGAATGGAATACGGATATTTTTAAAGCAAGACAGATCGTCAGCGAGAAGATAAGTGCCGTTGCGAGTAAACTACCGGAAGGGGTAGGTAACCCGACCATGGGACCTCAATCGTCGATCATGGGAGAGATCATGCTGATCAGTTTAACGGCCGACAGCACCTCACAAATGGAGCTCAGAACACTCGCCGACTGGGCCGTAAGACCAAGGCTGCTGGCATTAGGTGGCGTATCGCAGGTTATCGTTATCGGAGGAGAGTATAAACAATACCAGATTTTAGCCTCACCTGAGAAGATGAGCTATTACAAGGTCTCCCTCACCGAACTGCTGGAAGCCAGCCGGCAATCGAATGGAAACTCTTCCGGGGGTTTTATGAACGAATACAACAATGAATACATCGTTAAGGGCATTGGGAGAACAAGCGATATAAACGAGATCGGAAAATCTGTTGTTAAAATGATCAATGGAAATCCGGTTAAAATTGAAGATGTAGCCGAAGTCAAGATCGGCTCTTCACTAAAAATCGGCGACGCCTCATTAAAAGGAAAGCCGGCTGTGGTTATGACGGTAATGAAACAGCCCGCCACCAACACCCTGGAGCTGACCGATAAAATTGATGCTGCGATGCTGGAAATGCAAAGCAACCTGCCCAAAGACATTCACATTAACACGAAAATATTCCGGCAGGCCGACTTCATCAACGCATCCATCAGCAACATCCAGAAAACCCTTCTCGAAGGCACCGCCTTTGTGGTCATCATTTTGTTTTTGTTCCTGATGAACTGGAGGGCTACGGCTATTTCGCTGGTTGCCATACCCATTTCACTGATCGTAGCCATTCTTACCTTAAAGTGGCTGGGGTTCAGCATCAATACCATGAGTTTAGGCGGCATGGCCATAGCGATCGGCGATTTGGTGGATGATGCGATCATTGACGTGGAAAATGTCTTGCGGCGGNNGCGATCATTGACGTGGAAAATGTCTTTAAAAGGCTGAAAGAAAACGCCCGAAAGCCCCTGGCGGAGCAGAAAAAGAAACTGGCGGTCATCTTTGATGCCTCATTCGAGATCCGGACTTCGGTTATCAATGCAACATTCATCATCATTGTGGCTTTTGTCCCTTTATTCTTTCTTTCTGGTATGGAGGGCAAGTTACTGGCACCCCTTGGTATTGCGTTTATCGTGGCTCTGTTCGCCTCCCTCATCGTTTCTGTTACCCTGACTCCGGTATTATGCAGTTATCTGCTTACGCGGGATAGTATGCTAAACAAGCAGCACAAGGAATCATGGCTGGTAGAGCGTTTACAGAAAGTATACGAGGGTGCCCTGATCCGGGCAATGCGTATTAAAAAATCCATCATAGCCATAGCCATCGCCTTGTTTCTGGTTTCGGTTTTGGCCATGAGCCAGTTCGGCAGGAGTTTTTTGCCCGAATTTAACGAAGGGTCGTTGGTAATCAGCGCGGTGAGCCTACCGGGGATCTCATTGACGGAAAGCAACAAAATCGGCAGGCAGATCGAAGAAGCGCTGCTAAGCATCCCGGAAATAACCGTAACAACCCGCAGAACCGGACGTGCCGAACTTGATGAACATGCCCAGGGGGTTAATGCCGCTGAAATTGATGCTCCCTTTATTTTGGAAGACAGAAGCAGGGAAGAATTCCTGGAAGAAGTCAGGAATACCTTGTCAGGCGTATCCGGAGCCAACATAACCATTGGCCAGCCTATAAGTCACCGGATCGATCACATGCTCTCNNCAATATTGCGATCAAAATTTTTGGAAACGACCTGAACAGGCTTTTTACTCTTTCCAATGAAATAAAGGATCAGATCGCAGGTATTGAAGGGCTCGTTGACCTGAGTGTGGAGCAACAGGTTGAAATACCCCAGGTACAGATCAAGGCAAAACGAGATCTCCTGAATCATTACGGAATAAGCATCGGGAAGTTTAATGAATTTGTTGACGTAGCCTTTGCCGGTGAAAAGGTTTCCGAAATCTATGAAGGCAACAGGACCTTCGACCTGATACTTCGCTACAATGAGAACAATAAAGGCAAAATAGAAAATATCCGTAACGCTTTTATTGATACGGATGACGGGAGCAGGATCCCATTGTATTATGTAGCGGATATTGTCAGTACCTCAGGACCGAATACCATAAACCGGGAAAATGTACAACGCAAAACAGTAGTCTCCGCAAATGTGGCCGGAAGAGACCAGAAAGCCGTGGTGGAGGAAATTGAAAAGAGAATAACGGACAAGATCGTGTTGCCGGATGGCTATCATATTGAGTATGGAGGGCAGTTTGAGTCGGAAGCGGAAGCGTCTAAAACCCTATTTTTTACTTCCCTTATTTCCTTATTGATCATTTTCCTTATTCTCTATCAGGAATTCAAAAAAGTAAAAACGGCGTCGATCATCTTGATTAATCTCCCCCTGGCTTTGATCGGCGGGGTGTTTAGCATTTATTTTACCAGCGGCATCATGAGCATTCCTTCCATCATCGGGTTTATTACCTTGTTTGGCGTGGCTACCCGAAACGGCATCTTGTTGGTGTCGCATTACGCTACCTTAAAACAGGAAGGTTTGAATCTGTATGACACGGTTGTGCAGGGCTCCAAAGACAGGCTGAGTCCGATACTCATGACCGCGCTCACNNACCCTGCTGAATATTTTTATTGTGCCGGTAGTCTATTATTTATCCAATATCAAACAGGAAACAGCATGAAAAGTAGAATCATTCTTTTGATCGGGATTTTCTCCGCCATGGCTTACAGGGCAAGCGCACAATCCGGTATAGACAGTGTACTGGCCCATGTAGCCAGAAATAACAAAACCATTCTGGCAAAAGCCCAATATTGGGAAGCGCAGAAGCTGCAGTTTCGAACCGGAATAACGCCCTATGATCCGACAGTGGAATACGAATACCTGAATGGGAGTCCGGCCGGTGCNNTTCCCCAGCACCTATTTCAAAAAAAACCAGTTGGCCAGCTTACAAGCCAAACAAGCCGAATATCAGTTCGTTGCCGCCAAACGGGATATTTTGTTAGCGGCAAAACAGGTCTGTATTGAATTGGTTTACAGGAACAAGCTTCAGGCACAAATTGAAGGCCGGAAACAAAATACAGAAAAATGGCTGCAGGACTTTAAAACCAGGCTGGAAAAAGGAGAAGGCACCCTATTGGACGTGAACAAGGCCCAGCTTCAACTTATAGAAATTAAACGCGAGCTCTGGGAGAACAGCGCAGCGATCACGCTCCTGAACGAAAAGCTGACGTCATTAAACGGGGGAATACCCATTGTGTTTGCTGACAGCGCTTACTCCTTTATGCCCGAAATTCCTTCCTTTGAACAGTTGGTGGCGGAGTATGAAAGGAATGACCCTTCGCGCAAGACCCTGGAACAGGAAAAAACGATCACACAAAAGCAATTGGAACTGAGCCGGGCCTTATGGCTGCCCAAAATGGAAGTGGGTTATCATTACCAGGGAATTCTCGGACAGGTTTATAGCGGCGTTCATGCAGGCATAAGCGTTCCCCTTTGGGAGAATAAGAACACCACCAAGCTGCAACACACGCGCTTGTTGCTTGCAGACCTGGAATTGCAGGATCACAGCAACGAACGTTACTATGCCATCAAACAGCGTTATGAAAAATATTTAAGTCTAAAAGCCACGATCGACGAATATGAGGCAGTATTCAAAACGATCAACAGCACTGAATTGCTGAACAAGGCCCTGGACTTAGGCCAAATTTCCACCATCGAATATTTTGTGGAAGTAGGTTTTTATTACCATTCGTATGCTAAGTTTCTTGAAACCGAAAAGGAATATTACCTCAATATGGCGGAACTTTTGAAGTATCGGCTGTAGGTTCTTCCGTTCACGGGATGGATTTTTGTTCAACCCGGACTTGTATTCCTCCCAAAATGTGTAGTTTAGATAAAAATTAAGGGACGCAGCGGCACCGGTCTGACTGCCCAACTTGAACAGAAATACACGTTGACCTGCACACTTAAACTAACCTAAACCCAACAAAATGACAACAGAACTACTTTATCGTATTTGCACGATCGGGGTATTGCCAGCCTGGTTATTACTCATTGTTGCACCCAATTGGAAATTTACCCAACTGTTCGTTCACAGCTTCTTTATTCCCATACTTTTAGGAGTACTGTACATTGGACTTCAGGCAACTGATGACGGGGCTACCCCTGAAGCAAATCCTCTGACACTTGAAGGAGCGAGACAACTTTTTGCTACACCTAAGGCTTTTCTTGCCGGATGGGTTCATTATATCGTATTTGACCTGTTTGTCGGAGCCTGGGTAGCCAGGGATACATTGCAACAAAATATAAATCGTTTCCTGGTAATTCCCTGCCTTTTGATCATGATCATGTTAGGCCCTGTCGGGCTTTTCCTTTATTCCATTGTCCGTATTATAAAAACAAAATCTCTTGTTATTAATGCGTGACAATGAAACAAAAAGCCAGCATAAGTACACTTGCTCTGGCTTTTTCTACTTCCGGGGGAGGGTTTATGGGGAGGTTTCAACCAAGCTTCTATCCAACCCATTTTGTGGTCATAGTGGGGATATTTCCCCATAAAAAGGCACAAAAAATCGGGGGTTTTTCCTGATTGCATCGGTAGTAAAATCATATACCTTTGATATTATAGCGATTATGTGCACTTTATGGGTGGTGGTTTGGAACTTTCGGAAAGAATAAATGGGGATTGGGAAAATTAAGTTGGGTATTTTGTATCGGAAGGATTATATTTCAAAACCACTCATGTAAAGGAAAATTATTTCGGATAGAGATCACTTAAGAACTGTTTATTTAGGAATTGTAGCTCATCGATGAACCAGTTGTTCCCAATTTTTAAAACCGCAGAGCAAAAAATACTAATATCAAAATGAATCATTTAGAAACTTTTAATGCCCGAACAGACCTTATAGCAAAATATGGTGAAGAAAAAGCTCATCTCATCTGGTCAATGGGTTTATACTTGGACTTTCCGGATTTAGATCAACTTGCAACCGAAAGTTTAACGGATGGAAGTGACGATAAAAAAATAGATTTTATTAGACTTGACTTGGAAAATAAACGTCTAGTTGTAACTCAAGGGACTTTTTCAAGTAATGGGGCAATTTACAAGGCAAAGTCTAACAAAGCATCAGACTTAAATACTGCGTTTGCTTGGTTAATATCAGGCAATTTGGAAACACTTAGGACAGATGAAAGCGGTAAATATTTAAACAATTTAAAAGAAATAGCTAAAGAAATTAGAGATGCTATTCAGAATAGAGACATTGAAGAAATCGACATTTTATATGTTCACAATTTAGCGGAATCTCAAAACGTTCAAGACGAACTCAATACAGTTAAACAACACTTAAATACTTTATTGAATAATCCTGATATTATCATAACAGCTAAAGAATTAGGAATAGAAAATTTAGAAAGAATTTATAGGTTGAAGGAAACTGCAATCGTGGTAAAAGAACCCATTATTCTTCCGGAAGTTATGAAATATGAAGAGATTAACACTAACTGGAAATCTTCAATCTATACAGTCTCTGGAACTTGGTTAAAATCTCTTTACGATAAATACGATAGTGACTTATTTTCTGCCAATTATCGAAATTTTCTTGGTATAAGCCGTCGCGGTAGAAAAAAAATAAATCATGGGATACAAAATACGGCAGAAACTAAAGCCAAGGATTTTTGGGCTTACAACAATGGAATTACTATTTTAACAACTAAATATTTTGTCAATCCTAAAAATCCAAATCAAACCATTTTAGAAGGAATTTCAATTATTAATGGCGCACAGACAACGGGTTCAATCGCCCATTCAAATCCAGTGTAAGCTACCCCAAAAATAGGACA
>DQHT01000071.1 GCA_003531115.1 Bacteroidota bacterium | reverse complement strand
TGCTTATTGCCGATGAGCCTACTACGGCGCTCGACGTATCGGTTCAGGCAGCCATTCTGAAGCTCATCAGGCGCCTGCAAAAGGAGCGGAACATGGCCCTTATTTTTATCTCCCATGATCTGGGCGTGGTCAAAGAAATTGCCGACCGCACCCTGGTGATGTTTCGGGGCCAAAAGCTGGAAGAGGGGGCAAGCGATTCCCTCTTTTCAGATCCATCCCATATTTATACCCGTGCGCTCATCAAGTGCCGGCCTTCTGCTGTGCAATCCGGACAATTACTACCGGTGATGAATGACTTTTTTTCCATCGATGAAAAAGGGAATTTTATTGAAAAACCTCTTGTCCATATAAAGGACCTGGAAACAAGGACCGTTTCAAAGGAGATATTGATCGAAGTTTCGGGACTGGAAGTGCATTACCGCCCCATGGGCATGTGGGGGCCGGGAGGAGAAAAGAACAGGGTTATTCAGCATATCGATCTGCAGATATTTAAGGGAGAAACACTTGGGGTACTCGGTGAATCCGGTTCGGGTAAATCGACCACAGGAAGGGCCATCATGCAATTGATCCGCTATGACGGAACGATCCGGATGAAGGATGAAGTTTTACGTCCCGCCCGGGCTGCAGACCGAAAGAAGCTGGCCAAAAAGATACAGATGATCTACCAGGATCCATACTCTTCCCTGAATCCGAAATACAGGATAGGGGAGTCGTTTATGGAAATTATGCACTGCCATGGCATCCATAAAAAAGACAGCGAACGGATGATTCATGGACAGGCCTTGTTGTTGAAAGTGGGATTGGATGCCGCGGCCTGGAACAAATACCCCCACGAGTTCAGTGGCGGACAAAGGCAGCGTATCGCCATTGCCAGGGCTTTGCTCGTAGAACCGGAATTTATTGTGTGTGATGAAGCCGTTTCTGCCCTCGACGTATCCGTTCAGGCCCAGATCCTTAACTTATTAAAAGAGATCCAGCGCGAATTCGGGATCACCTACCTCTTTATTACCCATGATCTGCAGGTGGTGCGCAATATCGCCGACCGGGTTTTGGTGCTCAACAAAGGCAGGATCGCCGAATTAAAAGAAACGGAAGCTTTGTTCAAAGATCCGGAGGATGCCTATACAAAATCCTTGTTGGCAGCTTATACGCATTTGTAATGGGTATAATTTCTTATTTTGCAAGGTATGGACGATAAAGAATATATAGATATCCCTGAGATCAAGGATGAAAAAGTTAAGCAGGTCATCGGCCTGATGGGAAATCCCCTTAAGCTCATTCTACAGGGTGGAGCAGTAGGTTTACTGGCTGCCCGGAAAGTAGTGCTGATGATTTTGTTGTTTTTTCTGGCCAATACATTTTTGGGCCTTTACGCGATCTACGTTTTTTTTGTTTCGGATGCAGTAATTGGTGATTTGCCCTGGGTCCTGGCTGTTGTTGGGGCCGGAATTATTTGCACCGCCCTGGCCGCATACAAAGGCTACCAGTTTGTTTTGATTGAAGCCATCCGCATTTGTTATAAGGCCATGAACGGACTCTTTCTTCAGTTCAGCGCGTTTATTGTCGATAAAGCTGCGGCCCTTATGCAGAAGGAAAACCCCTCAGGGAACAAAGATATTTCTTTCGCAATGAGCGTATCAGACATGATCAGACAGCGATTCAATAAATTACCCCTGCTTCTTCGCAAAGGTGTTGGATTGATCCTGAACCGGGTACCGATAGCAGTCATGGTAAATGAGCTGCGTACCGAAATCCGGCAGGGGAACAAAGAACAAGCATCACAAATGCTGTTTACTAAAATGGATACCTTTATTGAAGACAAGCTCTTCGCGAAAAACAGCAACCTGTGGATGTGGATCTTGTTTTTCTTCAACCTGCTGGTGGGTTTGCTTATTATACAATACAAGATCGGGTAAACCTGGCTATTCAGGCTGGCGCACACGTACCATTTGAGCGCCGCCGCGAGAGATTACGCGTGCGGCAGCCATTTTGGTGGTAACGAATTCCGACGATGCCCTCGACCCTCACTAGATGCAATCAAGGTCCGGGAAGTTGTCAGGTGCATCAAATAAATTGTAATTTGCAGCTGAACCAAAAATGATGGATTATTTATCTGCAGAATTAAAGGCCTATTACCAGAGTGACCTGGAAGAAAATGTCATTACCCTTCAGGATGACTACTGGAAGTTTGACGAAGAATTGAGCGCTCTGATCACCCTCATCAATCAACACCCGGGATTACAGACCCTTTATTCCCGCAGTTATTCTCCCCAACGATCCGGACTCGATCTCAACCCATTAAGTTATCTGAAAATTGCCTACACCCGCGAAATGCGTCTCCCCCTGGGTAAAGCACTGGTGGGTGTTCATGACGCCCTGAACGGACCGGAAAGTCCGGTGGAAGTCAACGAAGAGCCGCCCCAGGACAATCTGAACTACCGCTCCGACAAGTATGGAGGCATGGGCTGTCTGGATGATCCTAATTATTTCTATATCTGGCATTTTTATATTTCCATCCGCTCGGAGAAGGTGGAGATGCATCGGCAATTCTGGTCCCTCCTCGGGGATAAGTTCTCCGGACTGCTGGCGCACGAGAAGAGAAGTTAGTTTTTTGCTCTACCCAAATAATCATAAATCATAAATCAAAAATCATAAATTGGCCTTCGACAATCTCCAGATCTCACCCTCTCCAAGTCTCCCCATCCAATTGTACCTTTGCCCCGCATGATCGAAATCGGTAAATACAACGAACTTGAAATTTTACGCCAGACCAGCGTGGGCCTTTATTTGGGTGATGAAGCAGGGGAGGATATTTTGTTGCCTACCAAATATTGTCCGGAGAAGTTTGAAATAGGCGACAAACTCCGCGTATTTGTTTACCGCGATTCGGAAGACAGGAAGATCGCCACCAACCTGGAACCTAAAATTCACATGCATGAGTTTGCTTTGCTGGAGTGTAAAGACGTAACCCAACTGGGAGCCTTCCTCGACTGGGGATTGGAAAAAGACCTGATGGTACCCTTTGCCGAGCAAAAAGTGAACATGGAAAAAGGCCGCTGGTATGTGGTGTTCCTTGATCTGGATGAAAAAACGGACCGCTTATATGGAAGTGCAAAGCTGGATCAGTTCCTGGACAACAAGGTGCTTGATGTTGAGGAAGGCGAAGAGGTTGACCTTACTGTTTACCATCATAGTGAGTTGGGCTATTCGGCCATCGTCAACGAAAAATACTCCGGGTTAATTTTCGACAACGAAGTGTTCCAGCGTCTGCGGGTGGGACAAAAATTGAAGGGTTTTGTCAAAAAGGTTCGTCCCGATAACAAGCTCGATATTTCCCTGCAACCCATTGGCTACGAAAAGGCCACCGAGGTGAATACCGACAAGATCATGCGGCTTTTAGCTGAAAACTCCGGCTTTCTTCCTTTTACGGATAAAAGTACGCCGGATGAAGTTTATGCTACATTTGGTATTAGCAAAAAGGCATTTAAGAAGGCGGTAGGAGCCTTGTATAAAGAAAGGAAGATCGTGTTGGAAGAGGAGGGGATCCGTTTAATCGCATAAAAGCTGAATTTGATGCATACAGCGTTAATCGCCCTGTTCAATCAAATTGTTCCGTTACATAAAGAGGAAGAGGACCTGATACGCTCTTCGTTCAGGCTAAAAAGCCTGGCGAAAGGCGAATACTTCCTCAAAGCCGGGGAAATCAACCAGCATATTGGGTTTATCAACCAGGGCCTTGTCAGGTATTTTGTCGATAAGGATGATGAAGAAGCCACCTTCGAATTTACAAAGGAGGGTGAGTTTATCGCCGACTACCAGAGTTTTAGTCAAAACAAAACATCCATACAGAATATCCAGGCAATAGAAGCGTGCACCCTGCTGGTGATCAATTATCCGGATGTCCAGCATATATTCACCAACACGCCACACGGAAATTTACTGGGTCGCATCGTGGTTGAGCACCGTTTTGATGTGATGGTCAACCAGCTTCTGTCTATCTACATGCACGATCCGGAAGAAAGATACAAACGTTTTGTTTCGGCTTATGCGGATATCGCCCAAAGAATCCCTCAATACCTGATCGCTTCCTATGTAGGCATCAAGCCCGAATCGCTGAGTCGCATGCGAAGAAGATTCCTGAAAAGCATTTCTTAACCTGGGTTAATCACTGTACCTGTTTGGTCCTTTTACTTTTGTCCCGTCCAATTGACAACTATGAAAATAAAAGAAACCATTAACAGTTAAACCTTATGAAAACCAGACACATGCTTTTTTGTATTACCTGTTTATTTACCTCAATTTTTACCCTCTCATGCAATAAGAACAACATGAGTATCCTGATAGAGGATAAGACAAAAGAACCCAATGGCGGCTTTGAATATGCCAAAGACGGAATTCCCCTTAACTGGCAGGTATATACCAGCCAGACGACACCCAACGGAGATTTTGAAGTTCTGCTTGACCGTATCAATTTTAAAGAAGGTGAGCAATCCCTGAATTTTGTCGTTCGCAATTGTTCCCCTACAGGAGGCTGGCATTCCCCGGGAATTGCCAAGCAAATCGACGCCAAACCCGGAGAAAAATACCGGATTAGCTTTTGGGTTAAAAACAGCGGCAGTACCTTCAGGGCCCTGGTCTCAGGAATTTCAGCCACAAAAGGAGAAAGTGCAACCATTGTGATGACAGGGGATGAGATCCCGGAATGGAAACAATACACCTACAGTTACGTGGTTCCCGACAAGATGAACGCCCTACGCTTTGAGGTGAATGTTTTGCAGGCAGGGACATTTTGGATCGACGATGTGCGGATAGCGAAGGAGTAAACAGATTAGTTTATCTTTCACGGATGGATCATGAAAGTACGTTTAGAACAGAGAACAGCTTCTGACATATTTTGCCGGGTTAAATCAGGGAGATTAAATATAAAAAGGGATTTCTGTAGTTTTATTCCTATCCATACAAAACAATGAATCCAATTCGACAACCTATTGATATTCCGAAAGCGTACGAGGAGCATCTAGCCGAGCTTAAATCCTATCTCTATCGTCTGACCTGCGACAAAGAAATCACCAATGACCTGGCCCAGGACACCTTTATCAAAGTCATAGAAAAGCAAAACCAGTTTGAAGGGCAGTCGGGTGTAAAGACCTGGATATTTTCGATAGCGACAAACCTGGCTGTTGACTGGCTTAGAAAGAGAAAACGCTGGACGGAAACCGCCCAGGATGAATCCAAAGCATTGGCTCAATCGGATCCGATTTACAGGACCATGTTTCTCGCCATCAACCAAAATTCGTCTGGCGGGGCATTTGATTTCAAAGAGCATATAGGCTTATGTTTTACGTGCATCTCCAAAACTTTGCAGATCGAACACCAGGTGACGCTTATTTTAAAAGATATCTATGATTTTAAGGTCAGTGAAATTTCGATCATACTCAGCTCTCCTGTCGGGACAATAAAACATTGGCTATTCTCAGCCCGGCAAACGATGACGGAAGTATTTGAAAGGAGATGTGCTTTGGTGAATAAAGAAGGTGTTTGTTATCAATGCTCGGAGTTGAACGGACTTTTTAATCCCAGGCAGAAAAAGATGAAAAATGTCTTTCCAAAAGCCGGCCAGGAAAAACTCTATGAATTAAGAACGGAGCTTGTAAAAGGGATCGATCCTTTAAACTCAAAGGGTTCAGAATTAGAAGATTCCATCATGCAGGTATTAAGAAAAGCAATAAGCGACACTTAGCTTCGACCGTTTTTGCACCCTTATTCGTCTAAGAGGTTAAAAGCAAAAACAGTATGAAAAACAATGTCATCAAAATCATTTACTCTGGCTTAATTGCAGGGATTGTAAGCGAGGGGTTCTTAGGAGGAGTATTTATGAGTTCGCCCATTCAAAAGATCCTCTACAATCCAGATTGGCAGAGCAAACTATTTCTTGAAATAACCCCGACACGGGATCTGTTCCCATCCATAGCAGGAATAGTGGTTTTAAGCATAGCACACAGCTGGCTCTTCACCGTTTTTCAAAAAGCCATTCCCGGGAATACCTGGATGAACAAAGGCCTGTTTTGGGGTTTCACCATTTGGCTCATGTATTGGGTATTTCAGGAGTGGTTTATTTATCACACCTTACTTCAGGAACCCATTTTATTGACGTTGGTCGAACTAACGATTCTGCTTCTAGGCAGTTTTATAGAAGGCCTGATCATTTCGAAATTTTTGTATGAACGAAACGGGGTTCAGGCAGTCTTTTAAGGCTCTTAATATCAACTTTATCGGGAGTCTTCCTGTATTAAGCTCGCTTAAAAACTAAGTCAGTTTTTGGTAAAAATTCAACCAGGTGCTTGGCAATTTTTTGATAATTTTCTAATTTCACTATGAACCAAAAAATTCCTAATAATGAAAGAACTTATTATCACCGACAAACAAAAGTACCTGGACGAAAATTATCCCTTTGTAGGCACTCCTAAATTGACAGATAGATTAGAATGCATCCACTGTAATTCGATATTTACTGTTGGGGATTACAAGGTCTACAAAATTGAAACAGGCTTTGAAATGATATGCTGCCCCAATGCGCCGGAATGCAATGGCACTTTGATCGATTGGATCGAAATTGAATGAAGATCCTATCCAAACCCCGGAACGCGGAATGAAATTCCTTAAACGAACACTATTCACTATCCAGATACTAACAACGGCAGTTGGAGTTTTGTTTCGTGGATGGATATTATATCTTTCGGAAAATAGAACATCTGAACTAAATAAACTGATCTGTCCGGACTATTCAACATAGCTATAATTCTGTTCCAGGTTGGACTGACATTGGTGACTACTTTTGTTCTGTACATGCTCTTTGCCCTGTTCGACTACCAGGGTGGAATAGCCGATTTCATGGGATTGACGGTGCTTCAACCGATTTTTGCTGCACTCTTGTCGGTCATAACGGTAATCGTCTGCGGCCTTGTCGGGCTTCCTGTCCGATTGAGCAGAAAACTAAATGAGTGGTGGAGAACGCACTTTTATGTTTCGATTTTAATCGGACTATCAGGTTTGATCGCTTGTGCAATTTCTTTAACACCAGGTTTCGTAGAAGAAATCACTTATAGCATGGACGGATCGGATAGGACTCATACGGTTCCAAATCAAATCCTTTCAATCACAGGGTGGTTTTTGGTCGCGTTTGGAACTTTACATGTCTATCCGTCAAAATTTCTTCAAAATAAGCTGGAAAGTTTCTTTAATATTAGATTTTCATAACCAATGAAATCAGTACTTACTTACCTTGCCATTATGTTTTTCGCTTCTTCCTTGAAAGCACAGAAACTGGATACGATCTATTCATTCAACCACAATATTTTCTTTAACGAAGCACCGGTTGAAGCAAATGGCATGAAGATTTTATTTTTCTCTTCCACGCATTGTATTCTTGCGGTGAAGCATGTGTCCGGAATTCCGGATTCCTTGTACATGATTGCGGTTTGCGACTATCAGAAACATGGCGATACGCTTGTGTTACACTCCTATAATGATTCAGCCATATTGGATCCACGTTATTTTGAAGTGGATGCGAAGATGAATATTGAGAATATAATTTACAGGATTTTTGGCGACAAGACCTTCTATTCGAGGGACTTTTGGGTAAACTATGGATTTGATAGTCTGGTGTTGCTTTTAATTTTAAAGGAGGATGAGGTTCGGTTTATCAGTTGCCAACGGTAATGCCGGGCTATTAAAATTGCAGGAATTACAAAGGGTTTTGGGTTCTGGGTTTTGGGTTCTGGGTTCTGGTTTTTAATCGTTTATCCTGAACAATTTATAGCGCCCATCTGGCTTTAATCAGTCAATTTGTGTAGTTTTAGGGCGTATAAAATGCTGTTGCACAATTGCTAAATGGGACAATCATTAGTTGGAATTATACCAAATAAGTTGACACCTGAGGAGATAGTTGACTTAAGTAAGAAACTTAATGAAGAGAAACCATTGGGAATTCCAGACGAAGTTTGGAATTGGGAAGTCCCCGGCATATCTGTTGATTTCCTTAGAGATTATTGGAACTGGGAACAATTGTATATAACTGAAGTACAAAACAAAAGGTTTGATAAAGTCTATAAATACCCAAGCATTGAAACAAATGGACTCCTGTGGCGTATTCTTTTTTTTGAACCGAAGCTAATTTGTCTGAATTTTCTATGTAAATATTACCNNTTACCCAAAGAAATTGGAGAATTTGCAACCGGGAATTGAACCGGTAAATACGGCAATCCGACTCGCGAAATTTTTCGGTCAGAATACGATGTTGTTGACACATGAACTGGGATCAGGCACCACCAAGGAAGAAATAAAAGGTACTCATTTTGAAACCATTGTAAACATGGTGGAGTCATTCAGATTGACAAAAAGAGATTTCAAACTAATTGAATTTTGAAAAGTATGTATACTGGCTGCAAAGACGACAAGGGGTTTGATGTAACATCCGAGAATTTACACCTGGAACTGGACCTCAAGCAATTTTTCCAATATTATAAGGTACGCAACGCCGAATATTTAGCCAAAAGGATTGGAATGAATCCCAATGTACTCTTTCAATATGTTCGGGGTAAAAAACAGCCCTCCAAAAAACAAACAGACAAGATCATTCAGGGAATTCAAACCATCGGGAGGGAACTCTCAAGTATTAATCTGGTTTAAAGACTGAGCTGTTCTTATTCTCAAACTCATCAAGTTTTGATCCTCTAATAGAAGTATGCCAATGAAGACACTAACCCAGGAACAAATAAAAGAAATCGCCGGAGAGCTCGAAACTGGCTTTCGGGTGTTCGTGCATAAGACCAGCGGAGAAATGGTATCCATCCCTGACGAGGATCAATTTGACGATATCGAAATGGATGTTTGGGAAGAGCAATTTGAACTTTTGGAAAATAATGCCGCAGACTATATCGAAATTGAAAAATGGGCTTCCCATGAGGCCTTTGAATGGATGGCCGCCTTTGCCGAACAATGCACGGAGAATCCGGAACTTCAAAACAGACTTATCCGTGCTTTAAACAGAAAAGGTCCCTTCAGGGAGTTTAAGTTTGTTATCGACAATGCCGGCGAATACCGGCAAAAATGGTTTTCCTTTAAAGACGAACAAATTCATAAATGGGTGCTTGATTCGGTAAATCAGTCGAACGAATCGGGGGAATGAAGAATAGTTTTCAGTTTTCAGTGTTCAGTTTTCAGTGTCTAACTCTGTTTTGCGTGGGTTCAGGCTGCAGGGTACCGGGTTCAGGCGGTCTTCGCAAGCTCTTAAATTCAACTTTATGGGGAGTCTACTCCGGTATTAATCAGGTATAAAACTAACCTGCTTATTATTCAAAACTCATCGAGTTTTGGTCTGAAACTCGTCGAGTTCTGATCCGAAACTCGGTGAGTTCTGCTCCGGAACTCGTCGAGTTTTTGTTTCTAATAAGGTAGACTTTATCTAAGAATTGCCGTAGCATTTCGTTTACGGCCGGGGAGATATCATACTGCTCATGGCAGAGCACCTGACCGGACGTTGGGTTCACTTTTATAATTTATCGTTGATTTTGTGTAGTTTTATTTTTAATTAGAGTAGGTAGTCATTCCACGACAACACTGCCATGAAAGAATGCAATCACTATCTTGACCATCTTGAAGAAAATAAGGAGAGTGGACCTAATTATATGACCTTAAGAGAAGGACGTTTAATTTTTCGGGAAGCAAAAGAGAAGCTATTGAATGCAGATTTCAGTGACGATAATTGGAACCAAGAATGAAAACCATTAACTGTCTTATTTTGTACTTCTTCCTCCTTCTGTCCCCAGCCCTGCATGCCCAGGAGTTGAATTTATTCTATCTCGACCTGATTGATAAGAAGAATAGTGAAAACATAGGATTTATATCCCTTTCAGAAATATATCGATACGACGTGAATCCTTCCCTGCATGATTCGCTTGCCATGCCGGATCATAAGGAAATCAATGACTTTCATTACATCCGTTTAGACTCCGCCTATAGAGAGAGATTTCTTCTCAGGACCGATGTTTCGGAAACGGATAAAGTGTTTATTTATGACTATGCTACTGATTTGCTCAAAACATTTAAGGTAAAAGATTTAAAGGTTGCGGCTATTCTTAACAACTATACCAGCCCCGAAGAATGCCCATGCCCCCAGTATTATTATATGATGGGACTCGAGATTGACGGTAAGTTATTGGAAGGATTTAAAAAGCATTTTAATAATACCGTGGTTTATATTGGTAAAAAAAATCCTTTTGTCAGACGGCAATTAAAGCCCATGATTTGGGAAAAGTCCGAATCAATAGATTTTCCTTATCCGGCATCCAAATCCGATTCTGTTAAGCATAGTTTTGGATTCGGGGTATGTACTATTGGAAATACCTATACGTTAGAGTCAGAAGGTTTTCAGTATTTTGTCCAGGATTTTATTGAGGGATATGGTGATGTTATAGCCAGACTCCTGGTCGTCATCCATTCGGAAACCAAAGAAATCGTTTGTGAAAAATTTTATTCCGATAGTGAAGGGACCGGACTTGCTCCTTTGCAACTTTTCAATTCTGAATCAACCTTCGGAGCTGAGCAATGGACGGGAAAATTATTCGAAAACAAACCCCCGGTCGTGTTCGGGTTTGAATACCACTCGTTTGGATGTCCGGCAATTTCATTCCTGGATAAGTCGGAAACCGATATTTATATTAAGTGCGATAACAGGCATTAAAGAAGCAAACAAACAATATGCAATACAAAGTATTCTCAAGGTTTGGAGGGATATTGGTCGGCGGGCTTTATGGCCTGCTGATGCGTATATTTTTTGGCTTAAACTTTAAAGGTGATATGGCCGACCTCTTTTCCGTGACTTTTGTTTGGATACTGCCAATCCTGGTAGGGTTGACCCCTTTACTCTTTGCATCAAAAGAAGATCTGGATGATATCGGGGTAAGAATTTCCAGACCGATCTGGTCCGTCCTGACATTTTTTATCCTTTGCTATTGGACAGGCCGTGAAGACATAATTTGTATCCTGATCATTTCGATTCCGTTTTTGTTCGTGGCGGGTATTTCCGGTGTTTTGTTCGGCTGGGCCGTTCTGAGTTACAGGAAGAAAAACAGGATTTTGTACTCGCTCTTACTGCTCCCTTTTTTGACAGGCTTTATAGAGCCTCATTTCCCAACACCAAGGGAAAGTTTTATAACAACTTCTTCCATCATAATTAATGCAGATAAAGCCGGCATTTGGGAAAATATCGTCCGTGTGAGAAGGATTCAGGAATCGGAATACAGGAAAGGACTTTTTAATTACGCCGGAATTCCAAGGCCACTTTATGCGGAACTTGACAAAGACACGCTGGGAGGAACACGGATCGGGCACTTTGAAGGCGGATTGCGGTTTCAGGAAAACATCATTCATTGGCAAAGAAACAACGCAGTAACATTTGACATTAAAATTATTCCTTCTGCCACGAACAGAACGATATTCGAAAGACATATGCTGCAGGGTCAACATTTCAAATTTTTAAACGCCACCTATCAGTTAAAAGAAATAAGGGAAGGACAAACCGAACTTTTATTGACAACGAAATACCAGCTCGACACGAAAATAAATTTATACGGCGCCTTTTGGGGAAAACTCCTGTTGACAGACTTTCAGGACAGGCTTATTGACGTAATTAAGGATCGATGTGAACGGCCGCAAACAAACTGATATTTTCGGTAATGAAATTCCTCAAACGAACCCTATTCACTATCCTGCTACTAACGGCAGTTGGAATTTTGTTTCGTGGATGGATATACCGCCAATTGATTACCTATAAATCAGCCGGCATTCGGACGAACTACGCGGCAACCGATGATAAACTTGTTGCCTTAATTCATGAAAAAGCGGAGAACCAAAACAACCCCGACATTCAGCAAATTATCAAGCTCGGACTATCCATAACTTCGGGTCATTTGCGCTTTACCACCGAGAAAAATGAGCTTGATCCGAATAAGCTGATTCGGTCAAAAACCGCCCATTGCGTGGGATATGCGAGCTTTTTTGCAACAACGTGTAACGAACTCCTGGAAAAGTATAAGCTCTCCGACCAATGGACAGCAAAACCTCAGGTTGGAGAACTGTTTCTATTCGGTTACAATATCCATTCGCTATTTAATTCTTCCTTTTTCAAAGACCACGATTTTGTGACGATTGAAAACAAAACTACCAGTGAAATTTTTGCGGTAGACCCAACGATACACGACTATTTGTGGATTGATTTTATATCTTTCGAAAGATAGAACATCTCATTTTTGTCTAAATCTGAAAAATGAATACCTTGCATGGAACGCTGCAAATGAGCAGCCCAATTTTTTGTTAAATAACCGGCAACAAAGCTGCCGATATCGATCTGCATCGGAAGGATAGGCGCAGTTTTAATGTGCATATAAACGAGTTAGCGGTTATTGTAAGATAATAAACAGACAAATGACAGTAGTGGATATTATTAAACAGTACGATTTTAATTTAGCGTATGCATTTGCGCTTGTTCAGGACATTCCTGACGAACAAATGACAATTATTCCTGAATTCGGTCTCGAAAATCATCCTGCATGGACACTGGGACATTTAATATCAGGTAGTGCTGGAATTGCAGAAGATTTAGGTGCAAAATTTGAAATGCCTGACAAGTGGGCAGATTTATTTTTAAGAAAGGGACCTGGCGACCCAAGAAAACCAGACTCAGACAAAAGCAAATATCCTTCAAAAGAATTATTATTACATGAACTAGAACATCAGCATACCAAAGTAAAAAAATTACTAACTAACATTAACGACATAGCCCTTGACAAAAAAATAAAATGGAGATTTAGTAATCAAATGCCAACACTTAAAGACTTGACTATTTTTATGTGTATTACCCATGAAGCAATGCACTTGGGACAACTTGCTGCATGGAGACGTGCAATGGAATTACCATCGGCTCTTGCTACCTTATGAAACGAACATCAAAACAACAAACCGCTAACAGCGTGTTGCCTCAATTGGCGGAGAAGTGCAAAGTTGAAGCTGAGTGCTACTATCAAACTTTTGTGCAGGTTGACAGTGAAGTACTTCGAAATGGCCAACTGCGGCAACACGCAAACCGTTAGGGCATTGTAAGACGGCACGACTCAACAATTAACAATGACTGAAAAATTCATTAGAAAGCTACATGAAAATTAATATCCTCATAGTTGGCTTTTTAGTGCCGTTTTTAAGCTACGGACAGTCCACCAATGACTACCAGGTTGAAAACCAATTGTTGGCGTGTTTTTATGAGGAACACAAGAAGGAGAACATTCGGATTGACACGGTCATTGACCAATTGGAATTGGTATTTATTCAACATGCTATTCTGGAAGATAGTTCAGGAGAAAGCTATTTAAAGCTGGTAGAAAAGATGACCGGTGGGGAAGAATTGGGCCTGGGAATTGCTGGCCTGCTGGCTGATATCAAATCCCTTGGGTTCATTCCAACAACCCCCAAATGTCAGGATTCAGCTTTTCTGGCTTTCCTTGATTCAACCGACGGCTATAATGATCTGGCAAGCCACGACAGGCAAAATTTTACAGCAAAGGACTTCGAACATCATTATTACCAGACGGTGACCTTGCTTATGTTAAGAAATATGGCAATAGCATGGGATTTTGAACAGGGAATTTCAGCCGCACTTCCCCCTCCGCTTGAATCTGAAGAAACTGAAATCCCGGAAGAGCAAAATCGTTTAGTCATCCTGATTTCAGCAGACAATAAAATTTACGCTAAAGGGAAATTGGTCGTTACCTCAGAACTTCGAAAAGTGGTAAGGAATTTTATTACCGAATCTTCGGATAAAACAGAAGTGGAACTACCCTTTATTGGAGCTCAACAGGTGTCAAAAGGTATCATTTGTCTACAAAATGAAAAAGGCACTGATTACAGCGTCTATATTAAATGTCAGAATGAAATTAAAGCCAGTTACAGAGAGATTCGGGAAGAATATTCAAAAAAGTATTTTGACAAAGCGTATCAGAACTTAAATGACAAGCAAATGGATGTGATCATTGCTTTGGTTCCTCAACGTATAAAGGAAGGACCACCGTGTGATTAAAATGGGCTGGGAGCAAGGAGCCTGTCGCCTGCCGCCTATAGCCTAAAGCTTATAGCTTACAGCTCTAAATACTTGACAAATTCCCCATATTCGTATGCATAAAATGCCCCCCACCTTCTTCCCCTCCCAATCCGACTTCCGCGCCTGGCTTGAAAAACACCACAAAACCGAAAAAGAACTGATCGTAGGGTAATACAAGGTAGGCAGCGGCAAACCTTCGATGACTTGGCCCGAGTCGGTAGATCAAGCGCTGTGTTTTGGATGGATAGACGGAATACGCAGGACGATCGATAAGGAGAGCTACTGCATTCGGTTTACACCCCGGCGCCCAACAAGTATCTGGAGCGCCATCAATATCAAAAAAGTAGAGGAACTCACCAAACAGGGACTGATGTTGCCTGAAGGCCTGAAAGCATTTGAGTTGAGAAAGGACCATAAGTCCCGAATTTATTCCTCCGAAAATGATCCCGTTGATCTTGACCCCGACTACGAGCGCCGGTTTAAAAGCAATAAAGCTGCCTGGGACTTCTTTGAAAAACAGGCTGCTTCTTATAAAAAAGTTATGCTCCATTGGATCATGGGCGCGAAACAGGAGAAGACGCGGCTGGCCAGGCTAGAGAAGGCGATACAGGTTAGTGAGCAGGGGAAACGAATCACGTGGTAGACCATGGACCATAGACCATGGACCATGGCTTTTTGGAGGGTTGACGTAGATTATCACTTGGAAATTGAAGTGAGTATTAGAGTACTAAAAATTTCAAAACAGGATTGTAAATTCCCTCTTTAATTACCATGGTCTATGGACCATGGTCTTTAGTCTGATTGACAACAAATGGAATATTTCCCAACCATACTTTTTGTTTTTGCCGTGCTAATTAGCATTACAAGACCCCTCACGGTTTTGTTTCATGAACTTGGACACGCAATTCCGGCAATTTTAATGACCCGGAAGGCAGTTTCAATTTATATTGGTTCGTACGGCGACCCAAAGGGTAGTGTACATTTTCGTGTCGGACTTTTGGATGTTTGGTTTAAGTATAATCCGTTTTTATGGCGACTTGGCCTTTGTGTTCCCTCGGCCAGACCAATTTCTATCAACAAACAGATCATTTACACACTGACTGGTCCTTTAACATCCTTTGTCATTGCGGCAGTTTCCTGTTATATCACTTTTGCTTTTGATCTCCATGGTTCTGTCAAACTTGTTCTTGTCGTCTTTCTTTTTTCATCGGTGTTTGACCTGATCGTGAACCTTACGCCAAGAGAAACCCCGTTTCAATTATATGACGGCAGGTTGACGTACAATGATGGTTATCAATTAAAACAACTGTTCTCCTACAAGAGGTTTTCAAAGGAGTATAAATTTGTTGTCGGCCTCTACGATCAAGAAAAATTTACCGAAGCCGCTGTGTCTCTTGATGCTATCATTAAAAGGGGAGTGAAGGACGGAAACATTTACAGGCTGGCGATTAGTTCCCACCAGCAGGTAAAAAATTACAATCAGGCAAAGGTTATAACAGACGCGTTTATCATTTATGGCAAACTTAAATCAGAAGACTATACGAACGCAGGCCTTTCCTATTCCCGCCTTGGTCAACATGATCGGGCAATGGAGCTGTATGACAAGTCCCTGGAACTCAATCCTCACAACACGTATTCGTTGAATAACAAAGGATTTACCTTGATCGAACTCAATAAATTTGAAGAAGCCATTCCCATTTTTGACCAAGCGATTAAAAGTGATAAGACATTTTCATATGCATACGCCAACAGAGGCCTTGCAAAAATTAAAATTGGAAAAACGAAGGAAGGTCTTGACGACATAAACTATTCAATCAAACTCGACGAGAACAATTCATACGCTTACCGCAACTTAGGAATTTATCATCTTGATAAGGGAGAAAACTCAACGGCACTGGATTTATTTAAAAAAGCAAAAGAACTTGACGGCACAACACACCTAATCGATGAATTAATTGATGAAGCAGACAGTTACGAATGACAAAAAATACGTGTCCTACAAAAAAGTTATGCCGCATTGGATTATGCGGGCAAAGCAGGAGAAGACGCGCTTGGCCAGGCTAGAGAAGGTGATACAAGCTAGTGAGTAAGGGAAATGGATGACGTGGTAGACCATAGTCCATAGACCATGGACCATGGACCATGGTTTTTGGGACGTTTGACTTGGATTATCGGTTGGAAATTGAAGCAAGTAGCAGAGCAAAAAAATTTCAAAATAGAAGTGTAAATTCCCTCCTTAATTACCATCGTCTATGGTCTATGGTCCATGGACTATGGTCCATGGTCAAATGGTCTAAAGTTTCATCCCATGGACAAAAACAAGCTCACCAAAGAATACACTAACGGGGAAATAACCGTTGTTTGGCAATCCGGCAAATGCATCCATTCGGGCAACTGTGTCCGGAATCTAGGTGCTGTGTTTCAACCCAAAGAAAAACCCTGGATCAAAATTGATGCTGCCAGCTCAGCAGCGATCATTGATGCTGTTGGGAAATGCCCTTCGGGGGCTTTGTCGATCAAATAAATAGGGTTCAGGGTTCAGGGTGCAGGGTTCATGCTCTTCGCTCAGCATGATGGGCTATGAAGCTAATCTCCAAGTCTCCTAGTCTCCAAGTCCTCCTTACCTCCTCACCACCGTGGCTTGATATGTACCTTCACCACTACGTGCCCGGATCAAATAAGTCCCATCTGGTAAATCACTCAGGTCCAGTTCAAATTCATTTGCGGAAATCCGGTTAATGTTCACTGCGCTTACTTGTCCCAACATCGAGTAGACCAGCCATTCCACGTCATTTACGGCCTCATCAAATCGAACAGTAACCTGCCCCTGACTTGGGTTCGGATAAACCTGCCAGGCCAGATTATTTGCATTTTTTACAGAAGCCAGGTAGTTCACAACCGCCCAGGTGGTGTCGTTGCTGCAGCCGTATTGGTTCGTAACAAAAAGTTTGATGCCATAATAGCCCATATAATTCGGGTAAAAATCAGCTGTTACTTTATGAACAGAATCGCCAGGTATAAAGTTAACGGAATTCGTGCTGCTTCCCCAGGTATATGTCGCATTGGCGTCAAAATAAGAAGCCCTGAAATCCTGGGTAGTACCCATCAAGATAACAGGCGCAGGACTGATCAATACGGGAGGAGGATTGGGTGCCACAAAGGTTTCAAAACTGTCATTGATCGCACAATTGCCAAAGGAATCATAGCCATAAATTCTTCCGGTATATGTTCCCGCATAAGGGAAATTATGCGTACACGATATCGCCCCAAAAGACAGAGTATCATTTACAATTGAACTATCGCCCCAATAAATGAGAGTTCGAATAACACCGGATGAAGTTCCGCTCAATGCAAACAAGTTATATGAACTATCACATGCTGGCAGCGTATCCGTTTTTTCCATAGTTAACTGGTTAATGGAAAGAGGTGGGGCAAGATAGAATTGTTTAGAAATGGTGCTGACACATCCCAGACTGTCGTTGATGGTGAGGGTGAGGGTATGATTTCCGGCCAGATTGATTAAAACAACAAAACTATCGGAGGCAGTCCCCAGAGTTACCTGATCCAGGTCCCAGACCCGCGTGTAGGGCACCGATATGGTACTGATATCGAAATAGAAAAGGGTATCGCCATTGCAGTACGATGTATTGATTATGTACGATTGAACCATTCCACTTTCGAAGGAATTAAAATTCATTTCCACCGGATGACTCAACACCTTAAAAAAGCCGGAAGGGTTCTGTACCCAATCCATCGCATAAATTTTCAGGTCGTAGTTCCCGGGAGTCAATTGCTCCAAGCGGAAACTGTCAGCAGCCAAACGACTTCCCAGGTTTTGCCAGGTATTGTTCCCGGAACGCACCCATATTTCAACAGAATCAGCCTCATTTCCTTCACTGTTCCATGTAAATTTAGTCTTTCCACTGGCACAGTCGTGGGTAACACCGACCCCTGTTACAGGACTCAGGGTATACAAACGTAAACTCGGATCGCCCATCAAAGCAATATGCGTATAGGTGCCGGAATAGCCTGCCTCATAAGTGGGCCAGGCATTTTGTGATTGCATGGCTGCAAAACCGATTGGCTCGTTGATGGCGGCATGGTGGAACATCCATAAAGGCCGTCCCGCCCAGGCAGAAGCAAGTCCCCAGCCTTTTGAAGCGAGCGGGGCACGCAGGAAATTATTGCTGTTGTCCCAGTCGCCAAAATAACTCCCGAAGATCATCGTAAAAGGATTCAATAAACTGTCACTCGCAAAGTTGGAACTGTTGCCGATACCCCCGGCAGAGGTATAAGATCCGCCTCCGCATCCATAACTGAACAAAAAGGAGGAATCCCTCATTGAGCTGAAATAGTCGCCGGCATATACCTCCGTATCGAACATCGGGGTAAATACCCGCCAGCCATTGGCCGCAAACGCTTCACCACCAAAAACACCGAAGTTATCATCAATGATCGCTCGCTTCTTCGCCCGAATTTGTCCGGTCCTGTACGCATGGTTTTTATCGAGATAACGCCGCATCAAAAGCGTATCATTCCCAAATGAGGGCATGTCAAACAGATCGACCCGTCCCATAGGGATCTTTGACAAGGCAGGCCAGATATAGTCCTGGTCGAATTTATTGTCGCCAGGAACGTTGTGGTTGGCCGAACGGCTTGCTGTTGTAGTATTGACGGTATTGTCTGTCCAATTCAGGTCAAAGGTCACATAATATACATCCGAAGGCCAGGCCCCCTGGTGGTCGGGGTGGGCATCGGGGTTAAAATTACCGGAATAAGGAACCGGAACATGGCCCAACAAAAGGAGCGATTTTACCCGGTTGCTGTCGGCCATCCATTCGGCTTCTATCCATCTTTTTATTTTCTGAACCGAGTCGCTGCGTTGTACGGTATAAGTATGCACTTCCCATCTCTCTTTTTCCAGGTCATCGATCAAGCGGGCGATTTCTGAAGCCAGGGGAGCACTATAGGTGCTATCGATCACCAATAAGAGTATCCCATAATTATCATCCGCGCTGATATATGGATCATAGCTAACATGAATATAGCCATTGGCCGAATCATTGGTACGTACTTTTTTCACCCAAAAATCGTGGTTATAACCTTGCGAATATCCCGTGATAACATAAGCGCTGTCTTGCTTCCCCAGTGTGTTTAGCAGGGTCCAGCTGTAATCCGCCTTTTGTTTTTGATACACATCATAACGTGTGGCGCTGGTATCTTTAGGCCAGTAGATCTTAAGTTCCTGGTTGGTCCGGTTAAAGTCAGACCTCAATTCAACCGCATAATCGCGGGTTGTTTGGGCAAAACTCAATTGACCGAAAAGGATGCAGAGCAGAGGGAGGTACAGTTTTTTCATAAATCGTAGGCACATCGAAGATAAGAAGTTTTCAGTGTTCACCGAAGGGAAGTGCTCACACTTTTTGTTCCGCAGCTTAGAAGCGATTCGGTGGCCCGCCTACGCTATTTGTAGATTTTGGGAGGCTAAAAACCCGTTTACAGCTTCGGCGGGCGCAGGACACCGAATCGCTCAAGGGTTCTGGCTGATCCGTCGAAAATAGAAACGTTCCTGCTAGCGGGTTGGTGTCCCACCGACCCGCTAGCAGAGTGGGGAGCAGAAAGCGGAAGGTAGGAGCAGACTTTTTTTTGTTCCGCAGCTTAGCAAAGAATTTTACAATTCTAAGACACAACGACTTCAAATATGACAAAGGCCTAACAATTCAGAATAGAACTTTGTGTTTATCATGGAAACCAAATTTTTAACATCGGTTGTAGAAAAAAGGAAGCCCATTTTTGATTTAGATGGGGACGATTTCGTTGAAATAATTGAGGACTCACTAGACTATTTTTCTTCTAAAGGTCAAGTTCAACTTCATGCTTACGCTATTATGCCGAATCATATTCACTTTTTATATAGTGAGCCAAGTGACAGTGAATTATTTAGAATTCCTTTCATTCGTTTTACTGCTCATGAAATCTTGAGAAAAAACAATGAACGTCAGCAAAATAAGCGCATTGACTTTACTGTAAACAAATCCGACCGAACAGAACAAGTCTGGCGTAGGAAGTCTAAACTTATCTATGTCCGGGATGAGCGAGTCTTCTTTGCGATACGGAATTACATCCGGAAAAATCCTTCTTCGATTTATTGGAAGGATAGTATAAATAGAATGGCGCTAAATCCTAGAGTTCCATGTGTAAAGTGCAATTGGAAATAACTTAACTACAGCGATTACCCCTGCTACCAGAGAGGGGAGCAGAAAGCGGAAGGGAGGAGCTGACACTTTTTGATCCGCAGCTTAGAAGCGATTCGGTGGCCCGCCTAAGCTATTTGTAGATTTTGGGAGGCTAAAAACCCGTTTACAGCTTCGGCGGGCGCAGGACACCGAATCGCTCAAGGGTTCTGGTTGATCCGTCGAAAATTGAAACGTTCCTGCTAGCGGGTTGGTGTCCCATCGACCCGCTAGCAGAGTGGGGAGCAGAAAGCGGAAGGGAGGAGCAGACTTTTTTTTGTTCCGTCGCTTAGAAGACATATCTTACCATAACCCAAAACCCCAAACCCCCTCCCTCCATAAAGAGCTCCAACCCCCATTTTAAACGAATACTACGTTATCCCAATAATTCGACTTACCTTTGCAGCGGTTTTTGGTAAGCCGGTTCATCATTAAATTATGTTGGCTGGCTTTAGCAGACATAATTTATTTAATGAATCCATTTATACAATTGGGTGTTTCTCCGGAGCTGGTGGCTGCGGTTACAACACTTGGATTTGAGAATCCAACGCCCATTCAGGAGAAAGCAATTCCTGTACTACTCAGCACCGACAAAGATTTCATTGGTTTAGCATCTACCGGTACCGGTAAAACTGCGGCCTTTGGACTACCCCTCCTTCAGCAGATCAACGTCGAAGATCGACGCACACAAGGCCTTATTTTGGCGCCTACCCGTGAACTCTGCAACCAGATTGCAAAAGATTTAAGTTCCTATGCCGTTAACCTTCCTGCCATTGCCGTTGTGGCCGTATATGGAGGAGCGAGCATAGACCAGCAGGTGCGTGAACTGCGCCGTGGTGCCCAAATTATTGTGGCAACTCCCGGACGTTTGATCGACCTGATAAACCGTGGCTCTGCCAAGATCAATGATGTTGATATCGTTGTGCTGGATGAGGCCGACGAAATGCTCAATATGGGCTTTAAAGAAGATATCGATTTTATCCTCGAAAACGTATTGACAGAAGGACGCCGCACCTGGCTCTTTTCGGCTACCATGCCGGCTGAGGTTCGCGCCATCTCGAAAAAATTCATGAACGACCCCTTCGAATTAACGATGGGAAATAAAAACGCAACCAACGTAAACATCTCTCACGAGTATTACCTGGTGCGTGCAAAGGACCGTTACGAAGCCTTAAAACGTGTTGTGGACCTGAATCCGGATATCTTCGGGATCGTTTTCACCCGTACCAAGGTAGAAGCACAGGAAGTTGCTGAAAAACTGATCAAAGATGGCTACGACGCCGACTCCCTCCATGGTGACCTTTCACAGGCCCAGCGGGATAAAGTGATGGCGCGTTTCCGGGAACGTAACCTTCAGATCCTTGTAGCGACCGACGTGGCAGCACGCGGGATCGACGTGGATAGCGTTACCCACGTGATTAACTACGGATTGCCTGACGAACTGGAGATCTATACCCACCGTGCAGGCCGGACAGGTCGCGCCGGAAAAACAGGTATCGCCATTTCTATCGTTCATATCAAAGAACAAAGCCGCATTCGTCAGCTTGAAAAATATGCGAAAGCCACCTTTGTGAAAAAAGATGTGCCAAGCGGAAAAGAGATCTGTTCCCGCCAGCTTTTTAGTCTGGTCGACAAAGTCCATAACGTGGCCGTGAATGAAGAAGAGATCAAAACCTTCCTGCCGCATATCTTCCAGGAATTAAACGAACTCAGCAAGGAAGACATCATCAAACGTTTTGTTTCCATCGAATTCAACCGTTTCCTCAGCTATTACGAAAACTCCGGTGACCTGAACATCAAAGAAGGGGAACGTGGAGAAAGAACGGAACGCGGAGAAAGAGACCGCTCCGGCGCTAATATGGAAAGGCTATTTGTGAGTCTGGGTGAGTTAGATCGCATCGACAAACAAGGCATGTTAAAATTCATCAACAGCCTGCGTCTGGGAAGAATTGAAGTAGGAAGAATTGAGATCAAACGCTCGTATTCTTTTGTTCAGATTGAAAGCAGCATGGCTGATGAGTTTATGGAAGCCGTAAACAACTGGGTATTCGAAGGCCGCGAGCTGAAAGCAGAACGCGCCGGTGACCGGGAAAGCAGTGGAGATCGGGGTGACCGTGGAGGTGACCGCGATCGTCCGAAAAGCAAAAGTTTTGGCGACCGTCCATTCCGTGGCAATGACCGTCCGGCCGGAGATCGTAATTTCTCGAACAGAGGGAGCAGCGACCGCGGAACGAAACCTGCGGCTACTGGTGGTGAAAAGAAATCATATGGAAAAGATTTTTATTTCCCTGATTTTGATTCCGCCCATAAAAAGGCAAGCAAAAGCGCAAAAAGCGAAACACCTGCACCGAAAAAAAGAAAAAGATCAAGCTTCTAGATCATGAATAGCATCGAAAATATTAAGGTAATTGTTGAAGAAGCCTTGCTCAGTTTGGGAATTACCCCTGAGCAGGCCAGAAACGAAGAAGAAGGGCAGTGGACCGTTTACCGCGAAACGCTGGAGATCTATCTGGATGCCTGGACTTTGGGCAGTGAACAACAGGCCTTATTCTATTTTCAGGCTGAAGATCAACCGGTTTTTCAGGTGATTTCCCCTTTTTGTCAGGTTCCGACCAGCAATTATGAGGAGTTCCTTGAAGAAATACTGGATGTAAACATAGCGCTGTACAAAGTCTCCCTCGGTGTTCGTGCCGAAGGAGGCGTTGCCTGCGTGAAATACCGCAGCCTGGCCAATAACCTCACCAGAGAAGAAGTTCTCGAGGCACTGGATGCCGTAGCCTATTATGCTGAACTCTTTAGTAAGGTGTTTCAGGAGAAGTATGGAGTTACGTTGCTAGAACGTCAGGATTAGGTTACTCTACCTTAAGATAAAACCCCCCTTTCCCGGGTACTTCAGCCAGTTTGCTACCCCTGGCATATACTGAGTCGATGCGCCAGTAGCCCGGACAACATTCGAAATCGGAAGGGACAAGTTTTTGATAAACAAGCAGGTCCACATTCGTTGATGTGCCTACCGAAACGGTATACTGGCCCAGATCACGGTTTGTTCGCACATTATAGGATCCTTTTTTGGTATCGGCATCGCCCACAAGGGTATCATTAGCCGGAGAAAACACATGGATGATCGAGTCAGTAAGGATCCCGGCTTCGATCAGGTTTACATTGCCGCTATCGATAAAAATGATCTGAAGGTCCTGATCAGGGGTACATACCGCGTCCACGCACTTCTTTTCGCAAGCACTTCCTCCCAGTAAAACACTGAGCAGGATCGGGGTTATATAGCTGCTTCCTGAGCGGCTCATCACATTATATACTATGATGCACGAATGTTCCGGAACGTTGTCTTAGTCAATAACCGGACTGATCAAAAGGAAAGAGTCGGCTATTTTCCGGAATGTATCTTCGAATTTCGTCTTTTTTTCTTTAGAAGTATAACTCATGACCATATAAACTTTTTCACCGGCATCCACACAGCTCAAAAAATAAACCACGGGTGCTTCTTCGATTTGACCTTCAAGCCATACCTGTGCGGCATCCAGCTCGCCGATCTTCTTTAAAACAGGCTCACCCATTTCCGGAAAACCGAGATTTGCGGAAATCATATTCATCTGTACCTTGGCATAATTTTCAATAAAACTGGCGCTATCCGTATAGCCATCAAGCAATGCCAGTGAGCCAATGAGTTCCGATTTATTTTCATCGATCACCAAAACTGCCACTTCTTTGACCTCATGTTTGTAGGCCAGACTGGCATCCGGATGTAAAGATTTATCCTCTTTCATGTATTTGGGAACCAGCAGGGAGTAGTCACCTTCAACTTCAAGCAGCGTGAAATCTTTTTTAAGCGAAAGATTTTCCGGTCCCTTGGAGAAAAGGTCCAGTAAACCCCTTGAATCCGAGCAGGAAACGAAAAGGAGGGCGATCAGCACCAGGGGAATAAATTTTTGTTTCATAATTGGAAGGTAAGATAAAAAGATGAATTGAATTGATTTTGGGCTTTCCCTTATCTTCGCCTGCTGTGAACAAGATCATCATTGCCGTAGACGGATTTTCATCCTGTGGGAAGAGCACCCTTGCGCGGGCGCTGGCTAAAAAATTAGGGTATCTGTATATTGATTCCGGAGCCATGTACCGGGCGGTGGCCCTGCATTTTTTACAAAACGGGATACCCTTTAAACCAGAGGAAAGGGAGGATGAACGAATTGAGTCGGCCTTATCCGATATTCAGATCGAATTCAGAAATACCCCGGAGGGCAAAGCTACCTTCCTGAATGGGGTAAATGTGGAAGAAGAGATCCGCCAGATGAGGGTGGCCGATCATGTTAGCAAAGTGAGCACCATCAGCACAGTTCGCCGTTTTTTGGTGAAACAGCAACAGGAACTTGGAAAAGGCAAAGGGGTGGTTATGGATGGACGGGATATTGGTACCGTGGTGTTTCCGGAAGCTGAATTAAAATTGTTCATGACCGCCGAACCTGAGATCAGGGCACATCGCCGGCTAAAAGAACTCCTCGCAAAAGGAACACCCATGACCTATGAGGAGGTATTCGCCAATTTAGCTGAGCGTGACAGGATTGACTCCACACGCGCGGATAGTCCGCTAAAGCAGGCCGAAGATGCTCTCGTTATTGATAATTCGTACCTTACCCCTCAGGAACAGCTGGAACTGGCGCTCCGCTATGCAGGCAGGCATTTGGAGATCTCTGAAAATTGAAATACTTGTACTTTACTTAAGGAAATAGCGTTGACTTTATTATTTTGCAACGATGAATATTCTGAAGAAAAGTGTTCTTGCTCTTGTATTGATCCTTGTTGGTTATGCTTCTCAAGCCCAGCAGGATAGTTCAGTAAAGAAATATCCCAGTCTCTTATGGGAAATTACCGGAAACGGAATGGAGAAACCCTCCTACCTTTTTGGTACCATGCACGTGAGTGCCAAGATGGCCTTTTACTTAAGCGACTCTTTTTTTGGCGCACTAAAAAGCGTGGATGTTGTCGGACTGGAATCGCGGCCGGATGAATGGTTGCCGAACCTGGTTTCCCTGGGATTATTGAACCCCTATAGTATTGGACAAGGTTACAATTATAACCGGGCACCGAATAGCTTTAATGACCCCACTTTTCAGCTTTCGAAGGGAAGCATGGAGGATGTTAAAATGGCCATTGCTCAGGATAATCAGCTGATCAATGCCCTTTTGTACCGGACAAATGCGGGGATGCAGGATTTTCAGGAACGTACTTACCTCGACCTGTTCATTTTTCAGACAGGGATGAAGCTGAATAAGGAACTGCTCTCCCTGGAAGATTATGCCGAATCACTGACTTCTGTTACCAAAGCAGGCTTAGATCCGGGTACATATTCAGAAGATTCAGATGAATTTGAACCAAAAACAACGGATAACTCGCGGTTTTACGGAGGGTATTCGAACAACTGGGAAATAATGGAAGATGCCTACCGCAGAGGAGACCTGGATATTTTAGATTCGCTTGATATTGCTACTTCGACTCCACATGAACGCAAATACATGCTCCTCGACCGGAATGAAAGCATTGTAAAACGTGCCGACAGTGTCATGAAAAAAAGGAGCCTTTTTATTGCCGTGGGTGCAGCTCACCTTCCCGGCGAAGGCGGAATAATTGAATTGTTGAGAAGCCTGGGATATACGGTACGTCCGGTGATGCAAAAGGGGAGGGATGAAAAATCCCGAAAAAAATACGATGAAATCCTGGTGAATCATCCCGTAAAACCCTTTGTAAGTTCCGACAGTATGTTCAGTGCTGATTTTCCCGGAAGTCCTACTGAAATTCCTTATATCGATGGGAGCGAAGTAATTCTCATGCCCGATATGGTCAACGGTTCCTATTATATTATAACCCGTACTGCCTACCACCGTTCACTATGGAACGAATCACCTGAATATGTACTGGAACGTATTGATAGTTTTTTGTATGAGTATGTGCCCGGAGACATTATCAGTAAAGACAAAATTAAGATGTCAGGTTATCCGGGTTTCGATATCATGAACAAAACCCGTTCAGGAGATTACCAACGCAGCCGCATTATGATCCTGCCGGATGAGATCATCCTGATCAAACTGGCCGGAAAAGGAAAACATGCAAAGAGCAAACAGGTCGCTAATTTCTTCAAAAGCATAAAACTTCAGGAGCCGGCCCCCGTGTGGCAGCAGGTTCCTGTGGAAAATGCACACCTCACTTTTGAATTCCCCGGGAAACCCTCCCGGAATTTTCTGGTGAATAAACAAGAAGGAACCCAGGAAAGGAAGGAATATATTCTTTCAGGCAATGAAAAGGAGAATGTTTATTTCGTAACCAGCTATCCCGTTGAACGAAGCATGGGAGTGAGAAACGACACTGCGGAGCTCCGTTTCGCCCTGACAAGCTTTAAATCGACAGGAAACATTGTTCAGAAATCTGCCAAATATGTCGAGATCGAAGGGCTATTGGCCCTGGAATGGGTTGTTGATTGGGACGAAGCCCCTATGCGTATTCGGGCCGTAAAACACCATGGCTCGGTTGTCGTATTTGGGGTTATGATGCGTAATGATGGCGCTGACGTAGAACGATTCCTCCAATCCGTTCGCCGGCACAAGGGAATTGTGCCTGAATACGAATGGGTACATGATAGTTCCCTTTATGCCTCCTATAAAGGCCCTAAACCGGTAGGNNATCCTATAAAGGTCCTAAACCGGTGGAGTCGGATTTTTACAGGAGTTTCAGAAAGTACCGTTACAAATGGAACGGGAATTCAAGTACCATCAACAACGAAGTGAATGGGGAAACCATCGATCTGTCAATCAGCTATACCGATCCTTATGACGATGTGTACGATACCAGCAAATATTTTAAGACGATCAATAGCTGGGAGGAAGAACTTGAAGAGGGACTGTTTGTCGATAAAAGTGAACAGGTAAAACGGGGAAATTATGTGAGTCAGGATTTTCGGTACAGGGACACAGGCACAACCACCTGCATGTTCTATCGTGAAATGTGGTCGCCCTATGCTTCTTACCGGATCAACTTTACTTATGACACTACACAGGGTTTAAGTCCTATGGCTGCTTCGCTGTTAGAATCTTTCACTCCTTTTGATTCAGTACCTAACCAGGGTCTCAGTCCGCGGGGAAAAGAAAAATTCTGGTCAGACATCGCGGGCAGCGATACCCTTTTGGTTCAGGCTGCTATTGAAGGATTGTCGGGAGTAAAATTTGATGCCAAAGATATCCCACGCCTGATCAGCATGCTGGATACGGCTGCTTCAAGTAAGACACTCCGGGTGAAATTGAGACGTGAGATCGCCTATACAAAAAGTCCCGAATCGCTTGAGTACTACCTGAACAAATACAAACAGGTTGGCGATACCACGACCATGCAGTTGAAGGCGCTGGAATATGTGTTCAGACAAAAATCGGATACCGCCTATAAAGAGGCCAGGGAGATATTGGCTAAAACACCACCCTTGCCTGGTAGTTCATATACTCTGAACGGGATTTTCAGAAAGATGGATGATTCATTGGAGCTCGCCTGTATTCTTGTTCCCGACATCATGGAGTTGACGGAATTTGATGAATACAAAGACCATATTTATGAATTACTCGCGGAGTTAGCCGATTCGGGATATGTGAGCAAGGGGATGGTGAAATACCCTACCGATGACCTTCTTCGCCATGCCAATAACGAATTGCGACGCCTGAACAGTTCGGCAAAGAAGAAAGATGAAAGCCGCTATTCTTCCGGTGGGAACAGCTCCTATGAGCTGAGGACATTGATTCATGCCCTGTATCCATTCCGAACCACAAACAAGGAAATTGCCGAATTGATCGAAAAGTCGGCACTGGTAAGCGATGACGAACTTCAGTTGAATTTGCTGAAATTAAAATATGAAAAAGACAAGGTCATCGATACGGCCTTGGTAAATAAATTGGCAGAGAAGGCAGAAAAGCGTTACGACCTGTACAGCTGGCTGCTCGAGGTGGAGCAAACCGCCCAATTCCCGGCAATGTATGCCAAACAGGATAGTCTCTTGAAACCCATACTTCATAGCGAAAATTTCAGCGGGCAGGGTATTGTGCTGGATAGTTTGGTATGGTTAAAAAGGGACATGGTATTGATGGGCAATGACACCAGCTACCTGTATTATTTCCGGGTCTATAACCAATATCTGATGAAATGGACCTATGCCTGTGTGGCATTAGAAACCAATAAGGAAGAAGGCTTACCCGAGGCAGTAGAAGTGTTTGGCCAGTTGGGTAACTGGAAAGCCGAAGATAAGGTCGACGAAAAGCTGGCTACCTATTCAGAGCAGATCGCCATTCGTTATTATACCGGTTTCCCGAAAGCGAAGAGGTATGATGAGGTGCAGGACTACTATTATGAGGATCAATATTATGAAGAATATTGATTTCCTTCAGGCTTTCATTTGCTAATGTAAAATATCCCTTTTACCTTTGCACCCTTCGTAAAGGAGGATCTAACATTTGACAGAACAGACAAACACACCGCAAGAGCAAAATGAGGTAGAAAATGTAGCTACCCAGCTTGCCGAGGAGGCACCGAAGAAAACGAAATCAAAATCTTCGAAAGCAGCCGACTCATCACTCGAACCTCCGGCGTTCGACTGGTCTATGGACGACCAGGGTTTCGGTAATTATTCCGAAAGCGAAAAAAAGGAACTATCTAAACTTTATGACGGAACCCTCAGTGAGATCACTGAGAATGAACTCATCAAAGGACATGTGGTTGCCATGAATGACAAAGACGTGGTATTGAACATCGGATTTAAATCGGATGGACTTATTGCCCGTACGGAATTCCGCGACATGCCTAATCTGAAGATTGGCGATGAAGTAGAAGTAATGATCGAAGCCAAAGAAGACCGTCTTGGTCAGTTGGTGCTTTCCCGCAAAAAGGCGATCTCTGAAAGAGCCTGGGAGAACATCGTTGCGGCGAATGAAAACGATACCATTGTTGAAGGGTACGTTAAAACAAGAACAAAAGGTGGTCTTGTAGTAGATGTTATGGGTATGGATGCGTTCCTGCCAGGATCACAGATCGATATTAAACCGATCCGTGATTACGATATCTATGTAGGACAAACCATGCAGTTCAAGGTTGTGAAAATTAACCAGTTATTCAAAAACGTGGTGATCTCTCACAAAGCCTTGATCGAAGACGATATTGAAGCACAGAAATCAGATATCCTCTCTAAACTCGAAAAAGGACAAGTATTGGAAGGCGTTGTGAAAAACATGACTTCTTTCGGTGTGTTCATCGATTTGGGCGGACTCGACGGATTGCTTCACATCACCGATATTTCATGGGGACGTATCAATCATCCGGAAGAAGTATTGCAACTTGATCAGAAGATCAACGTGGTAGTGCTTGATTTTGATGATGACAAAAAACGTATTTCCCTTGGCTTGAAACAATTGGCTTCTCATCCTTGGGACAGCCTGCCGGAAGGAATCGAAGTAGGTGCCAAAGTAAAAGGTAAAATTGTTACCGTTGCTGATTATGGCGCATTCCTCGAGATCGCTCCGGGAGTTGAAGGTCTGATCCACGTTTCTGAAATGTCCTGGTCTCAGCATCTGAGAAACCCACAGGACTTTATGAAAGTGGGCGACGAAATTGAAGCCGTTATCCTTACCCTGGACAAAGAGGAGCGTAAAATGTCATTAGGCATTAAACAACTCCATGCTGACCCATGGGTGGATATTGAATCTAAATACAGCGTAGGCAGCAAACATACCGGTGTTGTTCGCAACCTGACCAACTACGGCTTGTTCGTAGAACTGGAAGAGGGTGTGGATGGATTGGTTCACGTTTCTGACCTTTCCTGGAGCAAAAAGATCAAACATCCTTCTGAGTTCGTGAAAAAAGATCAGGAATTGGAAGTTGTTGTTCTTGAAGTGGATAAAGAAAACCGTCGCTTGAGCCTTGGCCACAAGCAACTCGAAGATAACCCATGGGATACCTTCGAAGACTTTTTCCCGATCGACTCCGAGCATCAGGGAACCATCCTTAAAATTGCCGATAAGAGTGCTGTTGTGGCATTGCCTTACGGTGTTGAAGGATACGCGCCACTTCGCCAGCTGAAAAAAGAAGACGGAAGTATTGCGAAAGAAGATGAAAATCTCGCATTCCGTGTGATCGAATTCAGCAAAGAAAACCGCCGCATTACCATTTCTCATACAGCAGTATGGAAAGAGGATGAGCGCACGGCTAAAGTGGAGAAAAAAGAAAACAAACCTTCTTCTAAAGGTGGGTCTAAAAAAGCAGTTCCAACTGGCGATAAAGACACCCTTGGAGACCTCGACGCCCTTTCAGCATTGAAAGAGCAAATGGATGCCCGTGAGAAAAAGGCTACTGTCAAAAAAGCTACCGCAAAAAAGGCAGCGAAAATTGAAGTGCCCGAAGATGACGAAGCAGAAGAGACTCCAAAAACAGAAGAATAAAATCTTCCTTTGGTGAATACACCTGAAAAATCCCATCTTTGATGGGATTTTTTTTTTGCCCTGTAGAATACTATGAAACATTGGTTAGTGAAGTCGGAACCCCATAAATACGCATGGGACATGCTGGTAAAAGACAAACGAACAGTTTGGGACGGTGTTAGGAATTACCAGGCCCGCAATAACCTGAGAGAAATGAAAATGGGGGATGAAGTGCTCTTCTACCATAGCAATGAAGGAATGAGTGTGGTAGGTATTGCAAAAGTGGTCCGTGAATCGTTTCAGGATCCAACCACCGATGACGAGCGTTGGCTGGCAGTAGAAATTGCACCCTTGCACCCCTTAAAAAAAGCAGTAAGTTTGGAAACCATTAAATCCACTCCGATGCTTGAAAACATTTCTTTGGTAAGACAGGGTAGGTTAAGCGTAATGCCACTCACAAAAATTGAATTTGATAAGATCCTTGAACTGGGAGAAGGATAGATGGAATCGAAAATACTTTTAACGGCCGACAGGATGTCGGTAATGATCCGCCGAATGGCTTATGAGTTGTGTGAAAATTACACCGATTTCGACAAAACAGCCGTAATCGGACTCCAACCCAGAGGGATCATTTTTGCCAGAAGGGTGCATGCCATGGTTCAGGAAATTTCCGGAAACAATACGATCCCTTTTGGAGAATTGGATGTAACCTTTCACCGCGACGATTTCCGGCGTAGCAATGAACCCCTCACACCAAGCGTGAATACGATGAATTTTCTGATCGAAGACAAGCGGGTGATCCTGATGGATGATGTGCTGTATACCGGTCGTTCTATTCGTGCAGCCATGGATGCACTTACTGCTTATGGACGCCCCGCAAAGGTGGAACTTGCCGTGCTGATCGACCGCAGGTATTCACGTGAGTTGCCGATAGAACCAGATTATACCGGAGAGGCCGTGGATACACGCGCCAATGATAAAGTGAAGGTGGAATGGATGGAGAAAAATGGAAAAGATTGTGTTTGGCTTTTAACCGTAGATGGAAATAAATGAGTTCGCTAAGTACCCGACATCTTTTAGGCATTAAACAAATTACGGAAGCGGATATCCGCCTCATCTTCGAAACCGCCGATAATTTTAAAACGGTTATTAACCGGCCAATCAAAAAGGTTCCATCCCTCCGTGATATCACCATCGCCAACTTGTTTTTCGAAAATTCAACCCGTACCCGGGTTTCGTTTGAGCTGGCTGAAAGAAGGCTTAGTGCCGATGTGGTCAATTTTGCAAGCTCTTCCTCTTCGGTTACCAAAGGCGAAACGCTTATCGATACGGTAAAAAATATTCTCTCCATGAAGGTGGATATGGTCGTGATGCGCCATCCCAAACCCGGGGCCCATATCTTTTTAAGCCGCCATATTGATGCCCAGATCATCAATGCCGGAGATGGCACCCATGAACACCCCACCCAGGCTCTGCTCGATGCCTTTTCCATACGTGAAAAGCTCGGCGATGTCACCGGAAAAAAGGTAGTGATCGTTGGGGATATCCTTCATAGCCGGGTAGCCCTTTCCAATATCCTTTGCCTGCAAAAACTTGGAGCGGAGGTGATGGTATGCGGCCCGACCACTTTGATCCCTAAATACATCCATGAACTAGGTGTTAAAGTGGAATACGACCTGCGAAAAGCCCTGAATTGGTGCGATGTGGCAAATATGCTGCGTATCCAACTTGAACGGCAGGATATTAAGTATTTCCCTTCGCTACGCGAATACACGCTCCAATACGGATTGACCCTGGATATTCTTGACAGCCTCAATAAACAGATCACCATCATGCACCCGGGCCCGATCAACAGAGGGGTGGAGATCACCAGTGAAGTGGCTGATAGCGAACATTCGATTATCCTCCAACAGGTAGAAAACGGGGTAGCTATCCGGATGGCGGTAATGTATTTACTGGCCGGGCAGGTGGGGTAGTTTTTGTATTTTTGGGTGTTTTAGGTATCTCGTCCTAATTTTATACCCCTATGAAAAAGATACTGATACCTGCTTTATTTTTCTGTGTAGCGGCATTTGGCGCACCTGTTTTCGCCCAACAAGCTCCAATAACCACGGGTTCCCTGGTCTCAATGAATAATACCGGAGTGGATGATTGTTTGCAGTTATTTGACCAACTTAGTGTAAAACAGGAAGGAAAATCCGGAAGTTTCCGTTTGATTGGAACGCGAACTATAGAATCAAATCAGCTTAGTGATACCCATAGAATTTGGTATTCCCACAATTTTAGTTCAAATATCATCCCTCTTCTGACAAGTTGGGAATACCTGAATTCAGAATATGGTTTTACCGGCACCCTGTACGACTCTGTTGTGAAATTTGTTCCGGACCCGCAAAACCCCGGACAGGTGAAACCAAAATTACACTGGGGATATTCTTTTAACAACGATCAGCTTCCCATATCTTACCATTATAAGTTTGATAATTATTTTGCCAGATCCCTGTTTACCTATGATGGTGCAAAGCGGTTGGTTGATGATGTAGACGAAACGGATTCGGGTGGAATCTGGCTGCCATCATTTCGTGATCATCATAGCTATAACGGCAATACGGAACTTATCGTAGGTTTCGCATGGAATAAGAATTCTGCAAACTGGGACACTTTGTATAAAAAGTATGTTTGGTATAATGCCAATTCAATGGTTGATTCAATACACAGAAAAAATTTAGTCAGTGGTGTATGGCGGAATTTCGAAGCCTTTGCCTATGATTATGATAGCAATGGTTATATAAGCAGGGAAGCACGATATAACTACAATGGTTTTATAAAAGATATCGAACTACTTGACATGGTCTTTATGACTCACGATTCCGGAGGAAGGATACTCTCAGAGCTTGGGTATAACGGGCCGGTAATGGTTTTAGTCGGGAGAAATATCTACCATTATTCCGGATCGCTGTTGGATTCAATCGAATCAGATGCCTGGGATGCGGGAACTTCCACATGGAGCCCTATGGGAATAACAAATTTTACCTACAACGCGGGCATAATTACGAAAAAAGAGTACTTTGTGAACGATAACGGAACATTCAGACCCCATAATAAGTTGGAATTCACCTCCGATGCAAACCAAAATATTTCAACCTCTGCTTATTTCATCTGGACTCCACATACCGGAAACTATTCAACGGGGGTAAAACATTACTATACCTACGAACCTTACGGGGCAACAAATATCTCTTTGTTAAACACAGGCAAGAAAGATCTTTTACTTTATCCAAACCCGTCTAAGGGGATGATCCATCTTGAAATCCCTTTCGAGGGCAGTGGTTCTTATAAAGTTTTTTCAACTGATGGAAGGGAAGTATTTGCCGATAATTTTGGTTCGGGAGCAGACAGACTGCTGGTCCTTGATTTGAAACTGAAGAGCGGTATATATATGATTGTACTTGCTCATGATTCAGGCCTTTCCTACTCAGGGAAGGTGGCTATTGAATGAAGGTAGCCCTGCGTCTTTGATGAGCCTTGCCTTTTGCCTATTTTTGCGCCCATGGAAACAGTGGTTAGTGGCATAAGGTCTACGGGAAATCTGCATTTGGGCAATTATTTCGGTGCGCTGAAAAACTTCATCCGCATGCAGAATGAGCATAACTGCTACTTTTTTATTGCTGACCTGCATTCGCTCACCACACACCCTAAACCCGCCGACCTACATAAAAGCGTTCGCTCGGTGCTGGTTGAATACCTGGCTGCCGGACTGGATCCCGAAAAATGCACCCTCTATATTCAAAGCGATATCCCTGAAATTTCGGAATTGTATCTCTTTCTGAATATGAATGCCTACCTCGGTGAATTGCAAAAAGTGGCTTCGTTTAAAGACAAGATCAGAACCCAGCCCAATAATGTTAATGCAGGATTGCTTACCTATCCTGTACTGATGACCGCAGATATCATCATCCATAAAGCAACCAAAGTCCCTGTTGGCAAAGACCAGGAGAATCACCTGGAAATGGCCCGGAATTTCGGGAACCGCTTTAACCACATGTATGGGGTCGACTTCTTCCCGGAGCCCTATGCCTTTAATTTTGGTGAAAACCTGGTGAAGGTACCCGGCCTGGATGGAAAGGGGAAAATGAGCAAATCTTCGGGAGAACAAACGGCCATCTTTTTATCGGATGAACGGGATTCCATCATCAAAAAGTTAAAAAAGGCCGTAACCGATATGAGCCCGGAAAAGGATAACTCACCGAAACCTGAATCCATTCAAAACCTGTTTGACCTGATGGGTTTAGTATCTACTCCCGAAACCATTGCCCACTTTGAAAAAACCTGGAACGACTGCAGCATCCGGTATGGAGATCTGAAAATGCAACTGGCCGATGATATGGAGCGTTTTGTTGCCCCCATTCGTGAACGGATCAAAGAGGTAAATGCAGATAATGCTTTTATTGCCCGCGCCGTTAAAACCGGAGAGGAAAAAGCAAGGGCTTCGGCGGCTAAAACTGTGGCTGAAGTGAAAGAAATTATCGGATTCAGGAAGTTTTATTGAGTTGTTTCCTGCTTGACCACGAATCGGTAGCCGGTACCATGAATGTTCATCAGGGTTAATTCCGGGTCATTGACAAAAAGTTTACGAATCCGTGTCAAATAAACATCCATACTTTTCGAATTGAAAAAATTGTCCTCGCCCCAAACCTTTTGCAGGAGCACTTGCCGGGATAGCAATTGATTTTGATTATCAATAAACAAATTAAGCAAAGCCGCCTCCTTGGCACTTAATTTTTGGGTTTGTTCGTCTTTAATGAGTTCCCTCGTCATCGGTAAAAAACGGTATTGACCCAGCATTTTCTCCTGAAGAACTTCGGGTTCTTCTCCCTTGGTTCGGCGCAATACGGCCTGGATCCGGTATAAAAGTTCATGGATATCAAAAGGTTTAACGATATAATCATCGGCTCCGGTTTTGAATCCGTTTAGTTTATCCTGCATGATGTTCCTGGCAGTCAGGAATATGATGGGGACCCGCTTATTTTCCCGGCGTATCGTTGTGGCCAGGGAAAAGCCATCCATTTTCGGTAGCATAACATCCAGAAGGCAGAGATCATAAGGCCTTTGTCTGAAGTAAACCAGCGCCGTTTCTCCATCATGGCAGATCCTGACCTCGTATCCGGCAGATTTTAAGTTCTCTTCAAGGAGATAGGCCATGACCTTGTCATCTTCAACAAGAAGTATTTTTTTTTCCGCTAATTTTTGATCAATATCCGGCACTTTTCATGAATCATGAAGCATGAAACATGAAGTCCGCGACGGCGGATTAAATGTTGCATATTTCATGTTGCGTNNCACATTTCCGTTTGTGACCCGGTAGAAAGGAGTGAAAATATTCTCCAGTTCATCTTCTAAAATACCAATACCATTGTCGGCGATCACAATTTCCGTCATTTCATTGTAGTGTTTCACATGAATGTTAATGAGCGGAGCTTTTTGTGTGTAGTTGAGCGCATTTTCTATGAGGTTATAGAACATGTTGCTCATATGGATTTTATCCCCCCGCATCCCCGCGGCTTCTGATTCATACAGGAAATTGATCTGTCCGCCTTTACTTTGAATCTGAAGCTCGAATTTACTAATCACCTCTTCGAGCATATCTTTAATATGAACAGCTTCCTTCTGGAATGTAAGCTTTCCTTCCTCCAACTGGGAGATCTCCAGGATCTTGGTCACATTTCCGGATAAACGCTGATTTTCGTCGCGAATGATATTCAGGTAATTGGAGAGCTTACCATTTTCCATCAGGATATCAGGATTTTCAATCGTGTCAAGGGCCAGCGCAATATTGGCTATAGGCGTTTTGAACTCATGTGTCATATTATTGATAAAATCCTTTTTCACCTGCGAGAGTTTCTTTTGATTGAGAATGGTTCTGGCCATCATATAAGCCACGCCTATCAACACGAGCAATACCAAAAGGGAACTTAATAAGACAGCCTTCATTTTACCAAAGAGGTAAAGGTCTTTTTCAGGTAACCATAATGAAAGTTTTTGCGGCGCGAAAAAGAAGCTGTTGTTATAAAGTATAGCCTCGAAGGGTTCTGCCCTGGCTGAAAATCCGGAATCAATATTCCCTGCAATACGGCTGCCATCGCGTTCATTTTCGAGCACAAAATAAAAGGAAGTTTGAATTCCGTTTTGGGCTAAATAATCATTTAAAACGGAATCCAAAAAGTGGGTAAAAAATGCAGATCCCATAAAATAGGTTACCGGGTGCGTCCCCGAAAAAATGCTGTCTTCGTAGGCTCTGGCAATCTCATTCGCAGCGTTATGCCGGTTGAGTTCGGCGTAATTCGTGCCTGAATCAAGCGGATTATAATGGTACTTGATCAGGATCTCCCCCGTCATGGGAAAAGGCGCACGGGTTTGTCCGGCATAAAGGGAGTCGGGATGAAATGACGGTGAATATTGTTTCACCGTGTCGGTACCCTTAGCAGTTTTATGGAGGATGACCAATTCCTCATCTCCTGCAAGTTCTATTTTGTTAAAAGCTTCAAAACAGCCGTAATAATTTTCAATATTTTCGGTGGCCTGCTTTACCGATTTTAATGCGTTCGACCTGAAATTCGTCACCTGCAACTGATAAGCATTGTACATCCAATATACTTGCGCAGCTGTTACTGCCGCAACACTCAGGGCGATGAGAATAAGGAGCCATTTAATATGCTGCGCTTGCATAAGTCAAAGTTAAAGGAGTATTTATCAAATCGCCATAAACGGCTGCTATTTAAGTATTTTTAAGAGTTTTTAGGAAAGTGTTAACCGAACTTAGGATTTGGCCTCAATAATTTCGTGAGAAGTGAATGAGAACAAATTCAGAGTAGTATGACATATCAACGTAAGTTTATCGGATTCCTGGTTTATTACCTTCTTGTAATTTCACCGGCCTTTTCTCAATGGAGTGCATGTCCTGATTTTCCTTCAGCGACAGACGGGGCCTTTTCCATGGTCATTAATGGCAAAGCATATGTAAATGCCGGTTTGGTTTCAGGCAATGACTTTTATTCTTATGATGAAACAAACAACCAATGGACTAAGCTTGCTGATGTACCCAGTACAGGATCTGTAAGGACCTGGGCTTTTTCCTTTGTGGTGAATGGCAAAGGATATGTTGCAGGCGGATCGTATGAAACCGCCAGTGATTTGGAAAAATCGCTTTGGGAATACAGCCCGGCCACAAACACCTGGACGCAAAAAGCTGATTTTCCGGGTGGGCCAAGAGATGGAGGCTTTTCGTTTTCGATAGGGAACAAAGGTTATATAGGCGGTGGTTTCGATGGCCAGTACCTCCATAATGATCTCTATGAATACGATCCGCTTTTGGATAAATGGACCCTCTTAGCGCCATTTCCGGGTGGACCTGTGATCTTTCCCGCAAGCTTTGTGATCGATGGAAAGGCCTATGTAGGCACCGGCGATCAGGGAGGAGTGGAAATACAAAAATTCTGGGAATACAACCCAACGAACAATACCTGGACGAAAAAAGCAGACTTCGCCGGTGAAAAGAGACAAACAGCCATCGGTTTTTCCATAGGCGATAAAGGGTATATCGGGGGAGGAATGTCAGGATATTCCATCAACAGACAAGATTTTTGGGAATACGACCCGCAAGCGGATTCCTGGACAAAATTAGCCAATGCCGATCTTAGCGACGAACATACTGCCTGGTCAACCGGATTTGTAATCGGCAATACTGTGTATTATGGATTGGGTGTGAAATTTCCCGAGTTCAGCTATTCAAAAAAATTTTTTAAGCGGTCGTTTTCCGGCCCTAACGGGTTTAAAGAAAACGAACTGATCGATAAACTGAGGATATACCCCAATCCGGCCAGAGCATTGGTCAATATCGAAAGTGAAGGGGTAATCATCCATAAAATAACTCTATGCGACATGAAAGGACAAACCCTGAATAGTTGGGAAGGCGAACATCGGGAGCTCAATACCGCCGGGGTATTGCCCGGTGTTTACTTCCTGAATATGGAAACCGATAAAGGGATACGCAGAGAGAAATTAATCCTAACCCAATAAAATTTCACCAAACCAATTTTGAGATGTAACACATAAATAAACCTTAATAATTAGCGTATGAGAACACTTAAACTTTCAAGTCTTATTCTTTTGTTGTCGCCGTTTTTTCAGACGGTCCAGGCACAAATTGTTTACCGGGATCTGAATCCGGATCCGACCTTACAAATGCCGGCTGAATCGCTCGGGAAAATGCCACTTTATCTTGATGATGATACATCAGTTGATGCTACCCTCGTTTATAATAATTATCCGGCATTCGGTTTCTGGAATGTGGCCATCCGTCCAACAGATACCCTCAATCCCAAAGTGGAGTTTTTGTATAATTCCAACCTGCCGAAAAGTCCGGTTGGTGATTATTACATTTTACCGCTTGATCTGAATCAGAACATAGGTTCCACAGCGAGTTATGCCTTTTATTATCCACAGATCGGGGACAGCTACAATTCAAATTTCCGGGGAATGGGCGACAAATACATTGGTTTTCGGATAAAAACAGGCACTTCTTACAACTATGGATGGATGAAGATCGACTTTTCGGGAGATGCAAGCATGACCTTTGTTTTGAAGGAGCTGGCGTATCAGAATACAGTGAATACACCGATTAAGGCCGGTCAGAAATTCGGCGTGGGGATCCGGCATATGGAGCTTGAAGAAAAGGTGTTTACCTTTTATCCGAATCCGGTTAAAACCACCTTGCATATCCGGGCAGAAAAAGAGCTTGAATTGAATTTGATCCGCATTTATGCCATTGACGGGCATTGTGTAAAGCAGTTTGATAAACCTGATTTAGCAATGGAATTTGATTTGAGCGATCTGACCAAAGGCGCTTATTATATTGAACTTATTCAGGGAGAGAATACCATTACCCGGGAGTTGTTTCTAAAGGAGGAGTAATCTGGTAAGTTAGACCGGAATGAAAAACGGGAGCCTGAGGGCTTCTGTTTTTCAACGGTTTTTATGCTCATTTTTGGTACTTAGCCGAAAAAACAGCATTTTGGACGGATGAAAATTTGGATGGGGATCGTGTTTTTGTTTTTTTGGGCTGATCTGTCGGCCCGGTACTGGCAACAACATGTTGATTATGAAATGCATATTGACTTCGATGAAGCAAAAAACCACTTCAAGGGAACCCAACTTCTTACCTATACAAATAATTCCCCACATACCTTAAACAAGGTTTACTACCATCTTTATTTTAATGCCTTTCAGCCCAATTCTGAAATGGATGTCAGAAGCAGGGATCTGCCCGATCCAGATAAACGCATTGGTGACCGGATATTGCACTTAACGAATGAGGAGATCGGATACCAACATATCCATCAGGTAAGTCAGGATGGCCAGGACCTGAATTATAAAATAACCGGTACCATACTCGAAGTATTTTTGGAAAAGCCGCTTGCTCCGGGAAAAAGCACCCGCCTGTCGATGGCCTTTCATGCTCAGGTACCCTTGCAGGTAAGACGAAGCGGAAGGGACAATGCAGAAGGGATCCGTTTTTCGATGACCCAGTGGTACCCGAAATTGTGTGAGTTTGACGAAGACGGATGGCATACTGACCCGTATATCGGCAGGGAATTTCACGGAGTGTGGGGTGATTTTAACGTGTTTATTACAATCGATTCTTCCTACCTCATCGGGGGTACCGGCGTGCTCCAGAATCCGCAAGAGATTGGGAAAGGTTATGAGAAGGAGGGAAGTAAAGTAAAGCGTAAACCAGGAAACAGGCTAACCTGGCATTTTCTGGCAGAAAACGTACATGACTTTGCCTGGGCCGCTGACCCGGATTTCGTGCACCTGAAAACTTCCGCAGATAACGGAGTGATCCTCCATATGATCTATCAGCCCGACAGCGTTACTTCATTTACCTGGCCGGCTTTGGGTGATTTTATGAAACAATCCCTGACTATCATGAACGCCGAATTTGGTCACTATCCATATCCCCAGTACACTTACATTCAAGGCGGCGACGGAGGTATGGAATATCCAATGGTCACCTTAATTACAGGATGGAGAAATCTGGGTTCTCTGGTTGGCGTTTCTGTTCATGAAATGAACCATAGCTGGTTTCAGGGGGTATTGGCCTTTGATGAAAGTCATTATTACTGGATGGATGAAGGCTTTACCGAATTCAGCAGCGATGTGGTGATGAGCCGCCTGTTTCCCGCTTACGCCAAAGGCGCCTTTTATGGTGCCTATTCAGGCTATCTGAGTATTGCGGGCACAGATAAAGAAGAGCCCCTTTCCACCCATGCCGACTGGTATGGCATCAACAGGTCATATGGGATTGCTGCTTACAACAAGGGTTCTGTGTTTTTGTCGCAATTGCGGTATATGGTGGGCGATAGTATCTTCAAAAAATCCATGCTCGACTTTTACCAGGCCTGGCAATTTAAACATCCCAAACCTTCCGATCTGAAAATAATCTTTGAACTCAACGCAGGCATGGAGCTCGACTGGTATTTCGACCAATGGATCTATACCACAAATACCATTGATTATGCGATACGGAGCACCATTAAAGAGGGAAATACCCTTCATATCGAATTAGAGAGAGAGGGCGCAATTCCAATGCCACTGGAGATCAGGATCACGTTAAAAGACGGAAGCAGGCAACTGCTGTACATTCCCGTTTCCCTGATGTTNNATGTTAGGACAGAAAGATTTTGCCGACAAGAGCGTAAATATGTTGCCGGTCTGGCGCTGGGTAGACACCAACTATTCGTTTAAAATTACCCTCCCCGCGGAAGCAGTCGAAATCGAGATAGACCCGCTGCACTGGCTTGCAGATACCGATCGGGAAAATAACCTTATTCGCCTGCCAAATTAATTTGGAAGAGTCCGCCAGATAATCGTAAAAAAACTGACCTTTGCGGCTGTTTCAAATGTCAGAAAAATTCGAGGACTTCAAATATCCCATGATCGTGATCGTGGGCGGCGGATTTGCCGGCCTTGAACTGGCTAAGAAGCTCAGCCATAAACATTATCGTGTTTATGTGCTCGACAGGCATAATTACCATACTTTTCAACCCCTGCTGTATCAGGTAGCTACCGGAGGACTAGGATCTGATTCAATCGCCTATCCGCTCCGTAAGGTTATAGGGCCTATGCCCAATGTAGCCTACAGGATGGCAGAGGTTCATCAGATCCATCACGATCAGAAATTCGTAGCCACCAATGTGGGCGATTTTCATTATGACTATCTGGTGCTGGCCACGGGTTCACAAACGAATTTTTTCGGCAATAAGGCTTTGGAAAGGCTGACTATGCCGATTAAAACCATTCCTCACGCGCTCGATATCCGCAGCCTGTTTTTACAGGAATTTGAAAAAGCTCTGGTTGAAAAGAGCCTGGATAAAAAGGTAGCCAGTCTGAATTTTGTCATTGTAGGAGCTGGTCCTACCGGAGTTGAACTTGCAGGTGCCATGGCTGAAATCCGGCTCAATGTAATTCCTCATGACTACAGGGAACTTAACCCGGACCATATGCATATCTATCTGGTGGAAGCCGGAAACCGGATCTTGCCTTCTATGTCGGAAAGATCATCATACAATGCAGCACGGTTTCTCGAAAAATTAGGGGTAGAACTCAAGTTAAATACCCTGGTTACCGGCTATGACGGGGTGGAGCTTCAGTTAAAGGATAAACCTAGTATTTTGGCAGAAACCGTAATCTGGTCGGCCGGTGTAATGGGCGACTTGCCTGATGGAATAGGTCCTGAAAATATTATACGGGGTAATCGCATCAGGGTTAACGAATTTGCGGAAGTAGCAGGTATGGATAGCGTTTATGCTATAGGCGACATCGGTGCCATGGTTTCGGAAAGTTTACCATTTGGTCACCCGATGCTTGCCTCGGTTGCCAAGCAGCAGGGACAGTGGCTGGCTGATAATTTGATCCGCCTGGGCAAAAACAAAACGTTAAAACCGTTTAAGTACCGCGACAAAGGTTCGATGGCCACCATCGGGCGTAACAAAGCCGTAGTTGACCTGCCCTTTATGCATTTAAAAGGCTGGCTGGCCTGGTATATATGGATGTTTGTTCATCTTTTGTTGTTGGTCAGTTTCCGAAACCGGATCATGGTATTCGTTAACTGGGCCTGGAACTATTTTTCCTATGAGCGTGCCATACGCTTGATCATTCGACCTTACATAAAAAAATATCCTGAAGATGGGAAGTAATGAATTGACTTTTTTTATCGGTTTTCTGGTGCTGATCTTTACGCTCCTGTTTGTCGATCTCGGTGTATTCTCCAAAAAAAGCCATGTAATCGGATTTAAAGAGGCTGTTATATGGACTACCGTCTGGGTAAGTTTTGCAGTGGGCTTTTACTTTTTTCTCTCGTATGCCGGGGAGATGATCCATGGCGTGGATACGCTGGAAAAGCTGCAACAGAAATTGCACGAATATGACCATCCCTTCCTGTTAACCTATGATTGGGAAACAGACGTGGCTGCATACAGAAGGAACCTGGCCCTGGAGTTTATCACCGGCTACCTGATCGAATACGCCCTGAGCGTCGACAATATTTTTGTTATGATCGTGATCTTTGCTGCCTTCCGGGTTAGAGAAAGGTATTATAAGCAGATCCTCTTCTGGGGGGTGCTGGGAGCCGTAATCATGCGCTTTCTTTTCATCTTTTTGGGAGCCAGTTTGTTGGAGAATTTTCACTGGATCATGTATGTTTTCGGAGGCTTTTTACTCTATACCGGTATTAAGATGGTGTTCGACGACAGCAGCGATGAAAAGATCGATCCGGGAAAACACCCGGTTGTGCGCTTTCTGAGTAAGATCATGCGCGTTTATCCGAAGTATGTGGGCGGGCACTTCATCATTAGAAAGGATGGACTCCTGTATATCACTCCTTTGTTCATTGCCCTGATGGTAGTTGAGTTTACCGACGTGGTTTTTGCTTTCGACTCGGTACCCGCCATTTTTTCCATAACCAAGGATCCATACATTGTTTTCTTCTCGAACATTTTTGCCATCATGGGCTTACGTTCCTTGTTCTTCCTCCTTAGCAATATCATGCACCTTTTCCATTACCTGAAATTCGGATTGGGTTTTTTGATGCTCTTTATTGGCTTAAAAATGATGTTCCACGACTGGATGATGAGTTGGGGAATGACCACTGAGGGTTCACTTTATATTATTCTGGCTATACTGGCACTGAGTATACTGGCGAGTATTATTTTTCCGAAAGCTAAGTCAGACGATTCAGCGCCTCTGCCATAAGGCTTGTATCCTGCAGGTTCATACATTTAAAATGACCCTTGGGGCAGGTATCAAATCCGATTTTGCTGCAGGGCCGGCAGGGGAGTCCGTTTACTTCAAAGACCATGGAATGCTTTTCAGCCTCACTGTTTTCAGGAAAAAGGGGACTCATACCGAACGATGGAACAGTATTGCCCCATACACTTAAAACAGGTATCTGAAGGGCCGCAGCGATATGCATCATGCCGGTATCGTGGGTCATTAGTCCGGCCGCGTGTGAAAGTACAAGTGCACTCTGGTCGAGCGAGATTTTGCCACAATAATTGTAGGCAATACTTTGAGGAAATTCGTTTTCAAGGATAGATGCCGTATGCATTTCTTCCTTACCGCCTAAAAGTACCAGAGGCACTTCGCAATGAATGAGGATCTCACGCAGTTTATTGATCGGAAGGCGTTTTGTAGCATGTTGTCCGCCAATAGCCAGGGCAACAAAGGGCAAATTTGGCAGTTGGGGTAATGGGGTTTCTTTATGGATAAAATAATCCAGGCCCTTTCCATCATACCGCACGCCCAGTTGTTTGGCGGTTTCCATATACCTGTCGACGATATGCAGGGGAGGAAGTTTGTTGATCTTAAAATTAACCAACAACCATTTTTGAATATTCAGTTTATGGAAGGCGCTGTAGTTTCCTTTAAGGCTCCTGCAGAGGCGTTTGGTGCGGAGATTATTGTGCAGGTCGAGGATATGGTCGAATTTTTCCTGACGGAGTTGGTTTTTAAGGGCGTTAAAGTCCTTTTCCAATACCACCACCTTATCTATATAAGGATTGGAATCGAGTATAGCTGCAAATGCCTTTTTGGTGATGTATGTAATGTGGCTGTCGGGGAGCTGCTTTTTAATGCAGCGCATCACCGGGGAGGTGAGTACAATATCGCCGATGGAGCTGAAGCGCAGGATAAGGATTCGTGGTCCCATATGCTGCGAAAATAGCGTTAAGGGATCACTTCACCACTTTCAATGGCTTTTTCAATTTCTATCCAGAGTACGGTAGCGTTATCGATGAACTGTCCGAATATTACAGTACGTTGGGAGCCATCTTCATTGGCATAGACGTGAAAGGCGGCAATACGAAAGCGACCGCCTTCATAGGAGCAGGGCAGGCGGCGCGAATCCACATCCCCGTCGAAGTACCAGTTATAGAAACCTTTTCCCGAGAGCGTATCATAGGTAGCGTCGGGGTTTGGCCAGCGGGTTTTGATCATGAGGTCGATATGGGCGAACTGGCTGCTGTCGGTACAGGTGCCGAGGCTAAGGCTGTCGCCCACATTGAGAGAAATTTCACGCACCTGGGCAGTAGCGAAAGAGCTGCTGATAAAAAGAAGAAGGAGAATTCCGGCGGACTTTATCATGATGCGGGTTTAGAGCAACAAATGTACCTAAGCTTCGTGAAAAATTAAGCCACTTGGTTTTCAGCGTATTGATAGGTTGTTGAGGATTTCTTTTGGGGTATGTTGGCAATTGTCAGGAAAAGGGCTACTTTTGCATCCCCGTTGAGGAAAACGTTCTATGAAAACGGGGAGTAGCACTGAAAATAATCTGAAAAAAGATTTGCATTTATGAAAGACAGTGTTACCTTTGCATCCCGTTTCGCAAGAAGGGTAAGATAAGTGAGAGCGGCGAAATGAGGTGAGAGAAAGAAATTAAGTTCTTTGAAGTTTTGCAAAAGAAATAGCGGACCCTTCAATTTTACCTTTGGGTGAATATGAAGAAGTAAAGAGACAAGGATCGTTTTAATAATTTTTTACAACGAAGAGTTTGATCCTGGCTCAGGATGAACGCTAGCGGCAGGCATAATACATGCAAGTTGAACGGGATTCAGATAGCAATATTTGATGAGAGTGGCGCACGGGTGCGTAACACGTATGCAACTTACCTTAAACTGGGAGATAGCCCGTGGAAACATGGATTAATATCCCATAGTATAAAGAACAGGCATTTGTTTTTTATTAAAGCTCCGGCGGTTTAAGATGGGCATGCGCGTCATTAGCTAGATGGAGAGGTAACGGCTCACCATGGCAACGATGACTAGGGGGTCTGAGAGGATG
>DQHT01000116.1 GCA_003531115.1 Bacteroidota bacterium | reverse complement strand
AGCCTCCAGAGCATTTCTAAAATTCAAACACCCGTCGTTAGCTGTATCTATCCGTTTTAACCATTTATATCCGTTTATAAACGCTTATCGCTGGTTACGTCTATTATGCTGAAGTAATTTTATACTTCCAAATTACTCGCTCATGTTACTTCCAAACACGTATTACCATATTTTCAACCATGCCAACGGATTCGAAAACCTCTTTCGCGAAGAAAGTAATTACTCGTTCTTTATGCGGTATTTTTATAAGCATCTCAATCCCATAGCCGAAACCTACGCCTATTGCCTGATGCCAAACCACTTTCATATGTTGGTGCGTATCAGGACGGAAGAGGAACTCTTAAAACAATTCCCACGTTTTGAATCCATCGAAAAATTGATCGAATCGCACAAACTGAGTAAATATTTTGCCAACTTCTTTAGTAGCTATACCCAGTCTTTTAACAAAAGATACAAGCGAAGGGGTTCTATGTTCGTTAAAACCTTTAAAAGAAAAGAGATAAACACGCAACACTATTTAAGATCCATCATACTCTATATCCATCTGAATCCCGTACACCATGGCTTTACCCGCGATGCTTCCAAATGGAGATGGTCGTCAATGACTACCTTTTATGCAAAATTTCCTGATCTGGTGGATTCTATTTGGGGAAATGAAACAATTTTTATGGCTGCGCATTCGAAAAAAACGCAAAAGCTCCTGTTTTATGAATTGGACGAAGAATATACATTGGAATTAACTGGACCGGTTTGGTGATTCCTTCATCTTTGTATAAGTGCGCTGTTACAAAGAGGAATCCTGTTGCCGGAATGGATCAATCATACAACAAATACTTCTTCCGGATCAATTTAAACCCACATAAACCATCCTGCCAGCTTGCGCGAATTTGTTTTTCCGTCATACCAGCTTTGATCTGATTTTCTAATTCCTCACTCCCCACCAGTTTGCTCATGAAAGCGTTAAAAAAAATATCCTTATCGCTGCTGCTGCTTTGGTAAGCATCGATCAGCCACTGAACATTCAAACTATCCATACGAAAACCCGGCTCATTTAAGTCCAGAAAGGAATGCCCGTAACATAATTTTCCTTTATGAGGGGGATTTGGTGCTGCCTGAGCGTTGGGCTGAGGGATAAAGCTGGTGTCCCAGAAATCTCCTCTTAAATAGGGACTTCCAATGATCTGAAACGGACTCGCCGTTCCACGTCCGACACTCACGTTCGTACCTTCAAAAAAGCACAAGGAAGGATAAAGCTGCACACTCAGTGAATTAGGCAAGTTCGGTGAAGGGGCCACAGGAAGCACGTAAGGCATCGAATGGTGGTAACCAACCATAGTAATCACTTCCAGCTCACAGCGCGCTCCACCGGCCAGCCAGCCCTCTCCGTTAATCATGATAGCATATTCACCGATGGTCATTCCATGCACCACCGGGACCGGATGCATGCCAACGAAAGATCGGTATGCAGTGTCCAGTACAGGCCCATCAATATAATGGCCATTGGGATTTGGCCGGTCGAGTACCAAAACCGGAATGCCTTGTTCGGCACAGGCTTCCATAACATAATGCAAAGTGGAAATATACGTATAGAACCGTGCTCCCACATCCTGAATATCAAAAACGACCAATTCCACTCCCGCCAGGTCTTCACGTGTCGGCCTTTTATGATTTCCATAGAGGGAAATGATCGGAATTCCTGTTTTTTCATCTTTCCCGGATGCCACCTTTTCACCTGCTCCATGATCACCACGAATGCCATGTTCAGGTGCAAAGAGGCTGTTTATCTTAATACCTGAACCCAAGAGGGTATCTGCCAAATGGACTGCTCCTACCCGACTGGTTTGGTTTACAACCAGGCTCACCTGCTTGTCGCGCAAAAAAGGCAAATACCGGTTAAGCTGTTCAGCACCAGTCTTAATTTGTGCCTTAAGGGGCATCATCCACAAAAGACTCAGGAAAAGAAGAAAAGTTTTCTGCATTTTTGAAGCGGTTCAAATTCCGCACCGCAACGAAAATATGCAATTCCCTCTATTTACAGCCCGACGATTGGCATTAGGACAAGGTTCCTTTTCTTCGTTGATAATTCGTCTGGGGATCGCGGCTGTTGCTATTTCCATCGCTGTTATGATCCTGGCAATCGGGATCATGCGAGGCTACAAACGGGAGATCACCGAAAAAATAACCGGCTTCAATGCGCATTTGATGATCAATGCGCTCGATTTTAACGAATCGTACGAAGCCCGACCAATCCCCGACAATGAAGCCTACCGCAAAGAACTAGAAGCCCATCCTGAAGTGCTCAATACGCAAGCCTTCATTCAAAAGGCCGGGATCATAAAAACGGAAGAATATATTGAAGGACTGATCCTCAAAGGTATAGGCACGGATTACGATACCCGCTTTTTAAGGCAGTCGATGCAAACAGGACGCCTGCCTACATTGAGCGACAGTCTGCCCACAGAAGAACTGGCCCTGTCGCGCTATACAGCAAACAAACTAAAACTCGATACCGGACAAAAAATTTCGGTGATCTTTATTCAAAATGAATCTCAACCCGTGCGAATACGCCGTTTTGTGGTAACGGGTATTTTTGAAACCGGACTCGACAATTACGATAAAACCTTTGGCATCGTTGACCTGCGACATTTGCGTCGTTTATATGGATGGGGAGATGACCAGATAGAAGGACTGGAAGTGCGTGTGCGCGATTTTGATCGTATCGATGAACTTACACCCGAATTGGCGGGAATTGTCCCTCCTTTGTACCGCGTGTTAAATGCAAGAGAGATCCGGCCTCAGATCTTTGACTGGCTTTCTTTGCTGGATACCAATGTGGTAATCATCCTCACCTTAATGATCATTGTTGCTGCCATTAACATCATTACCGCCCTGCTCATTCTGATCCTCGAAAGAACGAACATGATCGGAATTCTTAAAGCACTGGGCTCTCGTGATGTACAGATCAGAAGGATCTTTTTATGGAAAGCTGCCTACCTGATCTTTTTGGGTTTGTTTTATGGAAATGCAGTGGGATTAGGACTGGGCCTGCTGCAAAAGTATTCCGGCCTGATCAAACTGGATCCCGGTTCTTATTATTTGAATCATGTGCCCTTTGATCTTGATCTGTGGCCGATGTTGGCTATTAATGCAGGTACTTTCCTCTTTTGCATTATCGTTTTGCTTCTCCCCGCACGTATCATCAGTGGTATCTCTCCTGTAAAGGCGATCCGGTTTAACTAGACCATGGACCATAGACCATAGACCATAGACCATAGCGCAAAAAACACTGTTGTCTATTTGGAGATGGAGGTTCAGATTTAGCATTCACCAGCCATGGTCTATGGACTATGGACTATGGACCAAAAAAAAGCCCCTGAGTCCGAAGAAACAGGGGCTGGAAATTCATATGCTTTGTTTAGCTTTTCGTGATTTTTCTTGTCTGTTTGACAGAATTACCGTTTATCATGGAATACACTTCCAAAAAATAAACGCCGGAGGGAACATCGGCCATGTCAATGCGGATCTCATTGTTAATGCCATTAAGATCCATACTGATCGCCTTGATCATCTCCTGACCAAGGAGATTGACAATTTTTACTTCTACACTCTCAAATTCATCCAGGTATTCAAGCTGAACTTCAATGGTCAATACTTTTTGAACAGGGTTTGGATAGTAGCGAATTATCGGGCCTTTATCACCCATAATATCAGTAACCGGACCACCCGCCTGAGTGGTAACCCCGAATGTGAAGAGTAGGAATAGGAATAGTAAGGCTTTCTTCATATAGGTTGTTTAAAACAAAAATATGATAAAAATGTGCCAAAATCCCAAACTTGGCTCATATTTTTTTTATTTTCGATGACTGGCACGGTGCAAACGGTCGTTAATAGCGCGTCCCAGCCCTTGTTCCGGAAAATATTCTGCTAAAATTAACATAGCCTCTCCTTCATCAAGGCGACGCATGGCTGCAAAAAGTTTTTGTGCAGCTTCAGTCATATTTCCTGTACTGCTTAATACCTCTTTTTGTATCCAGGGCAGATCCGAATATACATCTTTAAAGGCTAATAAAGCCAGTTCTTTTCCGGGATGATTTTGTGCTTCTTCGCGAATGTTTTTAACATGTATGAGGGGTATTCGGGTGGCATAATGGGCATCCATTTGTCCCGGTGCCTGCGGATTGCTGTGCGTGGCAATGCGAATTTCAGGGAGTATCCCCATTTTTTCGGTCAGTTCTTCCATACTCATCCCTCCAAGCCGAAGTACAACAGGATGTGGACCAACAAAAGATACGATCGTTGATTCAAGACCAACACGCGCCTCTCCTCCATCAAGAATATAGGCCACTTTTTCGCCCAATTGTTTTTCGACATGATCGGCCCGCGTCGGACTCACATAACCAAATGGATTTGCACTGGGGGCAGCTACCGGAACACCAATAATCTTTAAAAGTTCCAGGGTTAGCGGGTGACCGGGCATACGTAGGGCAACGGTAGGATGCCCGGAAGTGATCAGATCTGAAACCAGGTCCGACTTTTTCAACAATACCGTTACAGGACCGGGCCAGGCACTTTTGATCAGTTCGCGGGCTTCAAAAGGTATGTCGACAGCCAGTTTATCTACCCAGGCATAGTCGCCAATATGCACGATCAATGGATCGAACGCGGGTCGGGCCTTGGCTTCGAAAATGGCGGTTACAGCGACATCATCGTCAAATCGGGCTGCCAATCCATAGACTGTTTCGGTAGGAATAGCCACCAGTTTCCCGGCTTTTAGCAGGGTGGCTGCAAAATGAATATCACGACCGGTCATTTTACATGCTCTGGGTTGCGTCTTCGCGTTTTAAGCCGAATTTTTCTATCTTATTGTAGAGGTGGCTGCGTTGAATATCTATTTCTTGTGCTGTTTTTGCAATATTCCATCCATTTCCTTTTAGCTTATGGAGGATGAAATTCTTCTCTGCATAATCCTTGAACTCCTGAAATTTGTCATACTTATCATACACCGTTTGCGGACCTTTTCCCGGTTTTTGGATATTGGCATAAGCCTGCACATCTTCCTCTGTGATCTTTTGGTCGCCCATAATGGCCAAACGTTCAACCACATTGCGCAACTCACGGATATTTCCCGTCCATTGAATGGTCTTCAGTGCTTCGAGTCCCAGGGGAGAAAATACCTTTTTCGGGTAACCACTTTCTTCACATATTTCTTTCAGGAATTTTTCTGCGATCAACGGAATATCATCCCCCCGTTCATTCAGGGTAGGTACATGGATCAGAATCACACTTAAGCGGTGGTAAAGGTCAAGCCGGAAGTTTCCGTCTTCAATTTCTTTTAAGAGGTCTTTATTGGTAGCTGCAACAACGCGTACGTCAACAGTTTGCTCTTTATCTCCACCCACCCGGGTAATTTTACTCTCCTGTAAGGCACGAAGCACTTTGGCCTGGGCGGATAAGCCCATATCGCCGATCTCATCAAGAAAAAGAGTTCCTCCATTGGCTTGTTCAAACTTCCCAATTCGTTGTTTGATGGCCGAGGTAAAGGAGCCTTTTTCATGTCCGAATAATTCCGATTCGATCAGTTCTCCCGGAATGGCGGCACAGTTCACTTCTACCAGGGGACCGTTTGCACGGTTACTTTTTTCATGGATCCAGCGGGCCACCAGTTCTTTTCCGGTACCGTTTTCTCCGGTGATCAGTACACGAGCCTCTGTAGGAGCCACTTTGTCGATGGTGTCCAGTATTTTTTCTATTGCCGGTGACTCGCCAATGATCTCGGTGGTTTTGCTCACCTTTCTTTTCAGGATCTTGGTCTCTACAACCAGACTCTGCTTCTCTACCGCATTACGCAGGGTGATTAACAAACGGTTCAGGTCTGGGGGTTTTGAGATAAAATCGTAGGCGCCCTTTTTGGTCGCCTCAACTGCTGTTTCAATGGTTCCATGACCGGAGATCATGATAACCGGTGTGTCAGGCGACATCTCAAGTATCTTTGGAAGCAGTTCAAGACCATCCATTTTTGGCATTTTGATATCACAAAGAACCGCATCGTAATTGTTGTTCTTTACCATCTCCAGTCCGGCAGCGCCATCGCCGGCTTCGTCGACCCGATACCCTTCGTATTCGAGGATCTCTTTCAGGGTGTTGCGGATCGTTTTTTCATCATCAATAACCAATAGGTTTGCCATAAGCGTATTCCTTTTTATCGTTAAAAAAAATGAGCAGAATCGTAAGCCGGGTTCTGTTTTTCTGCAGACACGTCTGCAAATAGCTCATCATTTATCTGGGACCGACGTCGCCGCCGGCCTCTATCGACCTACCCGTTATGCATCAGAACGAGCAGCCCTGTGGTGTTGCCACCTGCATAACCTATTTGGTCTTTCAACCCATGAGGTTTTCCCTGCCTCTCCTGTCGCCAGAAGAGCGGTGGGCTCTTACCCCGCCATTTCACCCTTACCCCTTTCGGGGCGGTCTGTTTTCTGTGGCCCTGTCCCTGGGGTCGCCCCCGGTCGCCGTTAGCGACCTCCCTGCCCTGTGGTGTCCGGACTTTCNNCGGTATATTTTCTGTGGCACTTTCTGTGTCCCGTTGCCAGGACCCTTCCCGTTAGGAAGCATGGTGCTCTGCGTTGCCCGGACTTTCCTCCCGATGTATTCCAATCAGGCGACAAGCCGTTCTGCTCGATTCAAAAATAGTTTATTTTATTGGACAATAAAAGAGTATAGAAAAAAGGGCATGGTAAATTTTTGGGAAGAAGGAGGGAAAGGGTATTTTCAGGTCTATTACTGGTCCGACAGTTTTGTCTTCATCTACTTGATCTAACAAGAAAGATGTCAATATCATGAGGCTTATAGAACAACTATCACTATGGTAATTTGCAATCACATCAATTGCAATAACAGTCTTAGGGTAGACATAGCATGTGGTTAAGTACACAATTGCATCCACGATACCCAATTGTAAATCCCTGAACAATTCTTATGCAGGACACAAACAAGCTTATTGTGTTTGCCTTGTGTTATAGGCTGGGCTTTTTTGTCTGTCAAGGTATGATAGAAATCAAGCACTTCACGAAATCTTTGGTCACATGCCAGGATTCAGGATACGTGAAGTGCTTGTTTTTAACAGTGGAGTATGTTAATTAACTATAAACCTTTTGGTTTTATATTGTTCGTTAACTCCACCTGCTGAAATGAAATATACTCCGGGTGAAAGACCGGATAGCGAAATAGTGATAGATTTATTTTCACTCTCAATACCGATATTAGAATAAACAACTTTCCCAAAAACATCAGCTATGCGAATTCTGTTTAATATATTCTCACTGGTTAGATTCAATTGTAGAGAACCGTTGGTTGGGTTTGGATAAATCACAAAGTCAAAGCCACTATTTTTCTGAAGCAAAAGGTTTTGAAAATCATTCGTGTTTTCTTTATTATCAACAGGCAATACCATTGCATTTTCATGGTTAAAACCGCAGTCATCAATAGATGGCGTACATGGTGTTATTTGAAAACTGACACGGTTTTGATTGCCTATATCATAAAAAGTAGAATAGACACCTGTAATGGCAGAATGGGTAGGTGCATTTATTCTAAATCCCGGATTTATGGTAACCCTATTTCCCGCTCTAATAATGTAATCTGAATTAAAAGCAGGTACATTAAATGGCGATTGCTCAATAGAAGTTTCTGTGATATTAGCAACATTTATTTGTTGCGCTGCCTGAATAATAATTTGATTCTTGATTTGCCAGTCATTCCCAGGAAAAAACCTTCTGTTTATGTCAATGACCGGTTGACAAGCAGAAATTGGGTCATTGCCTAATATACCCTCAACATTCTCATCATTTGGTGATAAATCAGGCTGCAATATATTCCAGCTTTTTTGAATTCTACTGAACATTGAGTATTTCGTGTCATCACAACTTCGATCAGATGGGCCATGGCTGTTAACCGCGGTAATTAATCTTGAATTAGCAAATAATGGTGAGCCAGAAGAACCGCCTTGAGTTAAACCATTGTTCCATGTTACTTTGTGACAGCTATTAAATAATGGATTTGTGATTTCCCCGAAAGAAATTTTCTTTACATCGCCTGCAGGGTGGTGAATGCAAATGCCATCTTCAGGATAAGTCAAATTTACCCTACTCCATCCACTGTGGAAAACGTTGTATTGCAACGGAATATTTTCATTCAATCGCATTAAAGCTATATCCGGGCAGCTTATACCATCACTCCCCTCTGAACTCAATAAATTCACTCCTGTAACTGTCATCAGGTCGTTACCATTTGTGTTAGTATTACATGTGATGCTTTGGAAATTAAAATAGATAATCCAGATAGCGTGTTCTGTGGTATTCCTAACACAATGATCTGCAGTGAGAATAATTGGATCAAAATTCCCATTGCCGCCGTTTACAACAGCACCACTACACATCCACCATCTAGGGTCATCAGTTTTACGAAAGTAAAACTTAACCACGCTTCTTATTTCATTACACCACTCATTATACCAAGGTGCACAAATTACATTATTGTGGCAATTAAAGGATGCTTCAAAATCACCACGGTTTTCATATACATGAATGAATTTTTTTATCCGCAAAACCCCTTTGGGTTCGTTGACCAAATTAGGCCACCTGTTAACCTCTATAATCAATTCTTTGTCAAAAATCCTGTTACTCACAAATGACAAATCCGATTTATTGTTATGCATCGTATAGGCTCCCAAAATTCTCGATGTATCATTTGGACTGTAGATGAAAAGTTTAGAATTGGCTCCCAACTCAAAATGCTCAAATATCACATGAAGTGCATTTGCTGAAGGTGATTTTATTTTTACTCTGTAAATTTCAACATTTTCACTACTGTTGTTAACCACTTGTATTTGACTTTGTTGCCAAAAATCAAATTCAGCCAAAGCATCAATGCCAAATGCTTCCGAACATGTTTCGCATGTATCTGCCGCTTTTAATTCTTCATTATTAAAATAGGGAAGATTCACAACAGGTACATCTGTAGTTGGCAAATGATACAATAGCGCGGCAGGAAATCCAGGCTCTGACGGTTGGGCATTTACTAAGTAGGTTGACAAACTCAATAAAAACATTATAGACGTATTACAAATTATAAGTTTCATGGGTCTATGGTTTTAATGAGTTTATATGCCGCCCACATCGCTCCCCCTTGCATTCTGTAAAAGAAAACAATGCCGTTGTTCTTTGAAACTTTTACCATATAATGATACATATTGGTGGTTTCGCTTTCAATTACTTTGTGGTATATATTACCAGAAATCTCAATACTGTCATAGTAATTAACTGTTCCAACCCATTCACCATTATTGTTCTCAAAGGTTACTGCTCCGGCAGCCGTTACCATAGGATCAACCTTTACATAGTACCAATTATTTATCCCAGGAGTTACCAGCACCTTGAAATCCTTTGATTTGCTTGGTTTATAGTACAATTCATAACCCTTTTTTATATTCGTACCATCGATTACATCAAATTTCTCTTTTGATATCAATTCAATGGTATCGTAGTTATTTAGATCCATTGTGTCTTGATAAATCCATTTTGTACCTACCTCGTAATTCACAAAATAGCTTTTCATTTCTTCGGAAAGCTCAATTGTTTGAGTAATTTCCGGGGCCTTTTCCCTGCAACCTATCACTATGATTAGTAACACAAGCATGGTTGTAAATATTTTTTTCATAGCCTTTATTTTTTACTAAGTTTAGAGAATCTCCCACTACCAATTACAATTGCAAATATCGCAACTGCAGCTAGAACCACTCCAGTCATAGATTGGCTTTTATAGGGTTGAATGTTATGTGCTACTGACGTTGTTTCCAATTTTTCCAATCGATCTTTCAGGTTATCAATCTCTCTCTGTTGAGAAATGGTGTGTAAAGTCAGTTCTTCGATTTTTTCCAACAACTTGGCATTTAACTCTCCAAGGTTAACAGTACCGATAGATTCATATTGAGACGCACTCTTTATTCCCGGCAGATGATGATGCTTTTTCACAAAATCGTCTATTTCGTACAGAGACAGCATTTTATAATTTCCGGCCTTACTGTATAATGCCGCACTATCTTTATTAAATGCTGCATGAAAAACATAATCAGGTATTGGGTCTAAATGGACATCAACTTGCCGGGCAATTAATAATCCGTTCGATGTAACTTGAAATTGATTGTTCGTGCCATTATTGACAGTTAAGTTTCCCTGTATTACAGTATTGCCTTGCAATAATGTAGAACCTAATACATGACAAGTTTCAGATGGACTAGCTGTACCTATGCCAACTCTTCCGTAATTTGTTGCAGTAAAGGTTGTTATATGTGAACCAAACAAATTATAGTCTGCCAAAATAAGGGGCAGTGCCAATGGATAAACCCCTCCTGTATATGTAGGTGATATGTGTAAATAACCAGCAGGCGAGCTGGTGGAAATACCCACGTCACTATTGGTAGTCACAGGATTCGTCCCACTCCATTGAGCAAACATGGAGTTACTAAAGAAGATTGAAATTACTAAGGTTAATGAGATTTTTGTTATTATGAGATATTTCATTGTTTTGTAAGTATATTTTCTATTTATTTTACAAGCAGGACTATGTTTAGCCTCCAAGTCAGTTTGCGATTCAAGAGGTCAAATGTGGTCTGTCAGACAAACCTATGGTTGTCTAGGGGCTTCTGTCTCTAGTTAACCGTTTGTTTTTCGTTGTTTGAGTGTCCTTCATAGCTTTGCTAGTAACTTATTAATAACAAAGTAACATTTACCAAATCCAGACCGTAGTCAGTAATTAGCGCGGCGTCAATTCAAATCTAATTTAAACTTATTGAAGAACTTTTCCAAATTTATTAGCCATAATTCCGCAAGTAAACAAGGACATATATTAAATTTAAAAGCACAATTCCGTAAACGTATCCTGACGTCCAAAATGGTTTAGTTTCTCTATGCCACTGATATCCTCTTTTGAATCGGATTTAGGTCATGACCGTCGTACAATCCGGCATCAATCGGACTTATTTCCGGATTGCTACCCCAGTTCGGTTTTATAAACTTTAACTTATTTGTTTTTATGAGAGAACCATCTTGCACAAGAAGTAAGGAACAATTGTCAGATTTCTGTCAAATTATCTGTCAAGTGTGAGAGCCTTTCCTTTTAGCCCTATCTTGGACTTTAATTATGGTTCACAACTTTGCTCTGCTTATCCTCCATGTGCTGGAACAATATCCAGATAAGGAATTATTGCGCTTAAAGAGGCAGGGTGAGCCCCTTTCTTTTACTGGTAACTCAATCCGGGAAAATGTGCTTAGCCGCCTCTGCCAGCTCAAAATTCAACCCAGGGAAGTGGTCGTACTTATCCCCTTTGGCCCTGAACATATTTTCTGGGTAATTGCCCTTCAGTTGCGGGGCTCTTCCGTGGCCTATTTTCCTAAAAAATCCTTAAAAAGGGAGCTGCTTTCCGGAAACCGAAAAACATTGATCTTGCCAAGGAAAGGAATGGTCTTTTACGCGCTGTTTCTCAGCATTCTGGGGCATCGTATTGTTCGATGGATGGAAAAAAATCCGGAAACAGGGTATAAGATCGACCACCAACCGGATTACCCGGCCCTGATCAGTTATAGCTCGGGGAGCAGCGGATCGCCAAAGCGGATCGAACGGAGCCATGACCTGCTTATCCGGCAACATCTTGCGCTGAAAAAGGCATTCCCGCCTTCGGCTGATCAAATTGATCTTCCGCTTTTTCCAAATATCCTTTTGCATAATCTGGCCTGTGGGGTTAACACGGTGCTTCCTCCCCTCGACTGGAACAGCTGGGAGGACTTTTTTCCGGGAGACATCCTCGATGCCATCGCACAGGAAAAAATTACCACGCTCACCGGCAACCTGTATTACTTCCGCAAACTTTTGCATTCGGCCAGGGCAATGAACTATAGCTTCAGCGAAGTAAAAGCCGTGGGGATCGGAGGTTCGCCGGTTCCGGAATGGATACTTGCCGATATCCAGCTTACCTTTCCAAATGCCAAAGTATATGTGATATATGGCTCTACCGAAGCAGAACCCATTGCCATTCGCCTTTATTCCGGTAAATGCGATCCCTTGCTCGGTTATTGTGTGGGCATTCCCCATCCGGATATTGCTGTTTATATTGATAAAAAAGGGATCTTTCACCACGGCGACCAAAAATTTGACTGGGGTGAAATTTGTGTGACCGGTCCCCATGTTGCACTCCCGCCAGGTAATAAACATTTGTGCACCGGCGATATGGGATTTCTCCATGAGGGTGGACTTTACCTGACAGGAAGGAAAGATAATTGCGAGGCGATCGGTGACTACCTTCCCTTCCAGATCGAACACTATTTACAGGACAGGCTAAACCTCTCCGATGTGGCAGCCATAGGGGTAAATGGAACTTTACGTGTCTATTATATAGCCAATTCCAATGAAGACGAGACGATACAGGTATGTGTGTTGAGTCAATTCGGACGAATACCTCTGGTTTGTAAACGTGTGCCGGGAATACCTAAAGACGACCGCCATCATTCCAAAACTCTATACAACGAACTTGATGAGAACAGCTTTCCGTGATATAGAACTTGATTTAATCCGTTATTCTGTGGTATGGGAGGATTATACTAATCTTGAAAAAGCACTTGAATTAAACGAGAACGACCACCTTGCCATGATCACTTCAGCCGGGTGTAATGTGCTGAATGCTTGTCTGAGTCCAGTGAAGAGGATTGAAGCGATTGATATCAACCCGGTTCAAAATCTCTTGCTTGAATTAAAGATCTACCTCATCCTTAACCATTCTTATTCCTGTTTTGAAGATCTCCTTGGTTTTAATGGAGAGGAAAAAATCAAAAAGCGCATCAAAGCCATTAAAAGGTCTATCCCTGAAAAGTTTGTTCAATTGCTCCCTCCTATTGAAAAATATGGGCTTTTGGGCTGTGGAAAGCTGGAAAGATATATCCACGGTTTTTTGCCAGCCCACCCTCATTACATTGAAGCGATCAAACGATTGTTATCCTCTAAAACGCACAAAAAACGCATTGATTTTATTACGAAATGGCCACAATTAGAAGCCTTTAAAAGAGATTTTTGCGCTTATTTCGATTCTTCAAAACTCAGTCAGGGTAGGGATCCAAAGCTCTTTCAATATTCAGAACACGATACGGGACTTACCTTTTTCAAACGATTGATCGCCTTCCTGAATTATCGTAAAGGCGAATTACCCTTTATTTTCCATTTTTTCTTTTTTGGCCCATCGGGTATACCACCTCACCTGAGGCCGGCATGTTATTCCGTGTCGAATTTTTCTGCCTTAAAGAAACAAGTTCATAAAATTGAGATCATCACTTTGGAAGCATTTGACTATTTCCGGAGTGGTGCTCATTCGGCGATCAACAAATACGCGCTCTCCAATATTTTTGAATACTGCTCCGCAGAGGAATATCAGGACCAACTAAGCTGGCTCCTTTCAGTATCGAAAGAAGGAAACCGGTTTATCCATTGGAACCTGCTTAATCATCAGGAATATGCTCCTTTTTTACTCAACTTTAAATCACGCCTGTTAAGTAGGGAAGAAGCCTGTTTTTATTTCCATAACCTAAAAATTTATCAACGATGAATGCACCTATCTCCACTCCTGCCTTGCTCAACCAAGCTACCTTAGAGAATTTGTTAAGTCAGAAATATCCTGATCAAAAGGTAATTATTAAACATATAGTGCCCCTTGCGCTCGACAATTCATCCAGCATTTTGGTGACGCTTACAGCCGCCAGTGGCGCTACCGATATTGGCCATTTTCGGTTTTTGCTTGAATATGAGACGAACGGAAAGTCTCACCAAAAGGATGTGGTTGTCAAGGTAAAACCCCATGGAAAAACCATCGCTGCCATGTTGGAAGGCTTAGCCGCCGCGCATGGCCCAACGCTTGGGGATGCGTATAAAAAAGCCAGTGCCTTAACGGGATTTTTGCACAGCCATGAAAAGGAGCTGTACCTGGCAAACACCATCACCAAAGCCGCGATTTTTCCTGAAATGTATGGAACCTTATCGTTGGATGAAAAGGGACTGTTTTTAATTATGATGGAATACCTGGGAGAAAACGAACTGATCGATTCGGTGATGGAACCCGAAAAATGGACCGACGAACATATCCGTTCGGCCCTGGATCAGGCAGCAGCCTGGCATGCTGTACATATGGCCCATGGTAAGGGAAAATTAAAGTCATGGCCCGATCAGCCGGACGTGGAAAGCAGAGCGGCACTAATTCCTCTTTATTCAGCCCTTTGGGAAAACGCCAGTACCAAACTTCCGGATTTGCTTAGCGAACAGGATTATAGCTTTATCCTGGGCCAAATACCCAAAGCCGGACTCATCCAAAAGGAGTTGGATACCTTCCCGAAAAGCCAGATCCATAACGATATGAACCCGAGAAACACATGTTTTAAACGCAATGGAGTCGGCTTGCAGTTTGTAGCTTACGATTGGGAACTCAGTACCCGCCACCTCCCTCAATACGATGCCGTGGAGTTTTTGTGTTTTGTACTGGATGAAGATCGCTATGATTTGCGGGAGTCTTATCTCGATTATTACCGATCACGACTGGAACACCATAGTGGGATCCCAATTGAACCCCATGCTTTCAGAAGGAGTTGTTACCTGCTTCACCTCGATTTTTGTTTCCTCAGGCTGGGCATGTATCTCATGGCACATGCCCTGAGTCCTTATCCTTTTTTACGGCGGGTTGTAAAAAGTTGTATGGATGGCATTAAGACCCTAGCGTAATGATCTCCTGAAGAGGGCATAATTGACAATTTCCTTTTGATGACGTGCTGTGAAGGAGTTGGAGATATTGTCGTCGCGCATCAGGCAAAAGATGGCATCCTCGTAAAATTGCGGAAAACGCAGCATACCATAGGCTGCCAGATAACGCATCAAATGCCGGTTTCGGAATTTAGGATGTACACCCACCGTTTTTGCCAGAAACGTTTTTCGGGTCAATAAAGGATAGTGCTCTTCAAAGGAATAAGGACCCTGAACACCCTTCAATTCATGGTAATTGGGTAAGCATAAACTGATGGCCGCCCATTCTCCACTGCTTTTATCTTTGAATACCACAGAAGTATGGGGACAGATCATTCTTCCATAAGCCTTTCCATAATCCAGACAAAATTCTTCAAAAGTCACCTGGTGATAATTTGGATTGGCTGAAAAAATCGACTGGATCAAACTGAACAATTCCGGGAGCCTGGCCTCCCAAAATGCTGCATTAACCGGGATCTTTTCAAACGGAATATCTTCCAGGCTCTGCAGGTAATGCTCCTGCCTGGTATATAATTTTTCAACTTCTTCAGATGAAATATAATGGCTGTTAAATCGTCCCGAAATAGTGAATCCGCAATCTTTTAGCAGGTCAGCGTAATAATCAGGATTATGGGGTTCACCGGGAAAGGAAGTCCAGGCCTGCGGTGTTTGGAGGCGGATACGGTAGGAATGAAAGGTGTTAAAATTAATTGGTCCGAGCAGGGTTTTATATCCCCTTTTTGCAGCTTCTTCACTCACAAATTGAAACGCCTTCTTATGGGAGCTAAGGTCACAGACACCATCCCAGAAACCGAAGTAGGCGATTTCCCCCTGTGCCGGGAAAATTCCCGCAAGCCTGACCTTTTCATCATACACCAAATAAACTTCCTCCTGCGATTCCCTGAGCCTGAACAGAGCAAGAGTACGCTCTATTTCGTGTTGAAGCGCCTCTGGTTTCAGCGCGTAAATTTCCTTGAACACCGAAAAAAAGCCTTGGTTTAACGAGCCATCAAAAGGGTGTCTATTCATTTTTTACCGCTTTAATTTTACCTGATTCAAAGTCTAAATGAAGAATCATACCGCTTTCGATCCTTTGGGTTAGTCCGGGAATATTGATCATGCAGGGGATGCCCATCTCCCGCAACACAATAACAGAATGCGATAAAGAAGAGCCTTTTTCGATCAATACCGCCTTACACGCCGGGAACAAGGGTACCCATCCCGGATCCGTACGGGGAGCACACAGGATTTTGCCTCTCAGGTCAGGAACAGGGCCGTTCATCCGATAAACAACGGCCTCACCCTGAAGACTTTCCCCAAGGACCACTTGTCCAATCAAATCGCCTTCCATCTGAGCGAAGGAGGTTTGAAGCCTGTGAGGCAATATCACCCGTCCGGGAACTTCAAGCTTTGCATAATTAGCGTAAAGTGATTTTCTGGCATTTACCAGATCAACATAGTTCCGTTCGCCTGCGTCGTTCAGATAGTCTATAATCTCATCCATATTCAGGTAAAAGATATCAGACGGTTCCCTGAGTCGTTTTTCCCGCGCCATCCAATTGCCTGTTCGACAAAAAATGCTGCGGTACATGCCAAAAAGACGCGTTCTGTCCATCCGTAGCGCCTCCCTCCTTTCAATAGCCCTCTTCAATTTTTGAAAAAGCTTTTGATGTGCGTATTGGTTCAGGTCGCTTTCCTCCGCTTTCTTCCGTTTTGGTCCGGCCATCAGGTAATTGGCCAAAAGCGGGTAGAACAATTCAGGATTCAGGCGTAATGTTTCCGTTTCCATTTTTAATTCACCCACGGTTCGGTCACCATATTGATGAATAAATGATCGGATCTGCTGAAAATTTTCCGGCCTGTTTTCTTCCATCCATTCATGCATTCTTTCGCCCGACCGCAAACGTTGAATGAATCTTTCGTCTGACTGAAGCTGTTCGGCCAGTTGTTCATAAAACTGGTTAGGGGCCATGGATTCGATTTGCATGTCTCTGCTCAGGAGCCGGTTTATGATCTCTTTGGCCGGCAATTTTTCTCCGGCCCATTTTCGATTGAGTTGGCCATTTAGCATCATCACATAAAAATCGTTCAGAATAGGCACCGACCACTTCCTCAAAAAATTGCGCTCCAGTGCTTCAAAACTTCTCAACAAGGTCTGCTTATCCTGATTTTCGGCTTCTCTTTCATAAAATTCGAGGAAATGGGCTGCAAAATGTGCCCGAAAGCGCTCTGCAGCCTCGTCAAGAGAACGAAACTTTATCCAAAGGCGCAAATAGGTGAGCAATAAAACAGGCATGCGACGAAAGAGTTCGATTGGTCCGAAAGACTGATCCTTAATGAAGTCGATGGGTTCATCCAGTCCCATCATGGCTTCCATATCTGCTTTATTCTTACTGAAGGATGGCAATAATAAGAGACCCCGGTACCAGTTATGGATATGGTAATAAATTCTTCCCTTGTAACTGTAGAGCAGTTCGTTCACCACCGGGGCATATTCCAGGATACGCTTTTCAGGCAAACGCATAGCCCGCATGGTTTCTGTATAGACAGCTGCATAAGCCCGTTTAGCAAAGGAAAAGGTTAGCGGCAAACTAATCCCGGCATAACTCTCCTGGATATTGGAGTTATCGAGTACGATTCGTTCAGGGATGGACTGAGTAATCGGCCGCATTTGAAAAAACCAGATCTGTCCGTTCCTGATACCAAATTCCAGATCCTGCGGGCTACCTGTTTGCTTTTCTATATGGACGATGAAATCACGTAATTGATCACAAATTGAAAGGATGGACACGGGAGGCGGGTGTATCCACTCCCTGCGCCGACGGCAATAATTCAGCTCAATGCCTTCTGCCGCACCCTGTACCAAAGCATCGCCCCTGCCTTCTATCAGGTGAATGGCGATCTCATCCGGGAATTCGGGGAAGGTACTCAGGGCGACTCCGCTGTAGTCGGTTTCAATAAATTGCTGGAACAAAAAAGAATCTGCATCAGAAATATGCAGGCCATGTTCCTGTGCATAAAAAAGGGCGCGTTCTGATCGGTAACTTTGACTTACCTGTGCCATGGCTGTAAAAAGCTCATCGCGGTTCTGAACGGATAATACCGAGTCGAAAATACCAGCGAATGAAGCGGAATCTCCATCTTCAATGGCGAGATTGGAACGCACTATAAGCGCCTGATCGGGAAAATTTAATTTTTCTTTCAGTATCGCTAAGAGAAGTTCCGGTTCTTCAGGACCCGATAGTTTCGAAATGACCGAAGCGGTATTCCATTCATAAAAGTCCGGGACAGGCATACCCAGTTCACGGAGTTTTTGTAATCCTTTGGCTTTTCCACCCTTTAACGCATCCATAAAAGGATAATTAATAAAAGGTAATTGATAAGCATACTCAGGGAAACGAATTTTTCTGCCAGGCGAAAAGCTCTTTCATCATTGTCGCGAACGGCTTTGGTATAGGAGGCAGCCACAATTAGGAACATGATCAACGGGATCAATAACCAATCCATACTGAGAGCAATAAAGTCAAAAAACGTATTCGTGCTCAGAAACAAAAAAGCCAGGAAGATTCCATTTATCAATACAAGGAGCGAACTTAATCTGGAGGCCACGTCCCTCCCCAAGAGTTTGGAATAGGTTTGTATTTGTTTTGGTTCAGCGGCAGATGCGAAGGTTTTACGAGCCACCTCATACGCCAGGGCGCCAAAAAAGGAGACCGCAGCCAGGCAGATCAATTCCAGATAACCATCATGGATTCCATCATAAACATAATGAGCAAACCAAAGCCAGGCAACCACCAGCGGCATGATCAGGGTATGGCTGAATGCATATAAAAAGAACCTTTGTTCCAGAATTCGCGGCATAAAAAATTCATAACGCATCAAAAAGGAATAAGCCACCGCGATCAGCCAGGCAATAAATGCGGGCATGGATATCCATAAAGACCAGGCAGCTTCCATCAACATACCCGGTGCCGCCAGACTTATGAGCTCATTGATACGGATCTTACCCTGCACAACCAGGCGTTCAGGATGTACCGCCTGATCGATCTTCAGGTCCTTGATCTCATCCATAACCCGAAGGCGGAAAAAGAAGGAAATACAAGCCAGTATACCTATAAAATGGAGAAGGGAAAATGAAAAAGTTAAACCACTTTCCGCAAATGCCACAGTGCTTACCGTCAGGTAAAGAATAACAAAGAGCAACATGGCCAGTGGTGGAAAGCGTTGCAGGAGGTACTCGGGAAAATGGCGAAGGCTCATAAACAATATTAATCTATTTCTTTCGAAAACTAAAACTGCTGATAATCTGTAATTTATGAAATTTTTATCTACTACGAAATCCAAACCCCTTTTGTTCCACGTATCTGTCTTCAAACAACGAAATACACTATGAAAACTTCATTGAAATCTTTACTCATTTTGCCTTTAATGGCTGTATTGGTGCTCAGTTCCTGTAAAAAAGACGAGGATGAACCCGTAGCGATGAAAAGCAAAACGTACAATTATGCTTTTAACACCGGACAAGTGGGAGCCGGAACCGAGTATGATGGCACCCACGCCAAAAACCTTACGGCCATGATCACCCTCGATGAATTGAGCGGAGGAAAAACCAAAGTTACTGTAAGCCTCATGAACACGATGAACGGAGAAATGTACATGGTTCACTCGCATGATGCCGCCGACCCGATGAGCACCCCAAACGGAACTCCTTACAATGAAAGTCCGAATGCCAATGTGCTGGTTGGAATGGTAAGTGGAAACGGAGGTACAGCCAGCTACAGCCAGGAGTCGAACATGTCATTCGACGCGCTTACGACGCAATACAATGGCTTCTTTGTGGTGCATGATCCGTTGCAACAGGTATCGACTACCGATCTGAGCACCTACCTGATCGTGGCGGCTTTTGCCCGGTAATTTCCTGAATGTCATTTCCTATTGTAGCAGCGGATCTCAATCCGCTGCTACAATGATTTGAAGAGGTACCAAAACCCAGAACCCAGAACCCAAAACCCAAAACCAGATTTACCTACCCTTTCAGCCTGAGGAAATCATATATCTCAACCTGTGACCGAATGGAAGGCAGACTATGCGGCTTCTTCACATTCATCTGGTCCTTGTCGATGATACGCGCCTTGATATTGTCCTTCCATTGAATATCAAAAAGCTCAAACAGCTCTTTTTTCAGGTCGTAATCATAAACAGGATAGGCACTTTCAATACGCCGGTCGAGGTTACGGCTCATCCAGTCAGCTGAGCTCAGATAAACACGGGTGAAGCCATCGTTATGAAAGATAAAAAAGCGGGAATGTTCCAAAAATTTATCAACGATACTGATCGCTTCTATGTTTTCGCTTTGCCCCTTGATTCCGGGTACCAGGGCACAAATACCCCTGATGATCAGCCGGATCTTTACCCCTGCATTGCTTGCTTCGTAAAGCTTGTTTATCATCTCCCTATCCACCAGGCTATTCATCTTGGCATCGATAAAAGCCGTCCTGCCTTTTTTTGCATTTCTTATTTCCACTTCGATCATTTTCAAAAACTCCTTTTTCATATAAAAAGGTGAAATGAGCAAATGCGAAAATTTGTACTGAATACGGGGGAAATTTTTGATAAAGCTAAAAACCTTGATCACGTCCCTGGTGATTCTCGGGTCGGCTGTAAACAAGGCCGTATCGCAATAAAGCCGGGCCGTTCGCCCATTATAATTCCCGGTTGAAAGATGGGCATAATGCACAGTGACATTGTTTTCACGCCGGAAAATAACGCAGCATTTTGCATGGATTTTATGCGTTGGTCCGCCAAAGATCACGGTAGCTCCAACTTCCTGAAGTTTGTTTGTCCAGTACAGGTTGGATTCTTCATCAAAACGCGCCTGCAATTCCATCACTACGGTTACATCTTTCCCGTTTTTTACGGCATTGATGAGCGAGTTGACAATATTGCTGTGTTTGGCTACCCGGTAAAGGGTAATTTTAATGGCATAAACACTGGGGTCGATGGCCGCTTCACGCAAAAAACGGATCACATAATCGAAACTCTGGTAAGGATGATGCACCATTACATCCTTCTTTTTTATTTCGTCGAACAAAACCCGGGTTTTTTCAAAACGATGGATGGGCAATGGTTTGATAGTTTCATACCAAAAATCATCGCTGCCTACTTTCGGGAAATCGAAAAAATCCTTGAAATTGTGATAGCGTCCGCCCGGGATGATGGATTCTTTTGATATTCCGGCCCTTTTGATAACAAATTTGAGCAGGTCTTCCGGCATTTCTTCATCATAGATAAAACGAACAGGAACACCCTTAGGGCGTTCTTTCAGCGACTTTTCAAGTTTAGAGATCAAAGAACCCGGCAATTCGAGGTCAATATCAAGCTCTGCATCCCGGGTAAGTTTGATGGTATAGGCTTCAAATAAGTCGTAATTGAAAAAGGAAAATATTTCCGGTAAACAGATCCGGATAACATCGTCGAGAAGCATGATATAGGTATTCCCATCCTGAGAAGGAAGGATAAAAAACCGATTCAGCACTTCGGACGGGACTTCGACAAGGGCAAATTTAGGTTTGAGACTGCCATCGTTTTTCGACATTTTCACCGCCAGGTAAATCGATTTATCTCTCAAAAACGGGAATTCACGCAGGTGATCAAGCATAACCGGAAACAAAAAGGAGAGCACTTCTGACTTGTAGTATTCTTTTACCTTGATGCGCTGGGTATTGCTCAACTGGTGTTCATTAACAATAAAGATCTTTTGTTTGGCGAGACCGGTAATGATCTGTTCCTCAAAAATGGCGTTAAACCTGTCTTGCTGCTCAACTACCCTTTTTTGGATGGTATTGACCAGGGCGGCTGTTTCCTTATACTCCTTTAGCTTTTGTTTTTTCTGATACTTGAGCAGCCTCCTGACAGATGCCACCCTCACCCGGAAAAACTCATCCATGTTCGATGAAAAAATTGCCAGGAACTTCATGCGTTCAGCAAGCGGAACCGATGGGTCTTCTGCCTCCTGGAGCACCCGTTCGTTGAACGATAGCCAGCTTAGTTCCCGGTCTGTATAGATATATTCCTTCTTGTCCATATTCAAAAGCGCGGACTTGCTTTGTATGGCGAAAATATTGCTTGTTAACGGGAATCCATGTTAAATTTTTCCAATTTCTTTATTCTCATTGATTCCCTTGATGCAAAGGCCTATTTTTGCGGCCTCAAAATTTATGACGCTGATAAAATCAATCTCTGGAATCAGAGGCACTATTGGAGGAGAAGCAGGAGAAGGACTGACGCCCGTTGACATTGTTAAGTTCACTACAGCCTTCGGTATCTGGCTCTCGCGTAACTCCGAAAGCAGAAAGATCGTAATCGGAAGAGATGCGCGGATTTCGGGAGAAATGGTTCGTCAGCTTGTTAGCGGAACCCTTCTGGCTATGGGCTATGACGTGATCGATCTGGATCTGTCGACCACCCCGACCGTGGAGATGGCTGTTGCCGAAATGGGTGCCGGTGGGGGTATTATCCTCACTGCCAGCCATAATCCCAAACAATGGAATGCCCTTAAACTACTCAACAGCAAAGGCGAGTTTCTATCGGCTGATAACGGCATCGAACTATTGCGCATTGCCGATAATGAAAAACCCAGCTATGTGCCCGTTGAAAAAATCGGTACCTACCAGAGGCTGGAAAACTATTTCGACAAACATATTGATGCTATACTCGCACTGCCCCTGGTAGATGTTGAGGCCATAAAAGCACGCAAATTTAAGATTGTGGTCGATGCCGTGAATTCCACAGGTGGTATTGTGGTTCCTATGCTTCTTCGCAGACTGGGCGTAACGACCATCCATGAAATTTTCTGTACCCCTGACGGGAAGTTTCCCCATAATCCGGAACCCCTGCCCGAACATCTGGGCGCCATTTCAGGAGAAGTAAAATTTTTAAAAGCCGACCTGGGCATCGTGGTTGATCCTGATGTCGATCGTCTGGCTATTGTGAGCGAGGACGGCTCTATGTTCGGTGAAGAATATACCCTGGTTGCCGTTGCCGACTATGTCCTTTCCCATACTCCGGGAGCTACGGTGAGCAATTTATCCAGTTCCAGGGCGCTGCGCGATATCACGGAAAAACATGGTGGGGCTTATTATACCTCAGCCGTAGGCGAAGTGAACGTGGTAGAGCAAATGAAAGAAGTAAAAGCCGTTATTGGCGGCGAAGGCAATGGAGGAATTATTCTTCCCGAATTGCATTATGGACGTGATGCCCTTGTGGGTATCGCCCTGTTCCTCTCCCACCTGGCCCGCTTCGGAAAAATGTGCTCCTTTTTGAGGGAGACATATCCCGATTATCATATTGCCAAAAAGAAAATTCAATTGGAAGAAGGCATGGACCTGGATAAGATCCTCAGCAATATTTCTTCTAAATATGCGGCTCAGCCTCAGATTACCATCGACGGGTTAAAGATCGAATTCGACAAAGAATGGGTACACCTGCGTAAATCGAATACCGANNTCAGACATCAAAGAACTGCTCAACGGAAAACGTTAAGCACAAAACGCAATATTTATGGCACTTCAGTGTGGTATCGTAGGACTTCCAAATGTGGGTAAATCCACCCTTTTTAACTGTTTAAGCAATGCCCGTGCACAGGCGGCGAATTTCCCGTTTTGTACCATAGAACCCAATATCGGGGTGATCACGGTGCCGGATGATCGCCTGACCGAACTGGAAAAACTGGTAAAACCCCAACGTGTGGTGCCTACTACCATTGAGATCGTGGATATTGCAGGTTTGGTTAAAGGAGCTTCAAAAGGCGAAGGACTTGGTAACCAGTTTTTGGGAAATATCCGCCAGGTGGATGCCATCATTCACGTGGTGCGTTGTTTTGATGACCCCAATGTGATCCATGTTGATGGATCAGTGAACCCCGTGCGCGACAAAGAAACCATCGATACCGAACTGCAACTGAAAGACCTGGATACGGTCGACAAACGGATCGTCAAGGTTGAAAAACAGGCCAAATCCGGAGATTCGATCGCCAAAAGAGAATTTGAACTGCTCAAACGTATCCAAAGCACGCTGAATTCGGGTGTGAATGCCCGGGTGGTTGAGCCGCAGAATGAGGACGAAAAGAAGTTGATGAAAGAGTTTCAACTGCTTACCACCAAACCCGTTTTGTACGTGTGCAATGTGGATGAAGGCGGACTCAACGGAAACGAGCATACCGAGGCTTTCAAACAATCTGTAGCCGCCGAAAATGCCGAGATCCTGATCATCAGCGCCGCAATCGAAGCCGATATCATGGAGCTCGACAGCTACGAAGACCGCATGGCCTTTTTAGCCGATTATGGATTAAAAGAAAGCGGAGTAGCCCGCCTGATCAAGGCCAGCTACCGCCTCTTAAACCTGGTTACCTATTTCACGGCCGGTGTCCAGGAAGTGCGCGCATGGACCATCACCGAAAACACCAAAGCCCCTCAGGCCGCTGCCGTTATCCATACCGATTTCGAAAAAGGCTTTATCCGTGCCGAGGTTATTAAATATGATGATTTTCTCAAATACGGTTCGGAAGCCGCTATCAAAGAAGCGGGAAAGATGGGCGTTGAGGGGAAAGACTATGTGGTGCAGGATGCGGATATTATGCATTTTAGGTTTAACGTTTAGCTTTTAGACCATGGACCATAGCTGATAGGGATGTGGTAAAAAGGAAGGGAAGTAGGGAGGATTTGAGTTGTAATATCCTGAATATGAACACTATAGTCCGTAATGCTGAGCGAAGCCGAAGTACGACGGACTGAACGGATCTCCAGCCCATGCCTGCTCTCATCCAACACCGTAAGGGCAGAAAATTTTCTGCCCCGATCTACATTGTTTCTTTTGAAAAAAAATGCCCGGATCACCGGACAATGCCTTCGGAAAAGACGAACTACCGAAGGCTAAGGGTTTCANNGGGTCACTGGTTCAAGTCCAGTCCGGGGAGCTTAGGTATAGAAGGGAGAACGAAGGTACTCCCTGGATAAATGGAGAGAATGCCAAATTCTCATTTAAACACCCTTATTCTCACTCAAATACCTATTCGCTTTTAAAGCCATGTTAAATCCCAACCATACACCGCCAATCAACCAGAATAAGAAACTCACTATTTTGGGCACAAAACCATACGAGAAATCCCACACTATAACCGTTGCAAGCGCCACTATCGCCGTATAATTAACGATAACATGTGAATAAAGGCATAATCTGTATATTATTTTTTTCATTTAAACTTTCTTATAAGCTCTAGGACAATTATCCCTCCGAAAGCTATAGCTACGACTATCCACCAATAATACTGAAGTAATTCTGGCAAATCTTTCTCAAAAAAGATTGAAATGATCAAAACTAGCAATGCAAACGTCCATAAAAATTTTCCAATTCCAATTTTCATTCCTTATTTGCTTTTTAGTTGACTATATCCGTACGAACCCGTTCCAACTTTTATTACGGCTCCAGCATCAATTTTATCTTTATCTTTTATCCCATTATCAGTAGCAAGTTGATCAACAGAAGTATTAAACATCTTAGCAGTTTGGGTTAGGTTATCTCCTTCTACAATGGTATACTTTACATCGTAACTAATCGTTATTGTTTCTGCAACCCCACAACGAATATAAATATAGCTTTTTAATCTTCGCAAACCCTTATCCCTCAGTAGTTCGTCTTTTCTGAAGAGACGGAGCTAAGGAGGAAAAAATGAGATTATGGGTTTTTTCATGTGGTAGCGACACATGGCCATGTGTCGCTACCACGTGAAAATATGGCAATACTCTCGTAAACCTTGAACTAATTTCACCTTCCCATCTACTTCGGCGGCTCGAGCTGACTGTCATTCAGTAATATCCATGCACTAAGTCAGTCACTTCGAGCTTGTCGAGAAGGGGC
>DQHT01000115.1:153-41149 GCA_003531115.1 Bacteroidota bacterium | reverse complement strand
TTCATTGATAATGATTAGTTATCCGTTGTTCGAAGATAATGAAGTATGCTATAAATAAACCGGTGCGCTTATAAATACTAATTGTTTAAGACAGCGATGATACTTGTAAAAACAACTCTCAAAGAAAGTAAAATAGAAGGGATTGGATTATTTGCCGATGAGTTTATTCCCAAGGATACGTGGATCTGGCGCTATCAAAGTGGATTTGATCTTGAAGTCAAACCGGCTGAATTAGAAAACCTTTCCAAAGAAGCGTTAAAACAATTCGAAAAATATGCCTACCTAAGCAGGAAGTCCCAAAACTACATTCTCTGTTTTGACGATGCTCGATTTTTTAATCATTCAAAAAATCCGAATGTATCATGCTTATTTGATCCAGATCTGAATGACGAAGACATTTGTTACGCAACTCGTGATATTTTAAAGGGGGAAGAACTCACCTGTAATTATCGAGATTTTGATGCTGGTGAGTCGGAGGATTTTATTTAGTGAACCGTATAAAAAAACTCCGCCCAGAAAATTCCGAACGAAGTCTCTCCCCCAAGGTCTGAATTACCTAAATATCAACTTTTCCCCTTAAGAGCCATTTACTCAATGAACGATGAGTTTATTCATTTCGGACTCACCATCAATTCTAACAAAGTAAATCCCATTTGGTACCCCTATAATCGAAACCGGTGATCCCGGAACAACCTCATGTGCTGAATGAACTAGACTTCCTTGAATCGTGTAAATATCAACATCTACCGCCACTTCAGCATCAATATAAAATGTGCCGTTGGTAGGATTGGGGTAAAGTTTGAATCCTGTTTCCTTAAGTTGACCAATCGGTTCTGTGCCTAATGGAAATGGATGCACTCGGGTAATTTGAGGGGAATAATTAACGACACTGGAAAAGTCAGGATTATTACCGAAGTCCACCATAGTGCTAAACGTTCTGGAATAGAGATCAAATTTCATCAAACCTCCAAGACCATAATCCCCATACTTCGAGGCTAATGTGTATATTGAGTTGTCAAAATTATCGTGGTAAATGCCTCCAACCGGTCTTACGTGCATGGTAAGATCAAAATAGGGAAAAATCTCGCTCTCTCTGGTGTTCACATCATAAAGTATAAGCTTGCCAAATCCAAAATCCACATCGGAAGTCATACTAAAGGCAATTTTATCCTTTTCAACTTTTAGAATATTCGTACCAATCAGTTTCCCGAAATTATAGTACGGAAATTCAATATAATCAAAATCACTCCCGTCAAATTTCGCCAGACCATCTGATACTACCTCATCGCCAAAGGGAGGCTCGTATCCAATAAAGGGTATGTATATATCTGAGGCATCCATGAATACCTGTTTATCACTAAAAGGGAAAAAACCAATTGGGCTTTTCAAGGAAAATAGTGTATCCACTATTCCCTGATTGATTGAAATTTGAAGAAGGTTTTTTTTGTATTCCGTTACATAATCTACACTCGTCCAGGTCAATAAACTACCCGATTCATTCGAGGATATCCTTCCAATTGGCTCCTGATTCTCACTTGTTGAAAAATCAACCACTCGTATTAATGCCATACTTTTAGTAGAAAAGAATGCCATACCTCCTCTTAAATGTGGTCCGCCAGCTTTAAAGTGAAATACCAGTAAGGTATCATTTACCGCCAAGAGAGAGCTAATATCCGGGGTTTGAAATGCTGAATCGTTTTGCCTGTTTTCTCCGCCAAAGGAAATTACCGTGTCAATTTCTTTTGAATAAAAATCGACAATTCCTAAAACCCCTTTTCCATAAATGCCACCTGACTCAGCAATATAGGCGATTTTTTTGTTGCCCATCTCTACCACCGAATTGCTGATTGTTGTTCCAAATGGCATTCCGGCTAAATCCGTTTGAACATGTGCATTGTTATCCAGATTAATAGAAAGAAATGATCCTCGTTTCCCTGAGGCTCCACTACTTAAATGAACATGAATCAATCGCGTCTTTTCTGAAAAAAGCATTCTGGTTGGGCTATATCCATGAGAGGAACGAAAACTCAAACCCGGTATAATGCTAAAGTCGTTAATATTAACGTTTAACAAATTGCCAGAATCATATATTCCGCCATTAAAGCTACAGTACACGACTGTAGAATCATTTAACGTAAAAATGCTTTTATAATCACTTGCACCCCAGGCAGTATCTCGATGGATGGAGAAGTATTCCCGATTGCTTCCATTTGCATCTATTTTATAAATCAATTGTCTTCCATTAACCACATCGAAAGAAGTACCAATTAGCTTGTTGTTGACGATGCAAACACTTCCCGTTGGACGTTCTAAATCCGTATCAAAGTCATGAACCAAGGTGAAAATATTATCCTCCAACCGAAAGAGAATTTGTCTGTTCGAGGATAGATCCAAGTATCCGTATAGACCCAAGTTCGGATTATAATCCAAATGCCTTGCATACATGCTAATTGAGGAAATTAAAGTGCATTGAAAAAGCTGAGTGATACTTTTCGAATTCAAATCCAGACTGAATAGAAACCCCAAGTTATTTACTCCACCCTTGGATGACATTCCAAAGAGCATATGGGAATTCTTGTCGAACGCAAAAGATCGGGCAAGATTACTAAATGGGTTTTTTTCTAATTCCATAATCCTGGAAAAGGAATTTGTAACCAGGGAATAGGAAAATACGAATCCGCTATCCCGTTCTATCCCATTCAATACAACACCAAGGCAATTTCCATTTTTGTCTAAATAAAGGTCATCCGAAAAATCAATAAATTTGGCTGTATCGAATGCATGAAGCTCCTGAAAGTTTTTATCGGCCGTATTAAATAAGATCAGCGAGTAGTACGAACGGTTTCTAAACTGTCCGATTAAAATAAATGAGACAGAATCGAATTCAACAAAGGTTTCTATTTGGTGGACTTCATTTGAACGGGTCAATTTAAAAAAGGTCTGCAAATCTGGCGATCCATCCACATGCTGCATAATTGCTCCCTCATGCATAGTGTTCGACGGAACAGGAAATAAGGTTGATGACTGACTATATGACGCACAGTTTATCAATAGAAACAATGCACAGAAGAGAAATTTTCCCATTAGATTAAAATTGAATCTCTTTTATTATTCTGATGGACTTATCCTTCAGATTGCTCAATGCTATATATTCTGAAGCAATTTCCTGACCGTCCTTTTGGGAATAAACTGAAACTGATATCAGAAAATTATCTCCGTCAGGATATGGAGCCAAATAATTTAGGATAATATTGGACTGAAATACTGAGTTCTCAGTGATTAGATTGGAGTTCTCATCGAAATAATAAAGAAGTCGGGTTAAAGGTTGAATTGACCAAAATCCAGTGTTCGCTTTGTCCGGTGCAAATGCAATTGGATAGTGTTTATAAAAAAACTTGAAAGATGTTTGATATTCCAATGTCTTTAGATCCTGCTTACCATAAGTCTGTATGCTATCGTTACTTTTACAATAATAAACCGAATTGTCAATTGCAGGGCTGAGTATCACAAGGTCATCATAACTGACGGAACTAGAAATTATATCCCCCTTTCCATTGCAAATAAGCGATTCGCCAGGTCCGACGGAAAACTTCGTAAAAGTAAAACTCGTATCATTTAGCCAAACTCCTCCCAGTATTGGATATAATTTTTCGTTTGTAAGTGTGAATTCGACCTGTGAATTATGAATATTCACGCAAACGATTTCTCCATTATTTGCATCATACCCTAAAATCAATAGTTGGCCCAAAGAATTTAAATTTAAAGAAGAGACTCGTTTATTCGGGTACGAATAAACGAGTCTCTCTGATTTAGTGTTAACATCGTATTCAAGGATTTCATTTTTCAACCCTTGATTTTCTCTGCAATAATAAATCTTGTTTGAATTATTCGGGTCACACACAGCTGCTCTGCAAATAATCTCATGATCATAGATCGGACGCTGAAAGCTGTCCAATTTTTCTAAAGACATGGAAATCAATTCATTCTCAGAAACAGCCTCTTTACTGTCCTTTGTACATGACATCAAGGCAAGTAAACCAATGCACAGTATCAAAGTGTGTGAACCTTTCATTTATGATTTACTATTTAGTTTTAACGACCTTAAAATATTGCTTCCTACCATCAGCTTCCAGGTGGACAAAATAGATGCCAGGTATATAATTGTTGACATCCATGGTTATGGTTGCACCGTCACTCTTGAATGTTTCCCTTTTAACCAATGCTCCCGTAGAGGTATATATAGAAACATCAACGCTCGTGGATGAAAATTCCGGATCAACTTCAATATTTATCAATTGATTAGTTGGATTGGGGTACAATTTATTGTCAAACTCTTCAACGTCTTCAATGGAAGTTGGCCAGGTACTTCCAAAGATAGTGAATCCAAATTTAGGATTAGTAACACTAGGGTCAAAAGGATACCAAACCGGGGTCGAAAGCGTGACGCCCTTTACTTCTGTAACTTTATAGAAATATGAGCTGAATTGTGCCGTTCCGCTCGTTGCTCCATCTACAAAACTCAATGAAACCGAATTATAGGTTTCGGACTGATAGTACAGATCAGGCACACCGCTAACGGTTCTGATGTCAGAGACATAATTTTGATATCCATCCGCATAACTATGTCTTGGCCAATAGTAAATGGAATTGTATAGTGCTATTGGTGTGGTAAAGCTCGTGGAACAAGTCACATAATAAATGTCAGCCCTTGCGTCACCAGTGACACCAGGTACTATTCCATCAACCAAATTGATTGCCTTATAGCTCGATACTGGTGAAGATCCTACAGAATAAGTAGACGTGAAAGCAGAGTTATCGCTATTTATATGATACAGCCTAAACTGACTTGCTTCGATAAATTCCGCAGTCTTTGTAGCATTTATTCTTCCATGACCTCGTCCAGTTTCATAGCCTGTTTGGACGCCTGTTGGTGATGTAAAATACTCTGAACCAAGTTCAATTATTTTTTCAACATCCTCAATTGCGAGAATTGGACCTCCGTTTTCTTTAATATAGCCCATTACTATTCCAGCAACCCCTGTTGCTTGGGGAACTGCAAACGAAGTTCCATTGTGATCGTCATATTTAGTTCCACTACCCAATACATTTTGAGGCAATGTGTTTCTCATTATGTTGAATAAAAGATCATCGGTAGCAGCACACGCATGATCCAATCTACTCGAATAATTTGCACCCCATCCATTCCAAACACGAACACCACTTACATCAGTACCTCCAATTAAAATACTCCACCCATCAGGCAATAATCCTGGAATAAGTGTTGCAACCATAGCATCTGCACCATCATTACCTGAAGCAAAGAGAATTGTGCATTTCATTTTATAAGCAAATTGAATAGCCCTCATTCCTTTTTCAAATTCTTTTGGGTCCGCACCTGTGTGTAAACCCCAAGAGTTGTTCAAAATATTTAAACCTAAACCATTGCCACTGGTGGTGCTCGCCGCTCCATCCTGGTACGCAGCCAAAATATGAGAACCTAAGATAACCACCTGTGCTTGTCCATTCACTGTAGCAAAGCTGCCAATTTTCATATCAAACATTGAACAACCGGTCGAGAGGGATGGTCCGGTAGTTGAATTAGCACCATTTCCACCAACAATTCCAGCTACTCCTAAGTCGTTATTCCGAATTGCGCCTATTATTGAAAAAAACGAACAAATTGACCCCCTTTAACCGCTGCAAATTGCCCCCCCTGTTGTTGGGATAAATTTGAGTGTTTAAAGAGTGGTTGATCATACTTCAAATTACGTAAATTTTATTCAGTTTTCCTTTTTCCTTTTTTTCTCATTGATTCGCCTTGCAATTCAATTCGATGTGCATCGTGTACCACCCGGTCTAAAATTGCATCTGCAATTGTATTGTCACCAATGATTTCATACCATAGCGACACGGGCAACTGCGAAGTAAATATAGTAGATTTTTTTCCATGTCGATCTTCGATAATGTCCATAAGGAGCATTCTTGATTGATGATCAAAGGGTTGTATACCAAAATCATCGAGGATAAGAAGCTCAACACGTTCAAGGCGGATGAGCTCCTTAAGAGCTGATCCATCCGCCTTGGCCATTTTCAGTTGGGAGAGCAAACGGGAGGTACTGGTGTAATAAACTTTATATCCGCGTAAGCATGCCTGATGGCCAAGTGCCGAAGCGAGATAACTTTTTCCTGTCCCCGTACTTCCTGTAATAATAAGGTTCTCGGCAGTTTTGATGTAGTTGCTTTCTGCCAGGCGATAGACCAGATTTTTATCGATACCTCTTTCATCTTCAAAAAGGATATTCTCGATTTGTGCCGGGTATCGGAACTTGGCATTTTTAACCGTTCGTTCTACCGAACGGTTCTGCCTGTCGTCCCATTCCTGGGCAACCAGATGAGCGACGAGCTCATCGGCTGTAAGCTGAGATAAGGATTGATTCTCCAGGGCCATTTTAAAGCCTCGTAGCATGCCATAGAGCTTCATGCGGCGCATTTGCTCCAGGGTGGTTTCGGTGTTATGTGTTTGTGTCATAATAAATGAATTGATTGTGTTTAGTTGTAGTATCCATTACCACGGATGTTTTGATGTTCAGGGGTTTGTTGTTTATCAGTCAGGGTTTCTGTTTCGGGATCAATCTGGTCAAGGTTTTTGGTGAGGATGTCTTCGATAGCCCAATAAGTATAATTTTGGTACTGATGGGCACGCATACAGGCTTTTTTGATCCGTTCTGCACCAACCTTAGCCGCAAGGTTTAAAACGCCCAGACAAGCCTTGTATCCTTGTTCCGGGTGAGCTTTGCTTTCCATAAGTTTTTCCAGATAGATGGCCACTTCTTCTCCAATGGCTTTTCCCTTGTCTATAAAAAACTGAGGATTCCATTCGCTCATAAAACGGTGATTGGATGCCAGGTGATCCTTTTCGGTGGTATAGCGAAGTTTGCGGTAATCCCTGGAGTGCTGGGCAATTGGCTTGTAATCGTAATAGATGCTAATCGTCGAAGAGGTATAAACGATACGTACCTTTTTTCCGATATACGTGTACGGAACGCTGTACAAGTGTTTGTCGACGCTAAAGTTCACATGTCCGTTTTTCATCACCGTAGCACTTCGGCTCTGATGCAGTTCATAAGCGATAGCGGGCAGTGGTTTTAATAAAGACTTCTCATCTTGTTCAAAGCGAACTCTTCTGCTTTCTTCGCCCTTAAAGGAGGCCAGATTCAACTCATCCAATAACAGCGCAATAGCGGCATTCAAATCTTCCAGAGTGCTAAACTCCTTTTCATCTATCGCCGTAAAGATTCGTTGATAAACCAGATTGACAGCTCCTTCTACCAGGGCTTTGTCCTTTGGTTTGTAGGCTCTGCAAGGCAATATGGCTGTGCTGTAATGTTCTCCAAAGCTCTCAAATGCCTGGTTTAAACGAGGCTCGTATTTGCTGCTTTTAATCACCGAGGCTTTTAAGTTATCGGTAACAATAGCTGCCGGACTACCCCCGATGTATTCCAGACACAGTCGGGTACACTCAATAAAATCAGCTGTACTTTGCGTATGGCAAGCCCGGACATAAATAAGCTGGCTGTGGGGTAAAATGCCCACAAAAACCTCTATGTCACTTACCTCACCACTCTCTTTATCAATCAGATGTAACTTGTCTCCGGTATAATCCAGGTACAACATGTCACCGGCTTTGTGCTCGATTAACATAGATGATTTGCTCTGGCCAATGTATTGCCGAACATAATCTCCAAACTGACTGCGCTGATAATGGTCAACCTCACTGGCCGCATACAATTGCCACTGCTTATGGATGGTCATTCCCCGCTTGCGCAGGGCTTTGACAATATCTGGTAGTAAAACCTCAAGACGTAAATAACGAGGATCCTTTGTAACCAGTTCTTTAGGTGGTGCCGCACTAAACAGGCGATGAAGCGAATATTCATCCATTGCATCTATCTCTGCCTGTGACAGCCCCAATTCTTTGTACTTTGATAAATACTGTTTGACCGTATTCTTTGATGTTCTTGACATCATTACAATACGTTTTACCCCCATGCCTTCATGGTGGTAGCGAATGATTTGTTTGATTCTTTGCATACTGATTGGTTTGTTAGCCATATTACGTATCTGATAAATACGCAATATCACATAGCTCAACCACTCAGTTTAAACACAACCCAAGGGGGTCAATTTGCTCCGGCAAAAGGGGGTCAATTTGCAGCGGCAAGAGGGGTCACTTTCCTCCGGCAAGAGGGGGTCAATTTCAGCGTTTTTTCCACCATAGGCCCTTTTTATCATCGAGTTCACTTCTAACTTTTGGCGCGTGTAGTAAGCGTTTACGAAGATTTCACCATCAAAACCCATAATGGGCAATTCATAAGCGAAGTCGCCCGAAAATGAAAAGGTTTTCATTGGAAACGCCTGGGTAGGGGTATATGTTGGGGAACCAAATATTATTGCTGAACCTGTGGCGCCATATTTACTATTCGCCCCTCCGGTTACCTTTTCAACTCCATCCTTCTTCTCTGTGTTGACTTTCTGAAATTGAAGGGAATAACCGAAATTCAAGGATTTCATTCCTGATCGCGAATTGTATCCGGCACTTGCAGATAATCCTCCTGCCATCCCACTGGATTCGCTGGTCTTCTGAGAAATATTAAATGAAAAATTGGCGCTGGGTTGTATACTTATTCCACTGTTACTATTAAAATCAAGGCTTAAACCAGCAGAAATGCCCGGAGCAATTTTATCCAATATTCCTCCCCCCGCGCCAAGACTTATACCTGCGTCAACGCCCGCTCCTGTGTAATTGTTAAAAAATATCCCGGTATGAGCTGATGGACTAAGCGTTTTGCTTGTATTATTCTTTTTTTGAAAATCTTTCCCAAAAATTTCAATACTCGCTCCCGTTTTTATACCAACGGTTCTATTAGGCTCCATGCTCATTTCCTGCAATATCTCATCTCCGGCAAAATCATCCGGAACGCCCCGCATTGTCCTGTTTATTACTCCCGGATTCAAATTCCATCCAAGTCCCACCCAACTGGCCTCCTGATCCATATTCACACCTCCGGAATAGGAGATATTTACCGGATAACCGTCCACTTCCAACAAAGGGATGTTGTACTTAAAATCCCCGCTGAAGATGTCCACCATATCGCTGGTTCCGATCGGCTCAAACGATTGTACCTCAGGCGTGGACGGGCCTCCTGTCAGGGCACTCGCCGTGGCAGGGAAAATGATCTCAAAAAGGAAAATCCCTAAAGTAACATAACTGTACAAAACAATTCTTTTGCGAAGCAGTTTCATCGACTATCTTTTTAAATGGGGTATATCATTGATGGCGCCGGCTGTAAACACAAAGTTCACCGGCTTATTTTCGGATAACTCTCCCGAGTATATCAGGATCAAATCCTGTGGCTTTTGCCCAAGTTCTGCTCCTATTTCAAAGGCCAATTCATAATTTAAACGGGGTGTAAAATTCGCAGACCGTTCCAGATTGGCTACTAAACATGGCAGGGTATCGCTGCCCATGACCAGTGCCAGGTCTCGAGACATATAAAAATTCAGGTAGTCGGTATGCGCCTCAAAAAATTGTTTCGCCTGCTGACTACTGTCTTCAAAATCAATACTGAATTTAAAATACACTCCTTTTTGATATTCCTTTTCCAAGGCATCAAAAGCGCTGTCATCATAGCGTTCCTCTAAAATATGTAATTGCTTATAAGCCATCAGACTTGGTGGCAGAATGGAAGCGAGCAGTTTATACGCACTTTGCCCGGATTCCTGGACACAACCATTCTCTGGCTCCTCTATCCAGGTAATCAATTCTCCTGGCTCAAGGGAACCCGTGCATGAACTAAGGAGAAAAATAAAAATCAGAGGTTTGAGATTCATCTAGTTCAGTAGCTAAAGGAGTATGCGATTTTTATTTCAAAATGTTCCCCCGAAGCATTTTTTATCTGAACCATATATTCTGTTTCTGGCTTAAGTCCCATGCCCGAAAGCGAAACGTCGAGCAAATTCTCTCCGTATACAATGGATTTGGTAACTGTACCTTTACGTTTTCCGTCTAATGTTAAAACGTCAATGGTGAGCTCTGTGGTTTTAGAAACCTGCTCATGGTAATCAAGCCGCAACGTGTTTTCCACCTGAATGACGGAAGTGGGATTCACCTGCCGGATCTTGATATAGTTAAACGGATCTTCTTTTTTCTTTATCGTGTCTTTGCCAATGGTAAATTCCCACACCTCAGAGCGGGCGATACGTTCTCCAAAAAGATTCGCATACACTTCCCAGGCATAGGTCTCACCTTCTACGAGAGGATCAATGTCCGGAGGAAAATTAAGCGATGTCCCCTCTATTCCTGCGCGCTCAATGATCGGGATGTTTCTGCTGATAGCATCCTGCCTGCCCTGTTCATCCTGAACCTTAACCAACCTAAGCTCGTATGTCACCTCTTTGGAAACCGGGCTCGGCGGGATCCAAACCAAAAACGGGGTTTTATCCTCGATCACTGATTCATTAGCCGGAAAGCTCAATAACAATGGTGATGGCGTCTCAATCGTAAAATTGGAACAGTATTGATTGTCTGGTTCTATAGTTCCTGAACCTCCACAATCTGTTTGGGCACATCTAACAACATAACAAACCGAATAATGTCCGGGTGGAAGTGAAAGATGAGCGTCAACCCAGGATTTAATCTCCGAATTTTGGAATTCTACTCTTGCCGAGCTAAGCAACAACTTACTTAGGCTATTTGCCCCGACTTTAATTGATACAGTATTACTCGTAGAGATGAAAATGTCGCCCGAACCCTGCTTAACCACCCTGGCCGTAATAATAACATCCGTAGTAATCGGAGAGATGATGTTAATATTCCAGACATCATCCGTTTGGAACCGATAAGGATTAGCTGGTTTTAGCATCACATTCATCTGGGAAAAAACTTCACCAGTACTCATGAACAAAAAGATCGCTAAAATGCAGCCTTTGAGGGCTTTCATTTTACAATTCATAGGGTTGGTTCGCCGCTTAGGCAATACCAAAGTAGAAATATTTTATTACTTTGCAAGTACCCATGACCGAAAGTTTGACGAATTATTATCAAAACCATTGGATTTACAGGCTTTTCGGTCTTGTAATATTTTTGTTAATTTTTACTCAGGGGTATACCCAAAGTGAAAATACGGAACAAATTGATTCAACAGAAGTCTCAGACTCGACACATTACGTAAAAAATAAATTAGAAGGTTTTATACCCCAAGATTCCAGCTTGTTCAATTTAGACATAGACACCCAACAACTGGTAACATTTCAAAAACCAAATAGGCCGTCTTTATCACTGCCTGGGGTTAAACCGCTGATTCGTTCAAATGGCCAGGTGAGCGTCGATAATCATTACGCCACACTGCAAAATCCATATATGCGGAGCTCTCAGGTATATTCCAGGCTCAATTACACGGGCAATATTTTTATTGCGGGACTCCCCTTTCAAACCACGGCCTTTCTTACAACAGAAAATAACTCCGTTTACCGAAGTAATTATATCAATGTCCGGTTTGATGCCGCAGCTTATAAAAAGCAGCTTCGCGATCAGGCAGAAAAACAAGCCAAAGGATTGAGTAAATCCGTTTCCTTTAATCAGGTGGTCTTAGAACAGCTTCAGGGATATCTTACTCATCTTGATAAAGAGATCGCAACCGGTTCATTCCTACTTGAAGATAATATTGCCAGAGCCAAGGATTCACTCACTGACTGTGCGAAATTTAATAACCCACTTGACACTGTGAATAAGGATTACAGAAACCAACTCCCTGAGGACACGCTTTCTGAAAAGATCACCAAAAAGCCTTCCGAGTGGAGAGAGAACGCCAGTCATCGTCAAGACTCGCTTATGCATCTCAGAGATTCGGTGATGATGCGCTTTACTTCCATTTATAATAAGTTCCAGGAAGATTCAGCGAAACTGGTTGAATACAAAACCCTGATCGAAGCAGGACCTGAAGGAATATTAAAGGATTCACTTTCCTCAAGAGGAAGTAAACAGCTTGCATGGATATCCCGCGTGAAAAACTTTCAGATCGGGCAGGCCATAGTCAACTATAATGAGTTGAGCTTATGGGGTCTGTCGGTAAAAGGAATAGATATGAGCGCAGAGATCAACGGCTGGTTTACCGGCGTGACCCTTGGAAGAGCATTTAACAATGAAGGGATGCTCGATCCGATAAGCAAGCCTCAATACAATAAAAACATCGCCGGTGTTCAGTTGGGCAGGGTGGATAAACAGGGCAATAAAATTATTGCATCCTATTTCTACGCTAAAGACCTAAAGGAAGTACAGAAGCGAACTCAAAACCAGGTCTTGTCTATTGACGTACAAAAGACCTATAAAAAGCTCAGTATATTCCTTTCCGGAGCCAGCAGCGAATACCAGGTTATTGACAACCGGGTGATCGGCGAATCCGAAACCGTCCCGGCCAGTGGAAAGGAGAACAAAGCCTGGCTTTCAAAATTCATTTATGACTTCGGTTACGGAGCCAAAGTGTCGGCGAAATGGAATTATATCGGCGCTATGTACACCACCATCGGAAATCCTTTTTTACGAAAAAACTACCTTGAAAAAGAATTCAATTGGGAGCAGAAATGGTTAAAGGGGAAGATCACCAGCAAAGTGTTTTATAAAAAACTGCAAACCCTGGCTGGAGAACTTACCCCTGAAACCAATACCACCAAAGGAGCAGGCGTGCAGGTGCAGTCGTCCTTCTCCAAAGAAATTAACTTCTTTGCTCTATATAGTCCTTATGAACTGGGGAACAATCATCCGGATACCGCCTTTCGGACGTTTAACCGCACAAGCCTGCTTTCTGCCGGTGTTTCCTACTCCAAAATGTGGAAACGTGCGCTGTGGTTCAGTCAATTTATCCTGAGCGAATCATCGATCAGTGGAGAAAACCTGCCGCTTACCCAAAGCACGCAGTATTCTTTTGAAAATACGTTAAGCATAGACGGTCTTCACGATATGCGTATCGACGCCTCCATCAACCGCTCCCGGCCAAATCTGGATTCGATGAACTTTTCCTCCCTTAATGGCCAATACCTCCGTACTGTAAAACAAAATCTGGCCCTTGGAGGTAGTTTTAAGATGATTTCCTTTTCTCAGGAATCAAGTCTGATGGGTATGGGAATAAATGTCCGATGCATCCTGATCAAAAAAATCCAGGTCAATTCATCTTTTGAATTGGATCAGGTAAAAAACTGGTGGGGAGTGGAAGGAACTAAACTTGTCATTACGATGAACCTTACGGTGGGGTATTCGTGGTGATCTATATATCTCGCGATAAATCCTGATTGCGTTTGCTTGACTTTCTAATTTCTGAAATGCTGTCCAGATTCTGTTCTATACGAAGATTCCTCTCTTTTGTCTTAATTCCTTCGTCCATCCCTTCAAATAACATATCCGAATTCTTTGGATCCTCTTTTGCATCTTTTGAATAATTCTTCTGTAACATGTTGGCAAGATCCGATTTGTGCAGGCCTATCAGAAATCCATCATTGAAGGCGGACTTTAACTCTTTATCGACCTTTGTTTCTTCATTTTCCATCAGAATTTTTCTTTAGCATGACTTTCAAGGTATTCGTACAAACTGTTCCGTTCGTATAGAATTACTTTACGCGATGGTTGTGAATAGCGAATTGAGCCGGAATTGCGAAGATTTTGGAGGGTCGTCTTCCCTATATTAAGGATTTTCATCGCTTCCTCCCCATCTACCCACGGTTCAAGTGTTTGGCCTGTATCTTCCTTTATACGTTGAGTTACCTCTCGTACCAAGTGCATCAATGCTTCGCTTTCTATGCAAATGACTTCCACAGAACCAAAATTATGCTTTTCGAACAAGATTCTGTTCTAGCATTTCGTGGTATGAGTCAATTATATTATCTGGCAGGCTTTTGAGATAGGTTTGAGTCACGGAAAGACTTGAATGGCCTAACAGTTTGCTAATCGCTACCACTGGTATTCCGAGGAATAAGGCCTGAGTTGCGGCAGAATGTCGCGAAACATAGGAGGTAAGATTTTCTTCAATCTTGCAGAGTGTTGCCAGTTTTTTTAGTCGCGTATTATAAACCTTACGTGCCCACAACACATCCTTATGTTGGTCAGCTAAGTTTGGCCGTTTAATTATTGGAAAGAGGAAATCATTTGGTTTCTTCCCTTCTGCGTAGTAAGCGATGATGGGGTTCATGGCCTCGAATATTTTTAAATCGTATATCTGCTTTGTCTTGCGTCGAGTATATCTGATGCGACCATCGGCTATGTCTTTTACCTTCATCCAAGCGGCATCCGTAAAATTCAATCCAAAAGCCAAATAACTAAAGAGGAAGTAGTTTCGGGCATGGAAGCATTCGTGTTTTTCATCCAGTTCTAACGACAGGATGCGTGTGATTGCATCTTGTGAGATTGCCCGTTTGGCAGTGGGGTTTTTCTTTATTTTGTACACTTCGAAAGGATATGCCGTTTTTTCAATCAGGTTGTCCTGAATTGCCTTGTTGTACACCGCTCGCAGAGAACGAAGGATTGCTGCCAAACCATTGTATGAATTTCCTCTTGAAAGATAATCCACTTCTAATTTCTTTAGAAACGCAACGGATACCTCAATAAATGGCAATTGTTCCTTTTTGTGGAACTTCTCTATGACCTGGTACATTGAATGATACGCCCTTGCACTTCCATACCTCCCGGATTTCTTCAGTAGCTCCACTTGCGTCAAGGTGTATTTTAAAAAACAAGACTCGCTTTTTTCATTGGTTATCCTTTGTCTCAGCTCAGAAATGGATAACTGTTCCAACTGTCCCTGTTCCTCGAGTTTGCTTATGAGCGAAAAAGCATGCACCTTCTTCTGTTGAATCAAGTTATTCAGCCTGGTAACACTGTCAACACCTTTATACGTCGCTCTTATGGCCTTTCTCTTTTCATCCCAGTCAGATAATGACACCGTATATCCGGTTTGAATTGATGTAGATTTGCGTTTATGGGTGAGCCGCAAAATGATTGGGTAGGTGCCATCTTTTCGTTCCTGACGGGCATCCAAGGAGAGTATGACATGTGATTTCATAAACCAAATTTACAATTTTATTGCACGCATTTTGCATGCGTGTATCGAATTTATTCGGTTTTTTTCGATTCCATAATATACTTAAACAACTGATATTCAACATACATTAAACCGTATGGAACCGTATGAGACCACAAATCCGCTGACTGTTAATCAGAGGGTCACTGGTTCANNCACGGTATAGAAGGGAGAACGAAAGTTCTCCCTTTTTTTGTTTGGGGCATGCAGACAACCTAATTACTCTTTTCTCCGTTAAATGTTGGACACGCTGATTCGAACCCAAGATTATGCATATATAAAGGTAAAGTTCGATCCCAGTCACCACGCAAGTCAATTAGTCAAGTGTAGCTGCCAAGGCAACCTTACTCATTTTTAATCGTCTGAATAATAGACGTGAGAACCAAATCATGAAATATACGCCACTCCTATTCATCGGTATGCTGCTCTTTATTGAACTTTCCTGTAGAAAGGAAACGACATCAGTGCTTGTTGAAAAAATACAAATCCATCATTTCGAAAAAGGAAAACTCATCACTCTTGATGTTAGCGGTCGAATTACTGATGAATTTGGAAATGCCGTGAGAGGTGCAAATGTGACTTCAGGTAATCAAACAATTAAAACCGATGATGATGGTTACTTCCTTATGACGCAGGTTGAAGGGCGAGAAAAACTTTCCCATATTTCCGTGGAGGCCCCAAGTTATTTCAATGGATCACGAAGTTTTATACCGCAGGACGGGTTGAATCAAATATCCATTAAGCTAATGCGCATGTCATTTGCAGCGGTCATTGATGCTGAAACGGGTGGCGATATTTCAAGTGATGGATGTCACTTATCCATTGGAAAAGGGTTTATCAATAAAACTTCTGGCTTGCCTTATTTTGGAGAAGTAAATGTAGCACTACGGCACCTTAACCCAACGGATGTTAATTTCAATGAAATCATGCCAGGTAACATGATTGCTGCCTCACAAGATGGTCCAAAACTATTAGAATCTTTTGGCATGATAGCCGTTGAGCTCCGCGACAAAAGCGGCAATGAACTCCAACTTAGCGATTCAAATTCAGCTAAATTTGGCATGACTATTCCTGAACCTTACAAATCCGGGGCTCCTAATTCAATCCCATTGTGGTACTACGAAGAAAGCACCGGGCTTTGGCAAGAAGAAGGTAAAGCCATAATAAAAGGGGATGAATATGTTGGGGAAGTGCAGCACTTCTCGATGTGGAATTGCGATGTCCCACGCGACTATCATACAATACAGGCTCCCNNACAGGCTCGCGTAGTAAATAGCAAAGGAACACCTATTCCAGGATTGAAAGCTGTATTTCATGCCGAAACTGGCGAATCAGGCTTTTGCTATACCGGAAGCGATGGAAAATTTAAAGGACTCACGCCGGCCAACATGTCTTTTGTAGTCAAATTTTGGCTCAATGAAGTTTATATTGCTTCCAAAGTGATTGGCCCATTTTCGGCCGATCAGGTGCTCGATGATTTGGTTATCCAAGAGCTTGATCAGTTCATTGAACTTGAAATACCGGTGCTGGACTGTAATAATAATCCTGTGACTATGGGCTTTGGGAGAATTAATTTTTTCAATACCATAAAGCTTAATTCAAGAGGAACAATTCAGTTTGCCTATATGCCGAATCAAGCATTTGGTCTCACTTTTTTGGATAAAACAGGGCAACAAAGTGGCCATGCATTTAGTGGCCAGCCAATTGGGAAAATTCTTGATCCGATTAAACATTGCCCTTCAAACTCTGGCGGAGGATCTACATACATACGGGAACTTTTGATAGAATATACTTTTAACGATTCCCTGTATTACTATATTTATCAAGCTGGGCTATCCACTTCCCGAGCCGGCACCAACGATTACATTTCTTTTGATATCGGTTACGCACCAAATAGTCCAGTACATACAACCGTTTTGGGTATGAACCTGAAAGCATACATAGGGCCAAATACATATACCCTCGGAAACCAAAACCCGGATATGGCTTTATGGCTAAACGACAGATATTCTGACACTTCAACTTATGCGGATTCTGTCTCTGTGACGATAAATGAATTCTATTACATCAACAAGAAGTGGTTATTGGATATGACTTTCTCTGGTCGGATGAACTATTGGAATACAACAACACAGGCCTACGAAAAAAGAATGATTACAAATGGGCTTGTTAAATGGCGTGAAGACCAATAGCACCTAGTTTCGAAACCGAACGTGCATTCTCCTTTTTTTGTTTGGCATAGCTCAGACAACTATTCCGGATATACTATCGTCTTATGCTTAGTTTAATTCCCCGAACCGATGAAAAGAACCTGCCAACTCTCGCTCCTTTTTCTTGCCCTGCTTTTTTCCCAGTGCAGAAAAGAAATGCCTCTCGATGAAACAATTGATACTCCTTCATCACAAAATTTTACGATAGATAAAGGGAAATCAGTTCTTGCAAGTTTTGCCGGAAAAATAATTAATGAAGCAGGTTTCCCTGTGTACGGGGCTAATATTACCATTGGTGATAAAGCGGTTCAAACAAATAGTGATGGCTTCTTTTTTGTTAAAGATGCCTCTGTCTTTGAAAACCATGCCTATATCCGGGTGTTTGCCAACAACTATTTTCACGGATCCCGTTCAGTGCTGCCTAAACAAGGGGTAAATCAGGTGAATATTACATTACTTTCAAATGCAAGCACCTCCAGCTTTCCCGCCAATACGGGGGGCACGGTAACTGTTGGGAAGGCTAAAGTTGAATTTGGAGCAGGCTATACGGATGATTTGGGAATAGCCTATTCGGGCGAAGTAAAAGTTGCCATGAAATACCTGGATCCGGAAGCTGCCAACCTCAGCGAAATTATGCCAGGTGACCTGGTCGCTGCATCAAGTGAAGGGACAAAATTGTTGGAATCTTTCGGCATGGTTGCCGTGGAACTTAAATCGACAACAGGAGCCAAACTCCAACTTGCAAAAGGCAATGAGGCTACCATCCGTATGGGTCTTTCACCCATTGCGCTCAGTAAGGCGCCCGAAGAACTCCCCCTCTGGTATTTCGATGAAGCAAAAGGCCATTGGGTGGAAGAAGGTTCGGCCCGACTCATTGATGGAGAATATGTAGGGAAAGTCAAACATTTCAGCTTTTGGAACTGCGACGTGCCCAGGAAGTATAACCGTATCGATGCCGTGGTTAAAACCACAGACGGAAGTCCGCTGGCCGGTGTCGATATTCATATTAACAGCCGCTTAATGGGTGCCGGACACTGCATGACTTCCTCCAAAGGAGCATTTGGAGGACGTGTGCCCTCCGGCGAGTTGTTTCATCTGAATATAAGTTATATGAGCCAGGGTGTGTTTAAATCTCTGGATCTTGGCCCGTTTTCTTCTGACCAGGTTCTTTCCGACATCATCATTGGAGATATACCCGGATTAATTACACTTTCAGGACAATACGCCACCTGCGATAACAAACCCATGCAAAGTGGCATGCTGTTCCTAAACGATCAAACGACTATTGATATCGTTAACGGAACCTATTCTTTCAAATATCCGGCAAATCTTCCATTTACCCTTCGGGCTCATGATCATACCAATTTAGCCAATAAAAAAACGTTTACCGGATACCCGGCTAATACCCAGCTCCCCTTAGATAGCCTGTGTAATAAAAATGGAGGGAGCCCAAACCTGAGTTATCAAATTAGCTACGAGATCGACGGGATTACTACTACCTACAAGCCTTTCGCTAATACGGGCTTTGGCTATGCCGGCACGAATAGTATCGTGCGTGTATATCGCTTTGAATTAAGTTCTCTGGAATATATTGGTAATTTTGAACTGGAAATAAATAATTATTCCGGAACCGGTGAGTATATCGTCCGGCATCAAAACAGGGATTCTCTGTGGATCGGGAACTACAATCAGCCTAAATGCTCCTATGCCGATTCCATCAACGTGAGAGTCAAGGATTATTTTATCAAGATGGATGGTATTTCAATGGACATCGATTTCTCGGGAATACTAAATGTATGGAACGAACAACTTCAGGTTTATGAAAAGAAGGAACTTAAAAATGGGCATATTGTAGCTACGAAGTGATGATGGTTGTGAAGTTTTAAAAGAGATTATTCGCCAATTCCTTCTCCTTTTCCCTCATCCGAAATAAATCTGTCCAGTTCCATGATCAGGGAGTGAGCAGCTATTTTCTTTTCTTCAAGTGCCACCAACAGACTATTTCTAAAGCTTTGAAGAAGTTGCGGTTCGATTTGTTCCGCTTGACGATCGACTAAATCAAACTTTCTCAACTCACCGCTAAAGATCAGCGTCTTTTTAACTCGAGAATATTTTAAGACCGGGTTTAAAAAGAATTCATCATTTGAAGAATCGATGAATCCCAGTTCTTGCAAAGGAGGTGATATTACTCCAAATCCGGTTGAAATTCCCACAAATTAATAGTCGTAAGTTCCGGAATATTTTTAAAGTCCACACTATTTCTGGTAATTGATTAATTACCGAAATATGATTCCGGTTGTCTTCGATGATCTTATCCAACCAGAGTGCCTTTTCTTTTGGAAATGCTCCTCCAAGAAACTCTATAATCGTATTGGTATCACTTAAATAGTGCGTTCCCATTCATCCCTACCCTTTTCTAATTCCTCAAGCATCCTTTCAGCACTTGTTTTTGAGATCGAACCGGCCCATTTTCGTTTCGGCATTTTAGATTTCCGTTCTGGTTGGATCAGACGTAAAATATTTAACTTTTCAAGTTGTCTGAGTAACTTGAGACCCTGTTCACTTAATATTTCTACCTGAATAATGTTCATGACCGTCTAACAAATATACAAATAACTCCATCCATTTCTATTGATGCATTGGCTTCGCTAGAAAGGAAATATCAACCCATTAACCAAAAAATCGTAAATTCACGGCACCAAAACCAAGTGAATGCCGCTGAAGCACGTTATGTTCCTTCTGTTTGGCCTGCTCTGTCTTTTCCCCACGCAGTCAGCAGCGCAGGAATTTGAAGGGCGACAGGCGGATTCGCTCTTCCCGGGAGCCGACCATGTTTATTATTGGGAATACAGCCATTTCCCAAGGTATATCCATTTTAAACATGTACAAAAGGGCTACACGGCCAATCCTTCCCTCTTCTTCCAAAAAATTTATAAACTACCTTCTGCCTACACTTTCCGCTTACTGCGTACGGAAAAAGATGCTCTTCATCAGGAACATCAGCATTATGAAATTCTTTATCTTGGCTATCCTGTTGATGGTGGAACACTTACGGCTCATCTGGAAGGAGGGCAGCTGCACTCCATCGATGCGGCTCTCTTTGAATTACCGCTGAGCCTTGCTCCGATTATCTCCCGTGAAGAGGCCATACAAAAGGCAATAGAAAACAAAACGTCCACCACATTTATCTGGAACGACCCCGCAGAAGAAGCGCTGCTCAAAGAACTGAAAAGGGATGAAAATGCTTCATACTCTCCTCAACCAAAATTGAGCTGGTTCCCGATCGATCCGGCAAATCCGGGAGGATTGTGGGTGCTTAGTTATTCCATGAATATCTATTCCCTCGAACCGCTGTTTCATGACAAAGTCTATGTGAATGCAGCTGACGGGAGCATCCTCTTCCGGGAAAATCTCCTGCACGATATCAACACCTACGGAACAGCTGTAACCCGCTATTCGGGTACACAAACGATACGGGTCGACAGCATGAGCAATGGATTGTACCGACTCCGCGACAGCAGTCTGGGCGCCCAAATCCAAACCTTCGACCTGAATAAAAGTACCAACTATGCCAATGCCGTAGATTTTATCGACAGCAACAATGTATGGAACACGGTTAATACCCAACAAGATGAAATAGCCACCGATGCCCATTGGGGTGCCGAAAAAACCTACCTCTACTTTTTCACAAATTATGGCCGTCAAAGTTTTGATAACCAGGGTGCCACCATTCGCAGCTATGTGCATTACAGCAACAACTACAACAACGCATTCTGGAATGGCTATTACATGACCTATGGCGATGGAAATGGAACCGTTTTCACCCCACTTACCTGCCTCGATGTATGTGGCCATGAAATAGGTCATGCTGTTACCACCTATACCGCCAACCTCATCTATCAGAACGAAAGTGGTGCCTTAAATGAATCTTTTTCCGACATCTTCGGTAATTCCATTGAATTTGAAAACAAAAGCAACGCAACATGGAAGATCGGTGAAGAAATTACACCCAATGGTAGTGGGCTCCGTAACATGGAAAAGCCGAAATTAAAAGGAGATCCTGATACTTACAAAGGACAGTATTGGTACAACGGAACCGGCGACAATGGCGGGGTACACACGAACAGTGGCGTACAGAACTACTGGTATTATACCCTTTGCGAAGGGGATACCGGAACCAACGACAAAGGATTTTTTTATGAAGTAGACAGCCTCGGAAGACCTGTCACCCAACAGATCACCTACCGAAGTTTGAGTGTTTATTTGAGTCGTTTCAGCAACTATGCCGACGCCCGCTTCTTTTCCATCCTTGCTGCCAAAGACCTCCACGGTGCCTGTTCCCGGGAGGTGATCGCCGTGACCAATGCCTGGTACGCTGTTGGAGTTGGCGACGAATACGACAGCCTGGTGGTCACTGCGAATTTTTCCTCCGAAAATTTTCAGTGTTTTAGTCCGGCAGCCATTTCCTTTCTCAACTATTCCGAAAATGCACGGACTTATCTATGGGACTTTGGCGACAACAGCCAGGATACCTCTGAGCACCCCATCCATACTTATACCTCCTATGGCTTTTTTGACGTTAGCCTGATCGCCTATAGTTGTTATGGAACGAGCAGCGACACCCTGATAAGGAACCAGCAAATTTATATCGATTCAACGGCAGATATTTGTCACGCGCTGATATTGCCGGATAATGGCCGCTCTCAGAGCGTGTATTGCCGTGGACTTATTTACGATGACGGAGGCGAATCGGCCTATACCGATATGCTTGAATCTTATTTAACCATCACTACCCCGGGCGCTGATTCGATCGGAATTCTATTTCTTGAATTTGATTATGAGGCCAATTACGATTACCTCTACCTTTATCAGGGTCATGATTCGGATGGAGTCCTGCTGGGTCAATACAGCGGGACCAATCTTCCGAATAACGGAGATACCCTTTTTATACAGGGCAACAGCATTACCCTCCATCATTCTTCTGACCCGGCAGTGATCGGTACGGGATTTAAACTTTCTTATCAGGGATACAGGGCCGACATTTCCATAAGCACACCACCTGACAGCATTGTTTGCGCAGGAGATAGTTTATTGGTGATCCCGCAATGGCAGGCAGCGGATTCGGGAAGCCTGGTATTTTATTGGCTCGATTCCTCCAGTTTACAAACCCTTAACACTGGTAAACAGGCCTGGCTTAAACCGGATTCTTCGCAAACTTTTGCCCTCGTATTGTTCGATGCCTGCCTGCTGAGCAGCGACACCGCCTGGTTTCATATTCAGGTTCGTGAACCGCTTTCGCTTACAAGCACCGAGGATACGCTCTTTTGTCACCTGCAAAGCGGACAACTCATTGCATCGGGCAGTGGTGGTCTGAATTCCGGCTACAGCTATAGCTGGCCTGAACTTGGTCTCAGCGGGGCAAGTGTTCAGGTAGCTTTCGAAAGAGATACCCTCATTCATGTTGTATTAAGCGATGGATGCAGCAGCAGGCCTGATACGGCTGCTATTGCAGTTCATGTACGTGACCCTTTATCCGTACGTTTAAGCGGAGATACTGTACTTTGTCCGAACAGCTCCGCCTTTCTTGAGATCCAGGCCAGCGGTGGCGATAGCACCGGTTATGCTGCCTATTGGAACGGCTCTGTCAGTCCGGAAGGATTCAGCACCTTCATCCCTTATAATCAAAGTGGCTGGAATTATGTCCGCCTGCGCGACCAATGTTCCCTGCTCCCTGCCGAAGACAGTTTGTTTATTCGCGCCATACCCATCCTGAATTTTTCCCTGTCACCCGACAGCATCCTGTGTTATGGCCAAAGTATGGAACTGCATGTTCAGGTTCATGCAGCAGAATTTCCGGGACTGCAGTTTTTCTGGAACAATGCGGCAATGGCAACGGATAGTTTCCATCAAACAGATCCCTACCAGGCCGGAACTTATGTGGTCCGGGTTACAGATCCTTGTACCTCCCTTACAGATAGTGTCTTCGTAGGCAAATTAGCGCCTTTGACTTTTGTTCCTGAGGCGGATACCACAATTTGCTATCAGGAAGCCCTGTACAAAGACCTTGAAGCGAGTGGTGGGAATCAGGCGGCTTATACTTTTTTATGGACAGACGGGTTCTCGGGAGATAAAAGGTCCTGGACACCCTCCGGAACCACAGGCTATGAAGTGGTGCTCGGGGATGGCTGTTCCCTTTCCGACACCCAATATTTTCAGGTGAATGTACGCGATCCGCTGAGTGTGGAACTTGGAACGAACAGGGTTGTTTGTGATGCTATGCGTTTCCAACTCACGGCAGTTGCCTCAGGTGGACTGAACGCCAATTATTCGTATTACTGGAACGGGATCAAAAGATCGGATACAGCCAGTTTCACAGCCAGCCTTCCGAAATGGTATTCGATCCGCCTGCGCGACGGATGTTCGCCTGATGCATTTGATTCCGTTTTTGTGGATATACAGGCGCCACCAATTCCACCTGTGCTGTACAGCGACACTTTCCTTTGCACCGGACAGGAAATCGATGTGAATCTGGGGGGAACTGTAAGCGCCGTCAACTGGCAAACAAGCGATGGGATGATATTCACCACCCCCTCCTGGAAACACAGCTGGACCAAAGCAGGGGTATACTCATTAACCCTGGCCATTGAGGATGCGGATGGCTGCAAGGCCGATACCCTCTTCGAAAATTATATTCATGTAGTTCAGGCCGCAGAAGCCCGGTTTTTGCTTAACCGTACTTCCATGCCGCTTGATGAAGCCTTTGTGCAAGCTGTATCATTGGATCCGCTGGCTGTCTCCTACGAATGGTATTTTAGCGATGGAAGCAGTTATTCAGGCCCATCCGTTAATCATCAATTTTTGGATACCGGAATCTACACCCTTTCTCTCACCGTACAGGATATTGCCGGATGTGAAGATGCCGCCTCAGATTCTGTTTCTGTTTATGATAAGGCTCTGGTTTGGTTACCAAACGCTTTTACTCCTAATGCCGACAGGAACAATGATTTTTATCGTCCCGTTTTTCTCAATCTGCTTTCGGGCGAATATTGGATCTATGATCGTTGGGGAGCGCTGGTGTACCATTGTGAAGATATCCATACCTGTCAATGGTCAGGACAAACCCGGGATGGAGCCGAAGCTCCCGGAGGCGTTTATTTGATCCTGTTTAAAGGCCAAAGTGTACAAAGTCTTCAGGTTCACCAAAATAGTACGCTCATGCTTATCCGATAAAAGAAAAAGGGGCTTCCCGAAAGTTGCCCCCTTTTTTTGACCTCTATGAAAAAGCTTGTTATTTGGGTGAGATACGAACGACCTCATGGGTCTTTTCATTCACATACCAAAGTTTACCTTCCGGATCTAGTTTTATTCCGATCACGCCCGGTTTACCCGTAGCTACCCGGCCAATTTCTTTTTTAGTATGAATATCAAAAGCGATGATATCCCCGGTTTTGTAGTCGGATATAAAGACCCTGTTGTCTTTAATTTCAATACCCGATGCTTGCTGGAATCCGGCTTCAAACATCACTTCCATTTCCATACCCTGCATTTCCCAATGTTCATCCAAGGGTTCGTTGATCAGGTTGAGGTTTCCTTTTTTGGATCCGCTTTGAATATTTACCCGGATAATTTTTCCCTTGGTACCGTCCACGATATAGAGCCATTTTTTGTCGGCGTCCAAAACCATATGGCAGGGCACACCATCCGTATAGCGCGCCAAAGGAATGTCGGTATACCGGTGTACTTTTCCATCACTATGGTCATCATTGCCCGGACCGTGATCCAGCACAAAATCATAACGAACCAGGTGGCCATTGTAACCATCAAATACCCAAAATGCATTGTCGGTTTCAGCTGCTATACCCATGCTAAACGGGCTACCATGCAGCATGTCTAAATGGCTTCCGTTGCCTCCTGAGGGCTTGGCATAAATGCTCATATCGCTCGACCACAATGAAGGGCCGGTAAAGGTTCCGCCCTGGCGATTGGCATCTCTGATATTGGCTACGGTGGCAAAATTTCCGTTGTTTGAAAAAGCAATTGCTGAAGGCAAAGCCATAAAGTGCCAGGCATTTCCATCCCGGCGATATTCTGTTGATTGGTTTCCTTTTCCGGCATTGCTGATGGTCACAGTACTGCCACCAGTCATGTCAGCATCTTTATTCAGCACCCACAACTCCATTGTTCGGGTAGGGTGAAAATCAATGTCCTGCGGGATATTTACCCCTTGTCCGGCACCTGCCACTAAATCAAGTGATGGCGCTACGGATCCGTACACGCCTGCTTCGGCGGAAGTATAAAATTCGGGTACGGTATTTAATTTTTCTGGTCCTCCATTGTCGTCTTTACGACAAGCCGACAAGGTAATAAAAGCACTTAACGCTATGATTTGTCCGGTTTTAAAGTTCATTTCTTTTTTTAATTACTGTATAGACAATTGATATCAATAAAATGTTGCACCAATGCTTATCGCACTCTGTTTTTCATTATAAAAGCCCTGTTTACGCCCCGGTGAAGGGTGAAATAACCCAGACCACCCTGTACATTTCCGGGATAATTCACCGCGTCGCCGAGCAACTGTTGGAACCATCCGGAGGAACGTAATACAGCTTCCAAAAATACAAAATAGGGTTTTTCTATTCGGGAAACATGAACCAACAGGGTATCAGACCCATTTAACCAGGAAATTTCTTTTTGTATATGGATGCTGTCGCCCGGATAATCAGCGGCCCGGATCAAAAAAGCTCGTTTATCGGTTATGTTCCTGTCCATCAAAATATTCCCAAGGGTAGGCCTGCCTCCGTTTTGAATTTTACGGAGGTCGCTGCTCCTGTTTAAGCTTAATACATACCAGGCTTCAGTATCTGCCGGTTTGGCCAATGTCAGGTTCATTTTGTAAACCGTATCCAATCCCCGTTTGATCCCATAAGCGTCGAGGTAACGGACATCGGCTATTTCCTGTACTACGGAAGAAGCCATTAATTTAGTGTTTCCCGACCGGTCCTTTACTTTGATATGAACCGTATACCCGGCTTCCAGTTGGGCATTGTGGAGCACATAGATCCCTTTGGCAGATTCATCAAGAGCTTGCCATTGTCCCTGGTATTCGATCTCAAGCTGCAGGCTGTCGATCATCATCGATTCAAGCAGCTCGATAATCGAATTACCCCTTCCTGAATAATCTGGAGGAAGACTGTATGAAACACCAACCCAGAGTGAACCCTCTTCGCTAATACGCGAATTGATCACCCATTTCGCCTCTTGCTGGGGGAAGGGAATTACTTTTTCTTCCGGTTTACAGGAGAAAAAAAGCACTAAAAACAAACTATAGACCAAGGTTTTCATTCAATTAAAATTTAAGGGTACAGGAAAGGGATGGCATCATACCAAAAAGACCCACCTCACGGAGCATCAATTTACCCTCGCGCTCAATGGTTTCAAGACGGAAAGACTGCAGTTGGTTGTAAACATTATAAGCCCCTGCCTGAATTTGTATGGATGTTTTCTTGTAGGTTTTTGAATAGGTTACTGCCAGGTCCAGGCGATGGGAGCTGCTTAGGCGTAGGCTGTTCCGCTCTCCATAAACCGGAAGAAATACGGGAGTGGATCCTCCTGTTCCGGGCATTACAAACTGCGCCACCCGCGGGGTATAACGTGCTCCGCTGGCCATAAAAAAGGAGGCGGAAAAATGCCAGTGTTTATTGAGTTGTGACACCAGTTGTATATTAAAATCGTGTCTTCGGTCAAAGCGATCGAAATATTCCCTGCCTCCGTTAATGCCGTCAAACTGACGTTTCGACCAGGAAAGACTGTAGGCAGCCTGAATATGAAAACCCTTGAACCGGTAACTGATCAAAAGATCCGCACCATAAGCCTTGCCTTTACCCTGAAGCAATTCATCGATCAGCCGCTCTTCAGCGAAAGGCAATGCTCCTTCCCTGAATTCAGTGAGTCCGTTCATCTTTTTATAATAAACAGATAGGGAAATATCCCAGGATTTGGGAGTCCAGTTCAGTCCGAGGTCGCCCATTATTGCGCTTTGAGCTGTGTGATGCAGAGGCAATACATACCAGGCATCGGTTGGCAGGGCCAATGAACTGCTGCTCACCTTTTGTAAATATTGGGTATTTCTCAAAACCGAAGCCTGTACCCGCAACTTGCTTCCTGCCAGATAGCTGAATGCTAATTTTGGTTCCGGTAAAACTTTGATATTCCGTCCTTCCTGCCAAATGGCCATCCGCAATCCTCCTTCGGCGATCCAACGTGTTCCCAGTTTAAGCTGATCCATAAAATAGAGGCTCCCTTCACCAACCCTCCTTTTTTCTGCAGCTTTTGGGCCTATAATACGCTGAAGATCTCCCGTAGAAACAACTTCCATAGCGGAAATCTCATGATGGATCCAGCCCAATCCTGCGTCGAAGCTGTGTTTTTTTCCCGTTTTATGGATGGATGATGAAACCCCAAAATCGCTAATACCGGAACGGATGCGCAAGGCGTTACCGGGCCATTGGAGACTATTATGCGATAAAAACCTGCTGGCATAAATCTGGTTTGTGACTTTTAATTTACCTGAATAGCTATGTTGCAGGGATAGATGATTTTCTCCGCTACGGGTAAGCATTTTCATTTCCGGGATAAGTTCGGTTTCCGTGTCTTTGTAGCGGGATACGGTATTTGCACCAGCATCCAGTTTATCGCCACTTCCATAAGCCAGAAATCGTAAGCTATGTCCTTTGGCCGCTTGAGCAGTCAGGATCACACGTCCATCATAAAAACGGGCAGGAAAAGTTTGTCCTGCCAGGGGCCAGACCAGATCGGGCAGGGAACGTCGCCCTGCTGCCTGTATACTCAATTTACCCGGAACTATCGGAGCCTGAACATAGCCTTTAGCCAGGAGCACGCCCAGTCCTAACTCCGTGCTCAGGCTGTCGGTAGCCGGGGCGCTTTCCAGCGTCAGCACAGAAGACAACCTCCCCCCGAACCCTCCGGGCACAAATCCCTTGTACAAATTAGCCTCCCTGATGAGTTCGGATTGGAAAGGAGAATAAAAGCTGATGATATGTCCGCTTTGGTAAACAGGAACCCCATCGAGAAGCACCAGGTTCTGGTCGCTACCACCTCCACGAACCAGCATCCCTCCGCTGGCATCTCCCGCTTTTTTTACTCCCGGGAAGCTCAGGAAGGATTGAACGATATCCGCTTCTCCGGCAAAACCGGGAAGCAAACGAATGTCTTTTGGCGACAGGCTGGTGGATGAAACGCGAGGCGACTTCATGATGGCCGCCTTTGGACGAACTACAGTTTCAGCCATTTCCACTACATTTTCACGTAGTTCAATACGAACAAAAGTGTCGGCCGACAGGTAATAATGTCTGTCAATTGTGCTATATCCTAAAAAGGAAAAACGGACCTCTTCGGCTCCGTTTAATTCGATCTCAAAGTACCCCTCCACATCACTCAGGGTGCCTGTGTGGGTGGCCGGTTTGAGAATGGTTACTCCGAACATTTTCTCCCCGCTGTTTGCGTCAACAATAACTCCCTTTAATTTATGTGCATGGAGCATCGCCGGAGCCAGGGTAAGGGAAAGAAGAAGAAGTAAAAGTGACTTAGTTTTCATTGTACATTATCATGACAAGCCGCAAGGCATTAACCCCTATTCAAATAAAAAAAATGGCCGGACACTTGTGACGTCCGGCCTTGTGACTAACCCCGCTCGACGATTAGTGCGTAATGCTTATTTTTGATCTGGCCGCATTTTGGCCGTCATTGATTTCAACAAAGTAGACCCCTTCCGGAAGGTCTGCCGTTTCCAGGGTCATGGTATAGGTTCCCTGGTATAAATTTCCTGTTTTAACGACCTGACCCTGGGCATTCACAAGAACAAAGGTTCCGGTTTTTATCCATTCGGGTAATACAATATTTACCTGTGCGTTTGCCGGATTGGGGTAAGCCGTTAAAGCTGTCGACTGCACCGTTTCCACTGCATTGGGAGTTCCATAATCCAGGCTGAATTCATCCACATTTAAAATCGTTCCAGCCTGGGTAGCATCAACGGAGCTTATTACCGTTAAGGATGCACTGTCGGGTGTAACGTTCTGCGTATAATCAACAGCCACGCTAAATGCCTGATAGCCATTGGTTGCGGCAGTTCCGGACAGATCGGCGGTTCCAACCATTATACCGTCTTTATAAAGTACCAGAGCAATGGCAAACTCGTCGTCACCGGAGGGTAGGTAATGGTAGTGGCCTTTAAGAAAAAGCGGTTTACCACTTACCGGGAATTTTTCGTTCAGGGATCCGTTCCAGATGTCGAGTTCGCCTGACATGAGAAAACCACCTTCGTAAGTCGTGTCTTCGGTATCCGGATCGATCATCATTTGGGTAACCAGGCTTGCTCCTTTTCCTGATACGCCTGCTATTTGAAATACGGAAGCTTGTCCGCCATCATAAACGGCGTAGTTGCTGCTGATAAATCCGCTTGGTGTTTTTGTCGTTGTGCCCAATAAGGTCTCCCAGTTTTCAAAACCGGCATTGGGAATTTGTGCATGAACAAGTCCTGCGAAAGTTGCTAAAAGTGTAGCAAGAATAAATTTTTTCATTTTTATGTCGTGTTTGAACCTGAGACAACACAAAAGTTCCTAACCCCTATGTTGGGTGGAATTTTTTTAAAAAAATGCGTACTGCGAAGCCAGGATCAGCAGCAAACGCAGATAGGGCAAGAGGTTGCTGCGCATCAACTGCAGGGCTTTGGTCATCTGATTTTCGACCGTTTTTACAGAAATGTCGAGGGTATCGGCGATGTCTTTATTCGAAAAATGTTCAAAACGACTCAGTTCGAAAACCTGCCGGCATTTTGGAGGAAGCATGTCCAGACAGGCTGCTAATTTTTTTTGAAGGTCCTTTTCCCTCAGGCGGTCGTAACTCCCATCCTGGGAGCCTGATTTGGCTTCGAGCACCACTTCGTCGTCGTTTAATTCAATGCGGTTTTCCCTTTTGATAATGTTCAGGGCATGATTACGCACTGCCATATACAAATAAGCCTTCAGGCTGCTTGTAACCTGAAGGTCTTTTCTCTTTTCCCAAATTTTAAAAAAAACATCCTGCACCACATCCCTGGCGCGGTCCTGATCGCGGAGCATGGGAGTAACAAAATGGACCAAGGCATCATAATAAAGATGAAAAAGCTCCTTTAAAGCCGATTCATCGTCAGTGCGAAGCCTGTCGAGCAAAACCTGTGGGGTGAATTCAGCGGCAACTAACGACATGTTCCTTTCGTCACTTTCCAATGGTTTCCTTCAACCTTGATCTCCAGAGATAAAATATCATCCAAAACTTCTATCGTTTCTTCAGGTGAAAAGTTTCCCAGTTCAGCTGAAAACACGCAATAATCGGGTGGAAGATCATGCTCTATGGTTATCTCGTAATAGTGCGCAATATCCTTCAGCACTGTATGAATATCCGTACCATTAAAATTCAGTTTATTGTTCACCCAGTCGACTTCATTGGCCGAACCCATGGGGATATTTTTGAGGCCTCCGGTTTTGCTGTCGTAATGCGCGGCCATTCCTTCTTCCAGGATCAGGGCGGCTTCTCCTGCCTGAAAACTTACTTTACCTTCTTTTACCCGCAACTCCACGTCACCGGCCTCATTTAATTCATGCAGATCGAATGCTGTTCCCAAAACAGTGGTCCTTGTTTTTTTTGTTTGAATGGTAAACGGATGACCTTGGTCTTTAGTTACTTCAAACCAGGCTTCTCCTTCCAATTTCAGAGAACGGTTTTCAAGGAAGTTCTTTTTATAGCGCAGTTCACTTCCTTTTTTTACCACTACCCGGCTCATGTCGGGGAGAATAACTTCCTGATTCGCCGCTGTGGCCTCAATATGTTCCCAGGATAAAACCTGATTCCAGAGTGTCCATGAAACCATGGCGATCAAAGCCAGAGAAGCGGCAAACGCCATTTTCTGCCAACTGCTGCTTAAGAATGCCTGTTTGGGTTTTTGATGGATGCGGGTCTCCAGTTTTTGCCAGTCTTCATTGGCAAAAGAAGGCCGCTCATAAAGGGCGCTGGTGTCCCAGGTCAGTTTCATCTCCCCGAATTCCCTGGCCAATTCCGGATCCTTTTTGAGTTCCTTCAGGAATTCGTTTTGCTCTTCCACCGAAGATTCGTCGAGGATGATCCGACTTGCGATAGTGTAGAACTGCTCATTCATTGACCCTATGACAACTTCAGTTGATAAAACCCCTATTTGGATTGATGATTATGCAATAATATGGTTCAAGTTCCAAATTTCAAGCTCCAAGTTCCAAGGTTATGGGTTATGGGTTATGGGCACCGCAATAATTGGTTATTTGGAATTTGGAGCTTGGAACTTGGAACTTTCTGGATTTTCAAGAATAAACGAGATCGCCCGTTCAACCGCGATTCCCCGTGAGCCCTTTAAAAAAATGAGGCTGCCTGCTTTGGGTAAATGGTTCTTCAAATACGCACTGGCAAGTTCAGCATCCATAAAACTTCGGCTATCTTTTCCGAGAGCTTTCGCAAACGCGGGTCCTATAAATATACCCTTTTCGAGTTTAAGCTTTTTCAACAAGTCAACTACAATCCGGTGTTCCTCTTCTTCATAGGTGCCCAGCTCGAGCATATCGCCGAGTATAAAAAACGCATCGCCCTTATGATCTGCCAGAGTTTGCAGGGCCATTTCCATGCTGCTCGGGTTGGCATTATAACAATCCATAAAAAAGGTATAGCCTCCTTTTTCGATGATCTGCGAACGGTTGTTTTGAGAAACATACGATTCGACAGCGGTTTTGGTGATCCAGTCGGGAATACCAAAATGACGCGCTACGGCAAAGGCAGCTAATATATTTGGAAAATTAAATGCGCCGGGTAATTGGCTATGCACCTCAATGCCCGAATCCAGTTCCATACTTACACCCGGCAAACTCCCCAGAAGCTTTGCAGTGGTGGTGGCGCCCTCCCCCCGACCGTAGGAGATCATGCGGTCAAGACGTGTAGCCATGGTTTCCAGCCAGGGATCGTCGCTGTTTACAAATGCGAGTCCGCCATGTTTTTTCAGATAATGGAACAACTCACTTTCCTCTCTGGCTACCCCTTCAATATTTCCAAAACCTTCCAGATGTTCTTTTCCGATATTGGTAATCAGCCCAAAATCTGGTTCACAAATTTCGAGGAGTTCAGCAATATCTCCGGGTTGGTTGGTGCCTAACTCGATAACGGCGATTTCCGTATTTGCAGGCATACTTAACAAAGTAAGGGGAAGTCCGATATGATTATTCAGGTTGCCCCGGGTGGCATGGGTACGAAATTGGGTGGACAGAACCGTTTTAATCAGCTCTTTGGTCGTCGTTTTTCCATTGCTCCCGCCAATTGCCAACACAGGTATTGCAAGTTCTTCCCGGTATAAACGTGCCAATTCCTGAAGGGTTTTGAGCACATTGCTGCTATATAAAAATCGCGGATTATTTTTGTTTGCCGCATAGATTTCCTGATCATCTACAACGACAAAGGCTGCCCCCTTTTCAAGTGCCTGGAGCGCAAACTGATTTCCATCGAAATTCGGACCCTTTAAGGCAAAAAAGATACATTTAGCAGGTATATTTCTGGAGTCGGTACTTACAATCGAATGCTTTTTGTAGATTTCCAGCAGTTTCGAAACCTGTTTAAATTCCATGAGGCAACAATTTGCCTACGAAACTAGTCTTTCTTAAAAACCATCAAATGAAAAAAATTCTCTACCTCCTAAGTTTTCTGTTTGTTTCATCAGGTTTGGTGGCGCAATCCTCCGATCCGGGCTTCTATCTCAACAACAAACTCAGGTTTCTTGATGCGAACAACGATACCATCCCTTTTCCTTTTATAGGGGGATTTGTATCTCCGCAATTCAGCGAGATCGACCTGAACAACGACGGGGTGAAAGATCTTTTTGTTTTTGACCGGAGTGGAAATAAAAAAATGACCTTTCTCAATGAAGGCAAGGCCGGTCAGGTGAGTTATATCTACGCTCCGAAATACGAGTTCTACTTTCCAAACCTCAGCAATTGGGTACTTCTGCGCGACTATAATTGCGATGGGAAGGAAGATATTTTTACCGGCTCCCAACAAAGCGGATTTACGGTTTATAAAAATACAGGAACGGCCGACAGCCTCTCTTTTCTGCACGTAGTCTGGGACCTTTTGGATACAACAGGGGGTAATATGTATAATCTTACGCTTGATGTGCCCGCCATTGATGATATCGATGGGGACGGGGATCTGGATATTCTGGCATTTGGTGTTCTTGGCGGGTATGTGCAGTATTACCGGAACGAACGTGTTGAAAAAAGCCTTCCCTGCGAAACTTTAAATTTCAATTTTGTTGATTTTTGCTGGGGTTCATTTGTTGAAGCCGGTTTTACCAACGAAATTATTCTTGGCGACGATTGTTTCGGACTTAAATTTTACAAAAACCAGCTCCATTCCGGAAGCACAGTACTGACCTTTGATGCTGATGAAGACGGCGACAAGGATATGCTGATCGGGGATGTGGATTATCCGGATTTTAAATTCCTGAAAAATGGCCGCATTGAAACATCCTGGCCCTGGGATACCGTAACCGCATTTAGCAACAATTACCCGCTGAATACCAAGGGGGTATATATTGATAAATTTCCTGCCGGATTTTATGTCGATGTGAATAACGACGGGATCAAAGACCTGATAGCTTCGAGCAATGAAGCCAATGCAGCCAGCAACCTCCACCAAAACTGGTGGTACAAAAACAGCGGAAAAACGAATAACCCAAATTTCAGCTTTCAGGACAGCAGTTTCCTGCAGAACATGACCATCGATTTTGGTTCACAAACCAGTCCCGCTTTATTCGACAAGGATGGCGACGGCGATCTGGACCTGATCCTCGCCAATCGAGGAAATTATCGCTTGACATTAAATGGTAAAGACCGGCTTGCCCTTTTCGAAAATGTGGGAACACCGACCAAAGCTGTGTTTAAGCTGGTTTCTGAAGACTACCTGAATTTTAGCCAGCAAAACCTTGCGGGACTCAATCCCACTTTTGCAGATCTTAACGGGGATGGATTGGATGACCTCATCATTGGCTTGTTGAACGGGCGTATCCATTACTACCAAAATTCAGGGACGGCTTCAGTTCCGGCATTTACTCTCGTAACGGATAGTCTTGGAGGTATTGATGTAGGTACCCTTGCGGCACCTCATTTTTATGATATGGATGGCGATTCGTCAGNNTCGGTGCTTGATCTGATCCTCGGAAGCAGCACAGGATTTGTTAAGTACTACCAGAACCAGGGGACTAAAACCAACCCGAGCTTTTTCTCTCAGCCCACGGTCGACAGCGTTGGGAAAATACGGACTTCTGACAATTTTTATAATTACCTCGATTTTGACTCATTGGGTAACCCGACCGATTCGGTGAAAACTTTTGAATACGAAGGTCAAAGCACTCCCTGGATCGCAGATCTCGATAATGATGGCAACCCGGAAATACTGTGCGGCAGCAAAGGGGGTACGATCTTTATTTTTCCCCTCGACAAAAATAACCTGCGTGACTCCTTTCCGAACCTGACAGACTATTTTATCCAACCTCATAATCAATCAGGGGGAATTATTGACCTGGGTGGAAGAACAGCTCTGGCATTAATGGACGCCGATGGAGACGGACGGCTGGACCTGTTTGTTGGGAATAGCCGCGGAGGTTTGCATTATTTGAGCTCCGTTTATTCTGGAGAGGATACCCTAAACAGCATAGGCGGAATTTTACCTGTACTGGGATTATCTGCTTATCCTAACCCGACATCTAACCTTGTGAATCTCAGGCTTGAGCAGAATATTAATGCGGATCTTCAGATAAAGGTAATCGACGTATTGGGCAGAACCCTTCAAACCAGTAAGTGGAACCCTTCTGCCGAGCCTGTAAAACAGCTTAACCTGGCTAAGGCGGGCAATGGAACCTACTTCATTATTGTAGCGCATCCTGAATATCGAACCACAACACTCCGAGTGAGTGTAGTGAGGTAAACCTTTTTTTCCTTTTTCGCTCTGGCTTTCTTTTCTTTGTTCCACTTTAAAGGAATGAAAAAAACCTATAGCCTGCTGTTCCCCTTAATTCTGGGCGCTAATACCCTTTTTGCACAGGAAAATAAGAATGGCGAATTCAGCGGCAATTTTCAGACAAATGCCCAGTTTTATGTGCGCGACGACAGGATCGGGGCAAACACCGTTCAATACCTTCGGCAAAAATCATCGACCGATGCCTGGTTATTTATGAACTATAAATTTCAGGGTTTTGATATAACAGCCCGTTATGATGTGTTCAACAATTCGCCCTTGCTGAACCCGCAACAAGCCTATACCAATGGCGGTATCGGCTACTGGAGCGTTAAAAAATCGGTTGGAAATCTGACACTTACCGGTGGTTATTTTTATGACCAGTTTGGGACGGGAGTCGCCTTTCGTGCCTTCGAAGACCGGCTTATCGGGATCGACTATGCCGTAAGGGGTATTAAGGCTGAATACAAAATAAGTGACAGCTGGAACATAAAAGCCTTCACCGGACAACAAAAAGGCTTTCTGGATCTGAGCACAAATGAAGATACACGGTTTACAGTAACGCCTCAGGTGCTGAAAGGCGTCTATACCGAAAAACGTTTCGAACTCGGAAAAGAATTTTCTCTGGATCTGGCGGGAGGTGTTGTGAACCGTACCCTCGATGGGTCTACGATCAATAGGCTGGTTTCTGAAATTAACGGCCTGCCAATTGAAGATCGGTTTCAGCCAAAAAGCAATACGTATATCGGAACTGGTGGCTTTACCCTGAACTACAAAGGATTTGCATTGGCGGGTGAGTACAACTATAAATCTTTTGAAGCCTTAAGAAATCCATTCACAACCAAAATATTTGGAAGCAATGGTTCGGTATTGTTTGGTTCTCTGGGATATTCCCAAAAGGGACTAGGGATAAATGCATCCTATAAGCGGGTTGAAACCTATCAGTTCAGGAATTCTCCATACAGTACCCTGCTTAACGGGCAAATCACGTACCTGCCATCCATCACCAGGCAAAATGTGTATCGTTTATTGGCAAGGTATATTCCTGTGGTGCAGGAGTTGGGTGAGAATGCAATCGCTGCAGATATTTTATGGTCGCCTAACAAAAAGCTGACTATCAATATGAATGTGGCCTGGGTTGACCAGCTTGACGGGAAACATTTGTTTGAGGAGTATTATATCGATGCGCTTTATAAAGTTTCCACCAAGATGAAAGTGCAGCTTGGAATTCAAAGTGTGTTTTACAGCCAGGCCATTTATCAGCTCAGTCCGGCAGCACCTGATGTTCGCACCATCACCCCATTTACGGAGATCATCTATAAACTCACAACCAAAAAAAGCCTGCGTTTTGAAGCCCAATATCTGCATACCAAAGCCGATCTGGGTAGTTTTGTTAATGCATTGATCGAATACAATATTTCCCCGCACTGGAGTTTTTCCATTGGAGACATGGTAAATACCGACCCCGTGCGCACCGAAGGCACCCCTCAGGAGGATGTAAGCAATGAGATCATCCATTATTACAATATCTTTGCAAGCTACCAGACTGGAGCCACCCGCTTTACACTGAACTACCTCAAACAGGTTCAGGGTGTAAACTGTACCGGCGGAATTTGCCGTGTGGAACCAGCATTCAGTGGTTTACGTTTCGGAATGATCACCAACTTTTAGGAAAGGAGCAGCCCTGGATGTCTGGTTCCTGTCTTTTTCGTAATTTTGACATAGTATGAAACGACTTTCTGCCCTTTTTGCCCTGACCTCCTTTTTCCTTTTTTCCTGTGAAGAGGAGCAACTTCCCATCCTCACGGAGGAGCCGCTTCCACCGCTTTATGACACCACTTATGTGAACACAACACCTTCAGCAGGGCAGGATAAAATTGTTTTATTTGAAGAATTCACCGGTGTTCGTTGTCCGACCTGCCCGAATGGACATATTGCTATCAAGAATATGCAGAGCAACTTCCCAGGTCGCATCGTGGCGATTGGCATTCATGATAGTTCTGAATTTAACTTAGCAACGCCATTTTTAGGTGAAGAAAACTTTAATACCCTTTGGGGGCGAAGCATCTTTACTGTAATTACAAAACCAAATGGAATACCATACGGAATTGCAGACCGCCTGAACGGATCAAACACCACGAGCCAATGGGAAGCAAATGCAACACAGCAAATGGGTCAAACAACGCTGGCCAATGCGGAAGCAAAAATTCTAAATTATGACCCGGCAATTCGTGAAATTCGTTTTGAGGTTAAATTTGAGATTACAAGCGACATTAACCTCCCTTTGTTTTTTAGCACGGTAATAACGGAAGACAGTTTAATAGGAAAGCAGGAATACACTTCGGCACCAGGAGGATTTGTTGAAGACTATGTGCATTTTCATGTACTGCGGGATATGCCCCATTTTAAAGTTAACCTGAACCCTCAAAATGAGCCTGCTGCAACAAAAGGCCGGGTTTTCCTGAGACAGTATGCCTATATCCTTCCTGAAAACTGGAAAGCAGAAAATTGCCGTTTGATCGCTTATATCCATAAAGATGTGGAAATATTGCAAGCGGTGGAGATCCATATTCAATAGGCATGTGGCAGGCTGAGATCCGTGGCTTCAAAAATTACCTGAGGCTGGAAAAGTCCTTATCGGCCAACTCGCTCGATGCCTACCTCCACGATGTAGAAAAACTCACCCAATACCTGGAGATCGCGGGCATCAAAAAGGCACCCGCCTCAATCACTGCCGACGACCTCCACCAGTTTTTACGCTGGGTAAGTGAGCTCGGATTGGCGGCAGCATCCCAGGCACGTATCCTTTCCGGTATCCGCGCTTTTTACAAGTACCAGTTAATGGAAGATCTGATCCAGGAAGACCCCACGGAACTGCTGGAAGGACCCAAGCTAGGCAGAAAACTTCCCGATACCCTCGACTACAAAGAGATAGAAATGCTGCTCGACGCCATCGACCGCAGTACACCTGAGGGAGAACGGAACAGGGCTATGTTGGAAGTGTTATATGGATGCGGACTCCGGGTTTCTGAACTCATTACCTTGCAGATCTCCAATATCTATCCAAATGAAGGTTTTGTGCGGGTAACCGGAAAAGGCGATAAAGAAAGGCTGATCCCCATTGGCAGTTCTGCCTTAAAACAGGTGCTTTTGTATATTCAGCAGGTACGTGTTCATATTCAGCCCAAACCGGCGGCTGTCGATACAGTATTCCTGAGTAAACGGGGAACAGGAATTACCCGGGTACTCGTATTTACCATCATCAAAAACCTGGCGAAAAAGATCGGCATGAAAAAGTCAATCTCGCCTCATACTTTCCGGCATTCTTTTGCTACCCATCTGGTGGAGGGCGGGGCTGATCTGCGTGCGGTTCAACAAATGCTGGGGCATGAAAGCATTACCACAACAGAGATCTATACCCATATGGACCGGGAGTTCCTGAAAACCGTGGTGAATCGATTTCATCCACGGTCCGGACGCTGAGTTTGTGTTCTGTTTCCGTAAATTCGCGGAGCATGCCCTTCGAACTTACCTCCGACTTTATCCCATCCGGCGATCAACCGGAAGCCATACGCCAGCTTACTGAAGGAATTCATTCGGGTGTACCGGCCCAAACCCTGCTCGGCGTAACGGGTTCCGGTAAAACCTTTACCATTGCCAATGTCATACAGCAGGTTCAAAAACCAACCCTGATCCTGAGTCACAATAAAACTCTTGTGGCTCAACTTTATGGCGAGTTCAGACAATTTTTCCCCAATAATGCAGTGGAATATTTTGTTTCCTATTACGACTATTACCAGCCTGAAGCCTTTATCCCCACTTCCAATACCTATATCGAAAAGGACCTGGCCATCAATGAGGAGATAGAAAAAATGCGGCTGAGCACCACTTCGACCTTGCTTTCCGGGCGAAGGGATGTGATCGTGGTGGCTTCCGTATCCTGTATTTATGGGGCAGGAAACCCCAAGGATTTTGAAGGGAGTATCATTCGTCTTCATGAGGGACAAAAAATTACACGGAATACCCTGTTGTATTCCTTTGTTGATTCGCTCTATTCCCGTACTACGGCTGATTTTAAACGTGGCACTTTTCGGGTGAAAGGCGATACCGTTGATATTTATGTGGCTTATGCCGATTATGCTTACCGCATTCAGTTTTTCGGAAATGAGATCGAGGAAATTTCCGTTTTCGACCCATCTACCGGAGGTGAACACAGCCGTCAAAAGGATATTGCCATCTATCCGGCCAATCTGTATGTAACACCGAAAGACCGGATGCAACAGGTCATCTATCAGATACAGGATGATATGGTGAAACAGGTCAAATATTTCAACGACAATGGCCGCGCGCTTGAAGCCAAACGTTTGGAAGAACGGGTAACCTTCGATCTGGAAATGATGCGTGAACTGGGTTATTGTTCAGGTATAGAAAATTATAGCCGCTATATGGATCAAAGAAATCCGGGAGAAAGGCCGTTTTGTTTGATGGATTATTTTCCGGATGATTTTTTATTGGTGGTTGACGAAAGCCATGTTTCTATCCCCCAGGTCAGGGCCATGTACGGAGGCGACCGTTCACGCAAGATCAATCTGGTGGACTATGGATTTCGCTTACCCGCTGCCATGGATAACCGTCCTTTAACCTTTGACGAGTTTTATTCCATCATCAAACAAGTCATTTATGTTTCCGCCACACCCGCTGATTTTGAAGTAGCCGAATCGGACGGAGTAGTGGTTGAACAGATCATTCGCCCTACCGGCCTTCTTGACCCGGTTATAGAAGTTCGTCCCTCGCTGAATCAGGTGGATGATCTCCTGGAAGAGATCGATGACCGTATCAAAATGGGCGACCGGATTCTCGTTACGACACTTACCAAACGTATGGCCGAAGAGCTGACAAAATACATGTCGAGGCTCGGAATTCGCTGCCAATACATTCACTCTGAGGTAAAAACCCTCGAGCGTGTTGAAATTTTACGTGGCTTACGTTTAGGTGAATTTGACGTTTTGGTTGGGGTTAATTTGCTCCGCGAAGGATTGGATCTACCGGAGGTTTCCTTTGTTGCGATCATGGACGCCGATAAGGAAGGATTCCTGCGCAGTGCACGTTCGCTCACCCAAACCATTGGCCGGGCGGCCAGGAACCAGCGGGGCAAAGTGATCATGTACGCCGACCGGATGACCGACAGTATGGCAAAAACCATAGAAGAGAACAACCGACGCCGGGAAAAACAGATTGCTTACAATACCAAGCATGGAATTACGCCAACCACGGTTTTCAAATCCAGAGAAGCCATTATGAAACAAACTTCTGTGGTGGACTACAAAGGGGCCGTAGCCAAAATTTATGTGGAACCGGAGGAAACGAATTCAGTAGCTGCCGATCCGATCATGAAATACCTCACAGGAGACAAATTGAAAAAGGCCATCGCAGAAACAGAAAAGGCCATGTTAAAATCCGCCAAGGAATTGGACTTTATGAGCGCCGCCAGGTTACGTGACGAATTGATGGGCCTGAAGGAGAAGTTGGAAAAAGAAAAGACAGCCGGTTGAGTTAATTTTTCGTTCCAAAATTTCAGTTCCC
>DQHT01000115.1:0-142 GCA_003531115.1 Bacteroidota bacterium | reverse complement strand
CCAACATTTATCGACCAGACAGAATCCCATCCGAAGGGATACCCCATCCTTAACCCCGGGTCCTCCCGGGGATATCAAGGGCACGGATCAACCAACCCCGAAGGGGTAACCCAAATTCCCCCGCCCCGTACCAACATTTATC
>DQHT01000032.1 GCA_003531115.1 Bacteroidota bacterium | reverse complement strand
TACCATGCACGGCACACATAAAAAACCCGGCAGACTCCTTCGTGTGCTGCCGGGTGAATAATTCTAATGATGAATTACTAATAGCGGTAATATTCTGGTTTATAAGGACCTTTTACATCTACACCGATATATTCGGCCTGATCCGCATCCAGTTTTTCCAGTTTCGCACCGATCATTTCCAAATGGAAGGCGGCCACTTTTTCGTCGAGAATTTTTGGAAGCACATACACCTTATTTTCATAAGCCGCTGTGTTCGTCCAAAGTTCCAGCTGAGCAAGGGTTTGATTGCTGAATGAATTGCTCATTACAAAGGATGGATGTCCCATTGCACAACCCAGGTTCACCAAACGGCCTTCTGCAAGAACGATGATCTCGTTTCCGTCAACATTATAAATATCCACCTGAGGTTTCAGGGAATATTTGGTTGAGCCATATGTTTTGTTCAACCAGGCCATATCGATCTCATTATCGAAGTGACCGATATTACAAACGATGGCTTTATCGCGCATTCCACGGAAATGACGCTCACGTATGATGTTTTTGTTTCCGGTAGCTGTTACGAAGATATTGGCCCTTTTGGTAGCCTCATCCATGGTAACCACTTCAAATCCGTCCATAGCTGCCTGCAGCGCGCAGATCGGATCGATCTCAGTAACCAAAACGCGGCATCCGGCTCCTCTCAGTGATTCTGCAGAACCTTTACCTACGTCGCCATAACCGGCAACTACGGCAACTTTACCCGCCATCATGATATCGGTAGCGCGACGAATGGCGTCGACCAGCGATTCACGGCAACCGTATTTGTTGTCGAATTTTGATTTGGTAACCGAATCATTCACATTAATGGCCGGCATCGGAAGGGTTCCTTTTTTCATACGCTCATACAAACGGTGAACGCCGGTAGTGGTTTCTTCAGAAAGCCCTTTGATGTCTTTAACCAATTCAGGAAAACGGTCCAGAACCATATTGGTCAGGTCGCCTCCGTCATCTAAGATCATGTTCAGGGGTTTTCCTCCTTCGAAAGCGAACAGTGTTTGCTCAATGCACCAGTCGAATTCCTCTTCGTTCATCCCTTTCCAGGCATAAACAGGAATTCCGGCTTCAGCAATGGCTGCCGCTGCATGGTCCTGCGTTGAAAAAATGTTACACGATGACCAGGTTACTTCTGCACCCAGTTCTTTCAGGGTCTCGATGAGAACCGCTGTTTGAATGGTCATGTGCAGGCATCCTGCAATACGTGCTCCTTTGAGCGGTTTTTGTGCGCCGTACTCGGCACGGATCGCCATCAGACCGGGCATTTCTGCCTCTGCAAGTCTGATCTCTTTTCTGCCCCACTCGGCAAGCGTGATGTCCTTAACTTTGTAGTTAAGCGGTGTGGATTGTGTTGTCATAAAGTGTTATATATACTTGATGTGACAAAGATACGTAATAATTGTTCATCGCTGCATCGAAAGGAGTCCGTTCTGCGCTCTGGCTTTTCCATAGATTGGAATTACCTTTGTATATACAAACAAACAGTCAAACAGTCAAACAGTCAAACAGTCAAACAGTCAAACAGTTTTACAATCAAACAATAAACGCTTATGTATCCAGAAATGCTTGTTGCCCCGATGCGGGCTGAATTAACCAATATTGGCTTTCAGGAATTAAAAACCCCTGATGAAGTCGTTTCTACCATTGAAAAATCAGAAGGAACCACCCTGGTTGTCGTTAATTCTGTATGCGGTTGCGCAGCAGGAGCGGCTCGTCCGGGCGTTGTGGCAGCAGTAAAAGGCAATAGCAAACTTCCTGATAATCTTGTAACCGTATTTGCAGGTATGGAAAAAGAAGCGACAGATAAGGCGCGTTCTTATATGCTTCCTTATCCTCCCTCTTCTCCATCCATAGCCCTGTTCAAAAATGGTGAACTCGTTCATATGATCGAACGCCACCATATTGAAGGACGCAGTGCCCAGATGATCGCCGATAATTTGAAGATGGCGTTTGAAGAATTCTGTTGATCCGTTGGGGCAGAAAATTTTCTGCCCTTACACAAAAAAAAACCGATGACGTTGTCATCGGTTTTTTTTATATCGTTTATAGAACTCCTACTTTCCTCCGTTACCCGCAGGATTACCTACACGCACCATGGCGCAGCGGAAACCGAGGGTAGCAAGGGCCTGTTCCTCATCAAGGAAGCGGCGGGTTCCGGGTGATAACCAATAGGCACGGTCATCCCAGCTTGCACCTTTGTATACACGGGCTCTGTTATTGATCAACGAGTGAACACCGTATTCGTATTGTTGATTTCCGTTATCATACACTTCCTCATCCATGTATCCGATATTGTCAGATACTTGGTAGTTTCGGCGATCGATATTATCTTCTTCCGTAACCGGACGGTATTTGATACGACCTAATGAGTCTTTTTCCTGAACATATCCATCCGGATCCAATTCTTTGGTCATGTACTCATTACCACGGTAAGAACCCATGTCTTCGAAATCCTGCATAGAAAGCGGACGATACACATCCATAACCCACTCAGAAACGTTTCCACCCATATTCCAAAGTCCGAAGTCGTTTGGCCAATAGGATTTAACCGGAGTAGTTACAAACCCGTTATCGTTCAATTTTCCTGCAACACCCGCGTTATCACCACGGCCTCTTTTGAAGTTGGCCTGGATTTCTCCACGGTGTTTTTCAGGAGAAGCTTTTCTGGTAGTCAGGCCATTCCATGGATAGATACGGCGTGTATTGATGTTTTCAAATTCGGAGTTACCCATCAGGGCGGAGGCGGCATATTCCCACTCAGCCTCTGTTGGCAAACGGTATTCCGGTAAAAGAATACCATCTTCGATACGTACGGTCCGTGCAGTTCCTCCCGGAGAAATATCGCGTAGCGGGTTTTTATCGATACCTTGATATTGTCCGTTATAATAAGCATCAGTATTGAAGTTGTCTTCATTTACCTGAGCCGAGATAACTTTAACATCCTGAATTTTCTCACGGATAAGGATATACTCGTTCACCCGGTCCGTTCTCCATGCAGCAAAAGCTGTTGCCTGAACCCAGTCAACACCTACTACAGGATAGTCGTCGTAAGCCGGATGGCGGAAGTAATACTTCACCAATGGCTCATTGTAGGCCAGTTTTCTTCTCCAGCTGTTGGTGTCCGGAAGGTTCTTATCATGAACTTCAGGATAATCAACAAAAACCCGAGCTAACCATTGCAGGTACTCGCGGTATTGATGGTTAGACACCTCAGTTTCGTCCATATAAAAGGTCGGAACTGTTACACGTCTTTCCACGTTGTCATGCGAATAGGTAACGTTTTGTTCGGTAGAACCCATTGTAAAGGTACCTCCCTGAACCAAAACCAAACCCGGGCCAGTTTCCTGTCCCTCGTACTCCAACTTCTCAATACCACCCCACTCGGTACTATTTAATGTCCAACCAGTTGTTGCCGACTTCTCCTTCTTACATGAAGTACCAAGTCCCACAGTGGCAAGTCCCAGAATTCCTATCAGATACTTTTTCATAATAGTGCGAAATACAAAGTAAAGCGACTTTGCTCAATAAACGCAAGTTTCACCGCTAAAATTGTTCAATTATATACAAAGTTGAGCAAATAGTTAAAAGCCCCTATACACGTTTTTCATAAAATCGGCCTCTTTGCCCTCATCAAAAGCCCGGACAAATATCGTTCAACCAATTTTTTGGCACCTTTTTTTCCAGGCAAAATTCGTAGGCAAAGGAAACCTCATGCGAGCCTCTTACTGCCGCCCTGGCCTGCGATACTGTTACATCATACGAATAACCCACTTTGTACTTCTTTCCCTGCCAGCCTATAATAGCGATCAGGGCATCGGGATTTGCTCCCGTTTGCCGGAACCACAGGCCGGTGATTAATCCGCCTTTGCTGGCGTAAAATCCCAGGTTCATCTGCATGAATTTTTCCTGAACAGCAAATAATACATTAGGGGAAAGGGTGAGCTGATCCTTTTCACGAATGCTCCTCACGTTTCCAACACGAATATTCATCCCGGCGTGGATATTTGCCCGGCGTGGCAAATAAGTACCCGGTCCCGGATTCCCGTAAAAACTTTGGGACGGTTCATTTAAATGAAAAACCGCGATACCCGCATAAAAACCTTTTCCGCTGATGACCGCGCCGGTACTGAAACTCGGGAGGGATACCCTTTCAAAAGGAAGGGTCTCCTGGGTGGGTTTAACAAATCCTTTTTTGGCTTCGATCTGATCGGCAAAATAAAGCCGGGAAAAATCAATTCCTCTTTGAATATATGATCCCTGCAGAGCTGTAAAGACAGTCCAGTGTTTGTTCAAATTAATGCCATAATTGTATACCAAATTTACGGCTGTGGTAGTGAGCAGTCCATCACCAGCCACGTCATTGAGTATTGAAACTCCGAAGGCTCCCCCGATTCCGGGTGCCACCTGGTCATAAGCAAAACTGCCCGTTCTGAAATTTCCCGGAATGGAGGTCCACTGATTCCGGTATTGCATGCCCGCCCTTCCACCACAAAGCCCCACTCCCGCCAAAGCAGGATTGGTTAACATGGGGGAGGCATAAAATTGCGAATAGATCGCATCCTGCGCCGCCAGTTGCCCGGCAAAAAGCAGCATCAGTAATTGGTTGAAAATCCTTCTCTTACGCATAATTAAATTTACGACTTAGAACGGTTTCGTGAAAATTTATTCGACAAAAAAAGCCATCCTCTTTGGGATGGCTTTAAGTTTTTTCTATTACGAAGTCCTAAAAATCAGGACAAGTCAGTTTGCGGTAACGTTTTGACCGTTTTTTCGCGCACCATTCGATAGCCGCAGAAATTTCATGCGATCCCGGTGCAGCAGCACGGGCTGATGACAAGGTCACGTCGTAGCTGTAGCCGAATTTGAATTGGTTATGACGGAAACCCAATAATACCAGCATCGCATCGGTATTGGGTGAAGTCTGACGGAACCAGAGTCCGGCAACCAGGGGTCCTTTATTCACATAAAATCCAAAGTTCACCTGCATGAATTTTTCCTGCATCATGAACAAAATATTCGGACTGATCGCCAGGTCAGGTGTACCTCCTCTTTTTCCCTCTTCTAAAGGAATAACCAATCCGGAGTGGATAGTAATACGCCGGGGCACGGTGGTTCCTTCATCCGAGTTTCCATAAAAGGACTGGTTTGGCTCGTTCAGGTTATGGACGGCAAGTCCGGCATAAAAGTTTTTTGTATACCCGATAACACCGGCTGAAAAGTTGGGATAGGATACGCTTTCAGAAGGAAGCTGCTCCTGTGTAGGTTGAACAAATCCACGACGTGCTACGATCTGGTCGGCAAAACGCAGCCGGTCAAAATCAATCGCCCTTTGCTGATAAGTCGCCTGGATGGCAGCCCGCATCGTAAATTTTCGACTAACGTTGATCTGGTAGCTGTAAATTCCTGAAAAAGCTGTTGTGGTTAAGAGCCCGTCACCCGCTACATCCTGCATGGCCATAATACCTATACCTCCACCGATCGCATCGAAATGCTGATCAAAAGAGCCGGCAAATGTCCGGAAGGTTCCCGGTAAACTCGGCCACTGGTTCCGGTAGTTCAGAACGATACGTCCGCCACAATTTCCCGTTCCGGCAAAGGCAGGATTGGTATAAAGCGGAGCAGCGTAGAACTGGGTAAACTCCGGGTCCTGAGCTTTGGCATCCATGTTTATAAGCAGCATCAAGCCACCTAAGGCGATACTGCGGACAAGCAACTTTTTGCGTAGAATTGGTGTCATAACTTCAAAAGTACTTATTTTAAACGTACGAAATAAATGCTGTTTTTAATTCGTTTCAAAAATGGCAGGAAATTCGCCTTATAATGCAAACAATTGAATATAATTTGCAAAAGCAAGCTGCCCTACCAAAGCTGAACGTATGAAGATGACCCCTTATTATGTTGTTTCGTTGCTTCTATGCACCGTCTTATCCCCATCGCTGCGCGCACAGGAGGGATATGTTGATCAGGATTTTGTATGGCAGGACAAGCAGATCAGCCAGTTTGATTCAACACTGGTTCTAACTCCTTTTACCAATGAGTCGATGCAAATTCGCCCTGGAGAAGTTCCCTTTTTTACCAAACAGGTTCCCCTCGGGGAAGGCGAAATGCTGTTCATCGATCCGAATATTTTTGCTCTGATGGAGGATCTGGACGCCGTTCGTTATGCCGACTATATTGCCGGACTTGGCTCCATCCCTCAAAAGATCCAACCTACAGTTATTTACCAAACAGCTAAAAAACAGCGTATTGCAATTATTCAGATTCCTCTTTTTGAAAAAGATACAGACGGAAAGATCAGAAAACTCACCCATCTTACCTTAAAATGGGAGCTTACGTTGCCCAAAGCCAGCTTCCAGACGGAAGCCAAAAAAGGGGTGAATTGGAAAAGCGAAAGTCTGCTGAAAGACGGTACCTGGGCAAAAGTGACCTTTGCCGAAAGTGGTGTATATCGCTTAACAGTAAGCGAGATCGAAGGATTTGGAATTCCCGCCCGCAACCAGGATGTCAGCAAGATCAGAATGTATGCCTATTCAGGCGGAATGCTCCCGGAAGCTAATAACCTTACTGTATACGATGACCTGGAAGAAATGGCCATCGAGGTTCGTGATAAAAATTCAAACGGTGTTTTCGATGGAGATGATGATGTGCTCTTTTTTGCACATGGCCCTCATCAGCTCATTTATAATCCGGTAAGCAAAGTTTATTATAAACAGATCCACCTATATTCTGACCTGGCTGCCGCCTTCATAACGGTAGGAGCTCCGGGTGGAAAACGCATCGGCACGGTGAATGGAAGTTCCAATACGCCAACCTATTCCACCTATGATTTCGATGAAATCATCCATCAGGAAGAAGAGAAAATCAACCTGATCAAGTCGGGCAAAGATTGGTATGGTAAAGAATTTGGGCGGGTAACAACCAGTCATACCTTAAATTTTGATTTGCCCGGNNCAAGTCCCCGACGAAGAATTTAAGTTTCAAACCCGTGCTTCTGCCCGCTCAGGATCATCCAGCGCCCTGTTTGCGACCGTAAACGGAAAAAACGTAATGCATCATACGATGCCCGGGGTGAATGTAATGTTCTATGCGGCGCAATATGCTTCAACGCCAAGCATTCAGGCTTCCACCTTTACAGGTAACGGGCCCGTCACTGTTCAACTGACCTATACCAAACCGGGCAACGATGACAAGGCCTGGCTGGATTTTGCAGAGATCATTTACAGAAGAAAATTAGAAAGCAACGGACAAATCCTGTTTCGCGACAGCCGTGGAGTGAGTGTAAATGGGGTCACCCGCTTTAATTTGTTGGGATCGGGCTACCAGGTCTGGGACCTGAGCGACCCGCTAAATGTTACCCGTATCAACCTGAATAATGATGGTGGCAATGAATATTTCGTTGGCGAATCTTCCATACTCAGAGAATATGCTGCCCTGAAAAATGAGAGCTTTAAATCCATCCATGGCTTCGAAAAGATTGCCAATCAAAATATCCATGGTCAAAAAAATATCGACTATGTGATCGTTGCCCACCCTGATTTTCTCACGGAAGCAAAACGACTCGCCGCTTTTCACAAAACAACGAATGGGCTGAATGTACTGGTTGTTCAACCCTCAGAAGTTTACAATGAGTTTTCCAGCGGGGTTCCTGATATTTCAGCCATCCGGAATATGATGCGTTATTTTTATGTCAACGCCAATCCGGGCAATGAACCACGTTACCTCCTGTTATTCGGTGATGCATCCTATGACTATAAAAACATCCTGAACAACAACAGCAATTTTGTTCCCACTTTCGAGAGCAAAAATTCAGTAGAACCGGTGGGTTCCTATTGTTCCGATGATTTTTTTGGCTTGTTGGATGAAAATGAAGGTGCCGATATTAGTTCTTCAGGATTCCTGGATGTAGGAATGGGTCGTTTGCCCGTTCAAACTCCCGAAGAGGCCAAAGCCATGGTCGACAAAATTATACGCTACCAAAGTCCTGAAGGCCTGGGTGATTGGAGAAATGTGGTGACCATTCTCACGGATGATGAGGATGGGAATATCCATATGCATGATGGAATGGAATATTCCAAAATACTTGAAGGGGATCATCCGGAATACAATGTCAGAAAGATCTTTGCTGATGCTTACAAACAAACAACTGTAGGCAATGGCCAGCGTTATCCGGATGTGATCAAGGAGGTAGACCGCTCCTTTAATGACGGAGCCCTGATTGTGAATTACAGTGGTCACGGAGGAGAGATCCAATTGGGCGGAGAAAAATATGTAGATATTCCGCAGATCAATTCCTGGAAAGGAGGCGCAAAACTTCCCCTTTTCATCACTGCCACCTGCGAATTTACCCGCTTCGATGATCCTGCCCGTCAATCGGCCGGCGAATTGGTCATGCTTAACTCAAATGGAGGAGGTATCGGCTTATTAACTACTGTTCGATTGGTATACCAATGGCCAAACCGTCAGTTGAACATCAGCTTTTACGAGGATAATGCCTTTACTTACCCCCCTGATCAGGTTCCCGCACTTGGAGATCTGTTGGTAAAAACCAAAAACGACACCTATCCATCGGTGAACAGCAGAAGTTTTGTGTTTCTGGGGGATCCCGCTTTAAAACTTGCTTATCCGAAATACAATGTTGCTGCTACCGCCATTAACGGGGTAAATGTGAGTCAGCAAAATGATACCATGCAGGCCCTGACCCACTTTACCATTGAAGGAGAAGTGCAGGATTTTCAGGATCAAAAACTGGGTTCATTTAATGGAACGGTCTATACCACGGTTTTCGCCAGCAAACAGCAGATCACTACGCTGGCCAATGACCCGGAAAGCTATAAGGAAACCTTCGAAGCCTATACCAGCATTGTTTATAAAGGAAAAGCCAGTATTACGAACGGTAGTTTTAAGGTTGAATTTATTCTGCCACGTGACCTTCCCTTTCAGATCGGAGAGGCCAAGATCAGCTTCTATGCAGAAAACGGTATTGAAGACGCCAATGGCTATGAGACCTTTATGATGAGTCCATCGGTAGATCCAAATGCTCCTCTGGATTTTAAAGGTCCCGAGATCCGTTTGTTCATGAACGATTCGAATTTTATTTTCGGAGGTATCACAGATGAAAATCCATTTATCTACGCCCTTGTTCACGATGCAAGTGGTATCAACACCACGGGAATTGGTATCGGCCGGGATATATCCGGTGTGCTCGATAATAACAATAAAGAGGTGATCGTACTGAACCAGTACTACGACGCCTATGTCGATGATTTTACCCGTGGATCAGTGCGTTATCCCTTAAAAGGTCTGGAAGAAGGCCGGCATACACTTCGTGTTAAAGTATGGGATGTGCACAACAATTCGGCTGAAGCAACGACTGAATTTATCGTGGCGCCCTCTGTGGAATTTGCCATACATAACCTGATGAGCTATCCAAACCCCTTTACATCAAGCACCACCATTAGCTTTGAGCACAATCAACAGGGAAAAAATCTGGATATTCAGGTTTTTATATACGATACACATGGAAAACTCGTTAAAACCTTGTCGGCTATGGAGTTGTCGGCAGGTTCCCGAGTAAATTCCCTGGTATGGAATCCATATCGGGAAGGTGCGACCGAAGTGCTTCCGGGTATGTATCTCTTCAAGATTATTGTGAAGAGTGAGAATGGTAAGCAAGTCGAAGAATCAAGCCGCTTTGTATACCTGCCCAACCCTTAGGCACGAATAAATCAACCATAATTATATATTTGCTTCGCTTTTTAAGCTTTTGAAATGAGATTAAAACACTTCGCTGTTGCCTTGCTTTGCCTGTTCGCCGGAGCCAATCTGGATGCACAACCCAATTTACTGGGACAGCAAAATGCTATAACCACTACAGTTCCTTTTTTGATGATATCTCCGGATGCCAGAGGTGGTGCCATGGGTGATGTCGGGGCTGCAACTACGCCCGACGCCAATTCAGGACACTGGAACCCGGCTAAATTTGCCTTCATCGAAAAACCGGGAGGTGTTTCGCTTACCTATACCCCCTGGTTGCGTCAGCTTGTTGATGGGGTTTCTATTTCCTACTTGTCCGTATATGGAAAAATCGACAAACGGAGCACCCTCGCCGGAAGTTTGCGTTTTTTCTCATTGGGGAATATCAACTATACCGATGACAAAGGAGAAAGCCTGGGAACATTTAACCCGAGTGAATATGCTTTTGATCTGTTCTATAGCAGGCAGCTTTCCGACCATTTTTCGATGGGAGTAGGCATTCGCTTTATCTATTCCAATTTGATCGGTAACCTGGTTAGCACGACAACACGTCCAGGAATAGCTGGAGCAGCAGACCTGGGTATGTATTATACCAACAAGACCAAGCTTAAAGCATCCAAAAAAGTGATGGATTATGCCATTGGTGCGGCTTTTACAAATATCGGAAGCAAGATCACCTATACTTCAGATGCCCAGCGTGATTTTATCCCTATCAACCTCCGAATTGGCGGTTATGCCGGCGTTCAGGTGGATGAATATAACCACGTGAGTGTAGCGATGGATTTTAACAAGCTTCTGGTTCCGACACCTCCTTTATATGCGCTGGATACCAACGGAAGAATATTGATCGGTCCGGGCGGACCAGTCGTTTCTCACGGCCGGGTAAGTGATGTTCCGGTTTTGGAAGGCATGTTCCAATCCTTTAGTGATGCCCCGAATGGATTCAGGGAAGAAATGCAGGAGATACAGATTTCTGTAGGTGCCGAGTGGTGGTACCAAAAGCAGTTTGCTGTACGTACCGGCTATTTCTATGAGCATAAAAATAAAGGAAACCGGAAATTCCTGACTTTTGGAATTGGCCTGCGTTATAAGGTATTCGGACTCGATGTTTCATATCTGACCGGTTTGGTGCAGAGACATCCGCTTCAAAATACCCTGCGTTTCTCTCTCCTTTTTGATTTCGCCGCGTTTAAGACGGTTTCCGACTAATCCGTTTTTTTAATTTCTTCCAGCTTATCCAGAGCCTGACATTTTCCACAGGCCTCCCCACAGTCATTTTTTGACCGGAACGGCGCGCGCAGCTTTTTCACAACATACCAAACTGCAGCCGCAATGATCACAACAAGGAGGATATATTGATAGATCATGGCCGTACAAAAGGGTTAAATCGCTTTTCGTGTCCTATTGTCGTTTCCGGACCATGTCCGGGGAAAACGATATAATCGTCAGGCAGGCTGTAAAGTTCGCGTTGTATGGATTGAAACAGCGCATGTTGATTTCCTCCGGGCAGATCTGACCTTCCTATGCTCTCGCGAAATAGCACATCACCGGCAATGACCCATTTCATTGCATGATTAATGAATAAAATACTGCCAGGAGAATGTCCGGGTGCTTCACGCAATTCCCAGGATTCACCCAGGAGTTGGAGTTTGTCGCCATGATGGAGGTCGACCTGAAGCCCGGGGCCTGCTTCATACGGAACACCAAACAACATGGCCGATTCCACCCCCCGCTGAAAAACGGAAATCTCTTTTTCGTTGGCGCGGGCTTTCAGTGAAAAGGTTTCATAAACCCAGGCATAACCCAAAATATGATCAATATGAGCATGGGTTAAAAACAGGGATTCAAGACTTAGCTTGTTATCTTTCAGGAATGCCATCAATTCACCCTGCTCAAGGGCATTGGAACATCCCGGATCAAAAAGGCAAGCGACCCCTTTATCATTGTAAACGAGGTAGGTGTTTTCTGAAAATGGGTTGAATGTAAAAACCTGGATCTGCAACATATTCTGCAGCAAAAATACGAAAGCAAATAAGATAGCATGGGATTTGAGGATGTATTTCTATTGCTTAACTTTGACAGAAGCCATTGAAAGCAGCCAGCGTCCTTTTCCTCTTCTATTTGTCTTTCCAAACGAGCGTACTTGCACAGGGAGGACAACCCTATTTCGGGCAAAGTACCCGGCAATACAGCATCCAGAGTTGGGAATTTATCAGCTCCGACAATTTTGACGCCTACTATTACGGCGACGGGCATCATCTTGCTGAATTGGCCCTTATCCTTGCCGAACAGGAATTAAAAAAGATCGAAGACCTGATCGATTACCGAATCGGCACCCGCTCCCAGATCATCCTGTATCAGTGTGAGTACGATCTGAGACATAGCAACCTCTTTCAAAAAACCACCCCTTTCAATCCGGGCGGTTATACGTACGTTATACAGAACAAAGTGATCGCTGCCTTTAATGGCAATCGCAATGACCTGAAACGATCCATCCGCTATGGAATTGCCGATATTCTGGTTAGCGAACTGATGTATGGAGGATCCTTCCAGGAACGTTTAAGGTCTTCTACCCTTTTGTATATGCCGGAATGGTTCTACAAGGGACTGCTTTCTTATTTGGCTGAACCCTGGAATACGAAGATCGACGATCAGGTTCGGGATGCTTTTCTGAACAATAAATTCCAAAATATTAACCTGCTCTCTCCCAACGAGGCAGAAATAGCCGGACATAGCTGGTGGAACTATATTGCCCAAAAATATGGCAAACAGAGCATTTCCGATATTCTTTATCTCACACGGGTAAGCCGGGGTTATGAAAATGCACTCACCTTTGTTCTTGGCGCCAATTCGCGTGAGGTATTTAAAGACTGGAGCGATTATTACGAACACCGCTATGCCTCTGATCCCGGCAATGAACTGCTGAAAACCGTTTTGCAACTTCCCTCCCGACTCAATAAACGGGACATTACCCAGATGAAACTTTCTCCCGACGGGACGGAATTAGCCCTGAGTGCGCAAATTACCGGAAGACTGGAAATTTGGCTTTTCCATCTTCCTTCCAAAAAAGTAACCCGCCTTTTCAAAAGCGACGATAAAACATCCCAGACCTGGAAAGAAACAGAACCAATCATTGCCTGGGATCCCAAGGGAAAGGAAATTCATGTTTTCCTGCACGAGAAAGGCCTGCTTCAACATCTTCGTATCGACAAGTCCGGAAATAAGATCCATCAAAAAATACTTCAAGATCTCAGTTTGATCCGTTCCGCTTCCCTTCATCCTGATGGGACTACCATCCTGCTCACAGCTGTAAAAAATGGCCAAAGCGATTTGTTTATTTTTGATGGAGAAGATATCACCCCGCTTACCCTGGATGCGTTTGATGATCTGGATGCGGTTTTTAGTCTGGATGGAAATGAAATTTACTTCAGCTCAAACCGCAATGGGTATCTTAATGGGGCTACGGTCGACTATCGGTTTATTCCCGGCGATTCGATCAGCAACGATATTTATTCCATTCCCTACCCGTATCAGGGTGAAAAAATGAGGCGGATCACAGCAACGCTCTATATCAACGAAATTCAACCGAAACCTTATGCCCGCAATGGAATAGCTTATTTGAGCGACAATAACGGCATCTACAATACCTATGTTACCCTGGGTTCTCAGAAACTGGAAAAAACCTGGGTGATGGTATATAAAAAGGGCAGCATGGAGATCCTGGATAGTTTTGTGGTTCATGGTGAAGTGGATGCAAAAACCTTTGACCTGAACGATCTGGACCTGGATTCCTCCATTTTAGAAAATGCCGGAGACTTTACCCTGAACCCCGTATATAAGCATCAATACAGGCATTACCCGCTGAGTAATTACAACAGGAATATTCTCCTCTTCGACACCGATCATGGCCTGCAAAATGAGGCTGCTTTGCTGCGTTTTGAAGGGAACTATTTTATACAGATCATGGAAATTTCCAGAGAGGTGGAAAATGATGCCCGCTATACCCAGGTGATTCCCAGCGCATATAGAAAAATGACCGGATACCTTGCCTTTGTGCGTGATTCAGGCAGCAGCGGATATCTGGTAGAAAAACACGAACAAAGGGTGGAAGATGCCATCGTTGTAACTAAGCCCGATTCGGTTCAGAAACAACTCCCTTATACCTTTCAAACAGGATTTCCGGATATCCCCTCGCGTGAACCCAGGAAAAAAAGCAGTTCAGATAAGCAGATTGTTTATCGTGTTAACCCACATGCTTACAAAACAACCTTTTTCCCCTCTTATCTCGCCACGCAGCTGATCGACAATAGCATCATCAACACGCCTTATTATATCAACAACCCCTATAGTTCAACGTTTAATACCTTTAGTCGTCCAAACCTGAATGCACGGGTAGAAGCCGGTGTAAGCGACCTGTTTAAAGACCAGAGCATCATTGCAGGAGGGCGAATTCCCCTGCGGCTCTACAGTTCCGATTTTTATATAGAATACATCCAACGCAAATACAAACGCGACTTTGGGGTACAGTTTTTTCGTACTTCGCGCCTGATCGATGGGACCTCACAAAGCAACCGGGTATTTATCCATGAAATACGGCCGTATAGCATACTACCCCTTCCGTCAAATTTTGAGCTTCGATTTTCACCTTTTGTACGTATTGACCGAACCGTGCAAAACGCCACAGACCAGGCAACCCTTCAGGAACCCGATGAAGTAAATCAGTGGGGAGGTGCAAGGCTGGAGCTGATCCTTGATCGCCATACAATGGAGGATCTGAATTTTCCTCACGGGGTGAGGGCTAAAGTTTACCTGGAACATTTTCAGAATTTCAGCTCACAGAAAAACAGCACCTCGGTTTTTGGTTATGATCTTCGCTGGTATAAAAAGCTCCATGCAAAAATTATCTGGGCGAACCGCATCAGTGGAGCGGCGAGTTTTGGACCTTCTTTGGTTAATTATATTCTGGGAGGAACCGAAAACTGGCTGGGCAATGTATACAATGCACAGTTGAGCCAAAGTCAAAACCATTCGTTTATCTTCAGTAGCCTGTTTACCGGGGTTCGTGGATTTCAACAAAATATACGCAATGGGGGCCAGGCCTTTATCTTCAACAGTGAGTTACGCATTCCAATAGCCAGCTACCTGAGCAGAAACCCGGTGAGTTTGGGTTTTTTGCGCACCTTACAATGGATCGCCTTTTACGATATAGGATCTGCCTGGAATGGATTGAGTCCTTTCTCAGACCAACATTACAATACCCGGGTGATCGATCAGGGAGCAGTAAAAATTACCGTGCGCAATAAAAACAATCCTTTTGTCAGCGGAGTTGGAACCGGATTCAGGACGCGCATTTTTGGCTATTACCTGCGTGCCGATGCCGCCTGGGGAATTGAAAATGGTGTTTTGAACAATGAGGGAAAAGCCAGCTGGTATTTTTCTCTGGGATATGACTTCTAAAAGCGCAGGTGCTTGACCGTCTGCTTTTTCCCCAGCAGTTGTTTCAGTGAATCGATGCCAATTTTTACATGGGTTTCGGCAAAATCAGCAGTAACCCTCACGTCGCTTGTTGAGGTTTTAACCCCTTCCGGGATCATGGGTTGATCGCTGACCAACAAAAGCGCTCCACTTGGAATCTGATTAAAAAAGCCAACAGTAAAAATGGTGGCCGTTTCCATATCTATCGCCATCGCCCTGATTTTCCTGAGGTAGGTTTTAAAAACCTTATCATGCTCCCAAACCCTGCGGTTGGTGGTATATACCGTCCCTGTCCAATAATCAAGATTGTAATCGCGAATGGTGGTTGAAATGGCTTTTTGTAAGGCAAAGGCCGGAAGAGCCGGAACTTCAGGAGGAAAATAATCGTTGCTGGTTCCATCCCCGCGAATGGCCGCAATGGGAAGGATAAGGTCACCAATTTTGTTTTTCACTTTTAAGCCTCCGCATTTACCGAGAAAAAGTACCGCTTTAGGCGAAATGCTGCTCAGCAGGTCCATGACTGTAGCGGCATTCGGACTTCCCATTCCAAAGTTGATGATGGATATCTGCCCGTCGGTGGCACCCCGAAACGGCTTATCGTTTCCGAAAATTTTGGCGCCGGTGATTTTAGAAAAGGTCTCTACATAAAAGTCGAAATTGGTCAGCAAAATATACTTTCCAAAATCCTCCAGTTGAACGCCCGTATACCTGGGGAGCCAACTTTGGGTAATTTCCTTTTTGGTCTTCATTCAATCGGAAAGGTACAATTTTGCTATAAAGGTGTAAACTTATTCTTTGCCGCTATTTTATACCTTTGTTGGGTATGACACAACAAGCTTCTACCTCGATTCAAAAGGTTTTACAGGAACTTGGCATCCAGCCTGAAAATCCTGCAGCTTCTACCGGGTTAACCTGGCTGGGCCGGCAAGACCGGGAGCTTCGTGAAATTGTTAGTCCGGCTGATGGAAACAAGATCGCCAATGTTCATTTGGCGAATAAGGAAGATTATGAGCAGATCATGCTTCAGGCTGCACAAGCATTCACGTACTGGCGCACCGTACCGGCTCCGAAAAGGGGGGAAATTGTTCGCCAGATCGGAGACAAACTGCGCGAATTCAAATTTGAACTAGGCACCCTTGTTTCGTATGAAATGGGGAAAATCCTGCAAGAAGGCTTGGGTGAGGTCCAGGAAATGATCGACATCTGCGATTTTGCAGTAGGTCTTTCACGCCAATTGCACGGACTGACTATGCACAGCGAACGTCCTTCTCACCGCATGTATGAACAATGGCATCCTTTGGGCATAGTCGGCGTTATTTCCGCCTTCAATTTCCCGGTTGCCGTATGGAGCTGGAATGCGATGCTGGCCGCGGTTTGTGGGGATGTTTGTGTATGGAAACCTTCCGAAAAAACCCCACTCACTGCTATTGCCTGCCAGAACATCATACGAAGCGTATTATCAGAAAACAAACTACCGGAAGGCATCTTTAACCTGATTATCGGAGATTACCGTGTTGGGGAATTGATGGCCAACGATACACGCATGCCACTGGTTTCGGCTACCGGATCCACCCGAATGGGAAAAAAAGTAGGAGCCGCAGTAGGAGCACGTCTCGGACGTTCTTTGCTGGAACTTGGAGGAAACAACGCCATCATCATCACCCCAAAAGCCAATCTGGAAATAGCCCTCCAAGGGGTAGTGTTCGGGGCAGTTGGTACATGCGGGCAGCGTTGTACGAGTACCCGCAGGCTGATCATCCATGAGTCCATCTATGAACAGGTGAAAAATAAATTGATATCCATCTATCCGCAACTCAAGATCGGATCACCTTTGGCGTCCGATACCCTGGTAGGACCCATGATCGACCAGGCAGCGGTAGCACAATTTTTAGCCGCTGTTAAATCGGTTAAAGACCAGGGAGGAACCATCCTTTACGGCGGCACCCTCTACGAAGGAGAAAATAACTCCGGGACTTATGTCATACCTTGTCTGGCAGAAGTTAAAAACGACATGCCCATCGTTCAGGAAGAAACCTTTGCTCCCATTTTGTACCTGATGACGTATAAGACCTTCGAAGAGGCCATCGCCCTCCAGAACGGGGTAAAACAGGGGTTGAGTTCTTCCATATTCACAGACAGTATCATGGAAGCCGAAGAATTTCTTTCTGCCCGAGGTTCAGACTGTGGTATAGCCAATGTCAATATCGGAACCTCCGGAGCTGAGATCGGTGGAGCTTTTGGCGGAGAAAAAGAAACCGGCGGAGGGCGTGAATCGGGCTCAGATGCCTGGAAGGTTTATATGCGTCGCCAAACAAATACCATCAATTACAGTACAGAAATTCCTTTGGCCCAGGGCATCCATTTCGGTTTTTGATGGATAACGTTGTCAAGTTCTTTCTGTTCCTGCTTCTGGTCCTGCAGCTTGGCACTTCGGAGTCTTTCGCCGGAGATCCCGGATTTGCCATATACCGCAGCCATGGTTATTTGTGGGCCCACCGCAAAACCATGTTGCCCATGGAGGCTCCAACCCGTGGCCTCGATCTCAATGTTTATTTCATGACCCAACAAGGCAAACAAAACTGGACCCGGCAATACCGCTCTCCCCGACTGGGCATTTGTTTCACCTACTTGAATCTGGGCAATCCGGAAATTTCGGGGGAAGCCTTCGGGATACTTCCCTATGCTGAATTCAAAATCATTGACAGACCGCGACAGGAGTTTAATGTTCGTGTGAGTAGCGGTTTGGGTTACCTGACCAGAATATGGGATCTGGAAACCAATCTCCTCAATAAAGCCGTTGGGAGCCATTTAAATGCCAATATGCGCCTCCATCTGGCTTACCACTGGATGATCCATCCAAAAATTGAACTTTCAGCTGTTTTTGGGATCACCCATTTTTCCAATGCCAACTACAAAATGCCTAATCTGGGACTCAATTCAGTAGAGGCAGGGATCGGATTAGGTTATCACCTCCATGGAAAACCAAAAGATTCCAAAGCGTATGTTCCTGATACAGCAACAATGAAGGGCCGTCATGAAATACGCTTCTCGGGCGCCAGTAAAGTTACCGGGCTGGTTTATTCCCGGAGGATTTATGTGAGCGAATTAAGCTACCGTTACTCCTTTTGGGGAGGACCAAAGCTTCGGCTGCATGGAGGAGTCGATTTTTTTCATGACAGGGGTTTTCTGTACCGCGACAATCCGGCCAATGTCACGGAACGTCCGGGCATAAAAAACAGCTTTGAAACCGGCTTCGTTCTTGGCAATGAATTTCTGCTGGGATCCCTGCATATCCTGACGGAGGGTGGGATGTATGCTTATTCACCGGGATGGAGCAAAGGCATGCTTTATCAGCGACTCGGGTTCAAATATGAAATTGGCCGCAATTGGGCCGCAAGTATTACCTTAAAAACACATTTTGCTCGTGCAGATTATATAGAATGGGGAATAAGCTATACCATATTGCAGCAGTAACAGCCCTGCTTTTTATCTCATGCAGCAAAATAGAAGACGGCTGCACGGAAAAAGGAGTCCTGTCGGAAATTACCCGGACAGTGGACCTGTTCCATCAAATACAGGCAGAAGACCGCATTGATGTGGAGCTGATCCATGACCCGTCAAGACTGGGACAAATTTTATTAAAAGGATATGCCAACCTTCTTGACGGGGTCCGCATCGAAGTGAACAATGACCGCCTCATCCTCAGCGATGCCAATCGCTGCAAATGGTTGAGAGAGTTAGACAATCGAGTACTTTGCCAGGTTTATATTGATTCGCTTTCTGAACTTTATAGCCTGGATGATGCGTCCTTTTTTTCTTCGGATACCCTGCCGGTCAATGAGCTTTATTTTAACCATAACAGCACCTCAGATCAGAAACTTTTACTGGATATAGGAACCCTGTACTTTGATCATCGGGAAGCCGGTGAGGTCAGGCTGCGTGGCAACTGCGACATCTTCGTAGCCACAATGTACGAAACGGGAAAGCTTCAAGCCCGGGAAATGCCTGCCGACATCGTTTATGTTTACCATTATGGTTTAAATCATGTTTATGTCAGTCCACTTAATCAGTTGGATTGCCATATAGAGAACACAGGCAATGTTTATTATCATCTTGATCCGCAAAACGGGGTGAATGTAAGTGGCAGAGGATCAGGCACTGTAGAGCGTATTTTTTAAATTTGGAACGCTTCTTGAAACCTGTTAGGGAAATTAAGAGCCATGAATATTCTCCTTCCACTTTTCGCTGCGATGTTATCAGGCTCAGCCCAAAACATCGGTGTATCGAATCAAACCGAACAGGTTAAACCGGATTCCATTTACAGGGAATGGGCAAACAATGCCTGGGCCGAAGGTGAATTCCTGAAATACCGTGTGCATTATGGTGTGATGAATGCCGGGGAACTTGAAATGCAGATAGAAGACGAGCTGATGCCGATCGGAAAACGTCATGTATACCATATCCATGCAAAAGGCCGCTCCTATTCGGGATTTGACTGGTTTTACAAGGTTCGTGACCATTACCAGACTTATATCGATACAAAAGCCTGTCAGCCCCTTCAGTTCTCCAAAATAATGGAGGAAGGATCGTACAAAGACAGCGATTTTGCCATTTTTAACTACAAAACAAAAACAGTAAGCAGCGCCAGAAAAGGGAATGTAAAATTCACCGGTGATATTCAGGATATTATTTCCTCGATCTATTATGCACGTACCCTTAATGTTAAAGATGCCAAGGCGGGCGATGTTTTTCCTTTACAGGTGTATATGGATGGTGAAGTTCATGATTTGAAGATCAAATTCATTAAACGTGAAGTGATCAAGACCGATGTAGGCAAGATAAACGCCATAAAAATAATTCCTATGGTGGTTGCCGACCGTGTATTTAAAGACCAGGAGGGTCTGGAGCTTTGGGTAAGCGATGATGAAAATAAAATGCCGCTACGGGTTAAAGCCGACCTGCTTGTTGGTTCCATAAAAGCCGACATCATGAGCTTCAGCAAACTGAAACATCCCCTGAATTACGCCAAATGATCCTCCCTTACTGGATCGTGTACCGCAATTGAATTCCTCCCTGTGTAATGGCTGTGGGGAATGATGAAGCCACAACCGGTTGGGTAGCTCTGCGGTCATAGAATATACGGAGGTTCAGTTTATCCGAAATACTATAATCGATGGTTGGCTTTATCGAAACGATCCGGTTTCCATTTACCGGGGTACTGGTCACCACATCCACTTCGGACACTGCATTTTTCGAATCCCGTATACTGAAGTCAAAGCGAATATTCAGGTCATTCGGGAGGTAAGGTTTTTTCCGGTTTATTTTGAATGGAATGCGTAATCCCTTGGTTTTATACCCAATACCAATTACAAATTCAGAAGTCCGGTTTTCGGTTACCCGATAACTCGCCACTTCCAAATTGACCGTACGGGTCTTGCTGTATTCTAATCTGCCCGTGAGCCCTGATTTAAGCGAAACATCCACGCTCAGAAGCGGTTTTAAATTCTCAGCAATGACGATACGACTAACCATGTATTTCGGCATATAGTCGAGTACCGGATTGACACCGGTAGCAAGAGGTGTTGTAAAACTCTGCACCTGAAACTGTGAATTGTAGGCATGCCGGAACGTAATATTCGTAAATAACCTGGCCAGTGTTTTATTCCTGTTTAATCCACTATAGGTTATGTTCCATGCCGGGAACGGTACCTTAGGAAAGATAGACAAGGTGCTTGCATTCGCGTTTTGTCCTGAATAGGCCGCTATAAAAGCCTGCATCAAAACTTCCTGTTGTTTCTGGCTGTAGCCCAACACATAGCCCGTCGTTGGATCCACCTGATTTGGATCGACACCTCTTTCCTGTGCAAGGCGTTTCGACATGGTATACCGATTATTTTCAAACTGGGTAAAGGTTTCTGATTTACCATTTTTATCCACCTTATCCATAGAAGTGCGCAGCGAGTTAAAGGTGATCGCATAACTTCCGGATTCCATCAAACCATAATCCGTAAAGTTTCCGTCTTTATCCGCCTTAAAGGTCGATGACAGCGAGCGTATCTCATTTTTATTGGCGGTTAGATCTATCCTCAGATCGCGGATTGGTTCCAGGGTTGCTTTAGGGGAGAAGGTAATACTCGATTTTTGACTAAACTGATTAAAAATCGTCGTATCCATGGTCATAAAACCACGCCTAGCCAGGTCATAACGGATGGCCGGATCCTGACTACCAAAGATAAAAGGTAATCCGGGGGCATCATTAATAAAATCATTTCCGAAATATTCTGTTTTTCCCGTAAATCCAGGAAGGTAGAGTCCATTGGTTACGCTGTAGGTAAAGGACACATTCTTGACGCTCATTACAAGCCTGGCAACAAATGGCCCCACGCCTTTCATTTCCTCATCCTTTTTCTTCGTCGGTTCTTCGCCTTCTTTCGGTTTTTTAACTTTGCTTCGTTTGCCCCTGTTTACATCTTTGAAGTATGGGATTTTATTGTAGAGGGTAACCATATTGAATTGTCCATTCAATGAGTAGACCTGTGAATTTTGTATTTCATTTCCCAGAAAACTCGTTGCCGGAGGAGCTGTTTTCCACTCATAATTTGCCGTATAGAGGGCATTCAGGGTAATCCAGTTCAGTATAGGTATTTTCCTGAGGGGCACATCGTAATTGAGTGTGACGGATTGGTTAAAATTCGTATTTCGACCCAGGTTTTTCAGGTTATTGATGATTTGCTGCACCGAATCAGGATTTTCTTCCCTGCTGATCTTGCCCAGGGGCTCATCAATACGGGCCTTGTTGGTAGCCTGATAATCGAGGGATAATTGCCCGGTAAGATTCCATCGGAACGTATAAAAACGATCCATGGTAAAATTCTTATTGTACATGTGGGGCACAAGCGTATTCGGGTTATCGTTATTCCTGGTTACCATGCGGGAATAGTACCGGTTAAGGTCTGTTCGGAAGCTAAACGTATTGGGGTAGGGTGTCAGGGTAAAGTCTTTGATTATGCTCAGCCAGGGCGACTTGCCGATCTTCTTAAACGGTTGAAACTTGAGTGGTTGAGCTACGGTAAAATTATAGCCCAGGCTACCCCGGTAGGTTTTCTGCAGGTTTTCCTGAATTTGTTGATTGCGCCTGTATATTTCCGTGTACGAATACGACAGGTTAAAATTCTCCACATCCCAAAAATGTGCCTTCCCACTTCCCATCCTGTTTTTACGGATATTGGTAAAGTTAATACTACGCCGTACGGTAAGGTCTTCGGCATTTCGTTTTATATAATCTTTTTCAGGGTCCTCCGCAACATCAATGGCCGTTTCCAGCAGGATATCCGGGTTAAGCGGATTGTATTTCGGACGAATAATTTGCTCGCTGTGACCGATATAGAGGGGAACAGAAATCCCAAACTTGGCCGGTAAAAATTTCCCCAGCTCGAACGTTCCGGAAAGATCATAAATAAAGGTCTCGTTCAGGTTCCGGTCATTCAGCTTTTTATCCAGGCCGCCAAAACCGATGCTCTGGTAGTTAACGGAAGCCGTTACATTTCCCAGGTCAGCCAGTTTGGCCACCACCCTTCCATTTGCTGCCCATCCACCCTGGTTCACAAACTCCGACATGCGCAGTTCGTTGAACCAAACTTCCGCACATTTAGCCTGTCCGTCATCATTCGTGTTACCGTCGGCCAGCGGATTTCTTACCCCAAGCATGATCACCCGGATATTGCTCATATCCGGCAGTCCTTTAATCCGTATGACCGCCCCATTGGACAAAACCTGCACAAATTCCTGGATCAGGGGTACATTTTGATTCGACCGCAACTGTTTGGCGCGATAAAAGGCTTCCAATTCAACATTTAATTCGTTCTCCAGTGGCCATACTCCTTGCGGAGAAGATTCACCTGGTTGCGTAATGGTAAGGGGTACAGAATATTCGTAATAGTTGCTTTCCAGATCCGTTCCAATACGGATAAATGCATGCAGGTCTCCATTTTTTACTGTTGGAGCCGCTTCTTCAGCATGAACAAATGCTTTCAGGCGTTTGTAATTTCGGATATCGAGACGGGTTGTTTTAAATACACCACGTCCATCTCCATCTTTCAGGTCGCATACCCGCAAAGAAATTGATTGCTCATTCTGCTGCACATTGCCCGGAGTGGTCGGGTCGATCACCCGATAAAATCCGGGAGGCAAAACGTATTTAACCGGGTTACGGAATCCGTTCTCTTCAATATTTACCGTACCGGTAGAAAAGGTCGTTTCATCGATCGGGGTGGTTGGCGTACCATCAACAGGTTCAGAAAGCGATTTCAGGTACCTCCGCCATTCGGCCCGTACCAGTTGGAACTGGGCAAAACGAATAACAACGGGTTTGTCAAAATCTTTCAAATACATGCGCATAAAGCGGATGGATTTGAAATCCTGGATATCTCCAACCTTCTTGTCGTATGCACTGATCGGAATCCGGAGTAAATACCAGGTCACCGGTGGACTTGTCCCATCATCCAATGGCACTGAACTCACCTGAATGTCGGCCACGAAATTTTGACCAATAACCAGTTTTGCCGGATCGATCTCGATCTTGTATTGAAAATATTCTTCTATCGTATTCAGCGAAAAATCCTGGTTGATATCTTCATCGTCAGGCGTATTGGTTTTCCCAACAGGATACCCATCCGGCTCGTAAGTTGCCAGCGGCGAGTTTCCCTGTTGTCCGTTAAAGTCCTTATAACGGTCCAAAACAGTAGCCTGAGCATTATCAAACTGGGATGACGAATGGTACTGGTAATTGTCGCCCGAAGGGTCATCCAGCAATTGTTGGTAGGCATCGCTGCTCAGAAGGGGTTGAACACTGTCGAGGAAGGGTTTAAAAAATTCCCGCTCCGCATCGTCGTTCATCCCGTCAAGACCCAAATCCTGGAGCTGGCGGGCATTGGGTTCATTGACAAAGGCATTGTTCAGGGTCCTTCCCGTAGGCACAACGGCTACGTCCGTTTGCCGGGTTTGTCCGGGTATGGAAAGATCGGTAGGCAAGCCGTTTTCAAAGGATTTTGCCCGGTCTTTTACCACGTCTTCAGAGATCTGCCCCAGATTCAGATACATGGTGCCGGTGATGGATGGATCATACATCCAGGGCGACATAAACCACATCTCGATATAATCGATATTGGCTGCTTCAAAATCGTTGGTTTCTATCCTTCTCTGAATACCCCCCCAACTTTGTTCAGGATTGGCAAAGGTTCCGTCAGGATTTAAATTCTCACCGGTGTAATTGTATGGACCACGTTGCTGGGGATAAAAAGCCAGGTCGAGCGTGGCAATATTTTGCGGCGCCATATTCTGGAGCTGCTTGTTCGGGAATACCTCATTGACCTGGATAATGCGGGTATAATGATTGGATGAACTCGCCGTATTATTTCGCAAATGGTCAGGTGTTGCCGGTTCGCTGGTCGTTTGATTTCTTTGGAATATGGGGTCGACCGTGTACCATGCCAATTGTGCGCGTTTAAATCCGGCCCGGGCACCAACCTCATTACCTTCCGGAAAAATATCCGGCTGTCCTTCGGGAGTAGAGGCCAAAAACCAGTTATTGCCCAGACGCATGTCGAAGGGTGTTTCTGAGCCTTCAAAATCATCAATAAAAGAGGTACCCCGCTCCCCTATTGTTTTGGGCTGATGGGGAAACAACTGGGCATATTCACCTGAAATCGTGATAGAGGACACTTCCTTTGTTTCCAGGAAGGGGAGCATATCCACCATTTTTGTCAGCCAGCGCGATTCCTTCTTGTAAGAGCCATCAAAGCCGATGATGGTATTCAGCAATGGCTCGTCCCCGATATTAACTTTAGGGGTTAGCGGGCGCTCCCACAGGTGCATGACGGTACCACCTAAAATAAGATCATTGTTCACCAGGTAGTCAACACGGGTACCAATCACCGTTTTTTGCTGAATATTGAACAAGCTGTTATTCTCAGAAGTTACATCGATCACTGCACCTGATTCGAGGAGGGCTGTGTTCAGAATGATCACCTTACCGAGGGTATAGTCCACTGTATAGTCTACCCCTTCGGTTAGCAGGGTCCCATTGGCCGTAACCTTCACCGAATTTTTGGGAACATTGAAGGCATTCAGGGAAATTTCGTTGTTACTGCTGCTCTGAAAGCTTCCTCTCAGGAAAAACTTGTTTTTTGAAACGACCTGCTGCGCCAGCCACTTAGTAGAATCGTAAAGCTCCTGGTAAACATACTTGTCGATATTGTTTTGCTGGCTGAGTTTGGTGGACAAATGCCGGCCAAAGGGTTCTCGCACAGGGAAAATGATCCTGCCGTTATTGGGCAGGATAGTCAGGCCGGGAAGGAAGTCAAAGACTCCGTCAGGTGCCGCTTCATTCTGAACATTGATATTATCCAGGTTGAGGACGCTGATTAAAACTTTATTGCTCACTTCCGGTTCATTTTGTACCGGCAAATAGGTATAGTCACTTCCTGAAAGGTCATCGGCATAAACCACGTCCAGGTAAAATTTATCCTGTTGAACATTAAAAGCGCCCAGCGAATACACGTTTTTCATCATCAGGTCCCAGATTGGAAGCTGGGTGGTGATGGTGGCTCCTTTGAGTAATTTTAAGTTCAGGATCTTTGGATTGGCCTGGTCGTCGGGAATATCGCCAGAAAATTCACCCACCTTATAAGCAACCCCGTTAACTGAATATTCGTAGGCTACACAAAGAATCTCATCGTTATTGAGCGCTGTATTCAGTGAAACATAACCCAGTTGCCGGTGATAGGTGTACTCATTCGCATTCAGCAGGCGGGCGTTGGCCAGGTATTGAAAATCCCGGATCTTGTCCAGGCTATATGTTCCGCTTTCCAGGGTAGAAACCGTCTGAAACGAAGAACGTACATTGCTCGCGTCGGGTCCGGTTGTCAGTGCCCCGTACAATCCGTTGGCATTATTGTCGGGCAGGGTATTTTGCACGGAACCCCAGCGGGTATTATAAGGCTGGCCTTCGCCAAGGTCCATATACCCAACCACATCACGGGTGGTGGAAAAATCTTTGGAACGGTTTGTTACCCAAACTTCAATACGGTTAATGATAATGGGAGACTGGATACTTGGCAGGTTGGAGTTCCAGCGATCGTAATTATCTGCAAAATATTGGGCAAGGAAAAAGTGGCGGTTTACATCGTAATTGTCTGCCTGGATATCAAATTTGGTAACCTGGGCTCCCCCGGTAACCTGGGTTGAAGTTGACTGCCCGCGCTGTTGGGTGGCAATGGTGGTTACGGTAACTTTTCCGAACTGCAACTTGGTTTTCAGTCCGAACAGCGATTGACCCGGATTAATTAAACTCGAGTTCAGTGGCAGGCTGACATTTCCGAGTTCAATTCCCTGTATGATATCGTCTTCTTTACCTGCCCAGTTTAATTTCATCTGGTTCTCGAAATCGAAAGTTGCCTCAGTATCGTAATTGGCGGCAATTTTCATTCGATCCCCGATCGATCCGGTAAGGTTAATTTGTATTTTCTGTTTGAAGTCGAACTGTCCGTTACGTTGTTGCCTGGCCGTAAATGCCGGGTTACGTACCACATTGTAGTTCCATCCAAAGGTTAATTCGGCAGAACCCTGCGGACGAACGTCGATGGTACCTCCGCCAAATATTTTATCAAATACCTTCGGACCTACCTTGATAGGAGGGATGAGTCCGCCACCCCGAACAAAACTATTGGCATTGGACCTTTGCCGAAAATAATCCTGTGTTTCTTTTTTCTCGAGGTCTTTCAGGTATTCATCGAAAGTCTGCACCTCGGTGGGGCGGTATTCGCTCTCCCCAACAACCTGACGGGTTTTGTAGGTACCATCGGCCGTGTCAAAATAGGTCTCCGTACGGATAACGAGCGGATCTTTAAGATCCAGGTTGTTTACCGGTTTATCCCCGTAAAGCGGATTATCCTGGATGGGGTATTTCAGGTTAAGTGAATCCCCTCCAAGTGAGTCTTTCTTTTGGGTGCTGTCGCCAGGGCCGAAAGAAGGATCATAAGGAAAATAATCGTAGGCCGACTCAGGCCCTGCCGCGAAGGCAATAATGAGCCCTGAAAGTATCACTCCAGTGAACAGACCAGACAGCGTTTTAATAACCAATTTTCTCTTCTTTTAACTCGTAATTGTCGGCAATAGGCTATAAATTTTTCAATGCACGCTTAATAATTTCTTCCACCTTGAGCTCACTGCTCCCGGCAGATTCCATTACTTTACTAACCACTTTTTCCACGGCTGTTCTTGCAAAACCCAACATAAGAAGGGCTGAAACGGCCTCTTCTTTATTGCGGTTTCCGGAAGCAAACCCCAGGGAATAGCCGGCTTCCGCATCATGTTTCTGCATTTTGTCCTGCAACTCGAGAACAATACGCTGAGCAGATTTAGGACCTACCCCTTTGACGCTTTTCAATAACGCAACGTTGCCCTGAATTATTGCGCCAATTAATTCCTGTGGTTGAGTAGATGACAGAATCATCCTGGCAATGGATGCACCGATGCCCTGAACCGAAATCAATTGCCGGAAAAGGTGACGTTCCGCTTCATCAAAAAACCCATACAAAGTATGTGCATCTTCTTTGATAGCCAGATGTGCATAGACCTTTGCCTCCTTCAGGTCTTTCAGACGCTCGAAGGTATACAGCGATATATGCAATTCATACCCGATACCGGAGCAGTCAATGACCACCATAGTTGGGTTAATGGAACTAAGTTTACCAAAAAAATGAGCGTACATTCTTTTCTAGGAAACAGCGAAAATATAAAATCCCGCCGAGGAAGAAAGGAAAGATAGATAAAACTCGACGTCCTGATGAAAAAAATATTCAAACGTCGTGTGCCTTGAAGGAAGGAGATGCTCCTGTTTAGAACTGAAAACAGCGGCTTCTTGTTCTGAATTTACCACCCTTTCCGCCGTATGACTGCGAGTTTCCGTCGCTGCCAAGTTTAAAGGCCAGGGTCAATTGTGCAAATCCATAATAATCTTTGATCTTGGAATTTCCTCTTTGTGAACCACCGGCCCGAATGAAGGAATTTCCTTCCTCATCCACAGAACGGTCGGCCAGGTTTGCAGCAACGGTTCCGTTGGTCGCTTCGATCTGTGAATTGTCCCAATATTCCTTGCTCACATCATCCAGGTAGTCGGTATTTGTTTTACGGAAACCGGCTTCCATTCCAATTGACCAGCGGCCACCTAACAAATAGCGGTAACCTGCACCCATAACAAGAGCTGATGAACTTAACTTGTATTTGGGCGTATTCGGTTTGATGCCCTGCCCTTCTGTTCCGAGAGGCTGAAGATCATACCAGCGGTCCTGGTAGTAGCCTTGTGGATTAAAAGCAAAAAAGGCCATTCCGCCAAAAAGATAAAGGTTGGCCCTTCCTCCGCGGGAACTGTTTACCCGCTCGCCGATCAGATGTTTCCAATTTATTATGCTGAGCTCAAGCAGCAAAGAACCTTCATAGATGGTGCTTTGAAAACTAAGGTTTCTGGTTATCCTTCCTTCATGATTTGCGAAACTGTCGGCCCCACTTATAACGGCATAATTAAAATTACCCCGTACGGCCATAAAATTGGTGATATGAAGCCGGGCACCCAGACCATAGGCTGGCCCGAGGTTTTTCAAATGATCGCTTAAAAATTTAGTCTGATCTCCGCCAACATCCCCGGCATACCCGGAAATTCCGCCCATCATTACCAATTCTACACGGGCCTGTCGGCGTTGAGCATGCGTTAAAATCGGCAAGATCATCAACAGTAGTAATATCCCCTTTTTCATATTTTCAGCTACAGTAACTTTTTAGTCAATCTTCTCAAAGATACGAATCATCCAATTAAATCAGAAACAGTGCCGTCCCCAAAAAAAATTGAATTAAAGGAACTTTCCTCAATAAGCATGCCTTGTTTGGGCGTATTTGCTGATAAATTGGCACAGCGGCATTACCCATCATTGCGAATAATTTACGGATTACTCCAAAATTAGGTGGGTAATTTTTGCACGGAAATACACGGTTTACATGCCTTCATTTGCGTATTCGGGTCGGAAATGGCGGTTGAAAAAGTTACCTTTGCACCGGTTTTGGCATAACTAGGATAAAACATGATCAGGATTTCAGTTGCAAAGGGAGATGGAATAGGGCCCGAAATTATGGACGCCGTGCTTCAGTTATTTGAAGCGGCGAAGGTTCCGCTAAAGTATGACTTCATAGAAATGGGCAAAACCTATTTTCTTCAAGGCTATAACAGCGGCATGACGCCCTCCGCCAAAGAAAGTATTGAAAACAATTGCATCCTGTTTAAAGGTCCCATGGAAACACCAAAAGGGAAAGGGATGAAGAGCATCAATGTTACCGCCCGGAAAACCTGGAGCACCTACGCCAATCGCCGGCATTTTCTCAGTTTAAAAGGGGTAGATACCGTTCACAGCAAAGCCGGAATTCCGATCGATATCACCATTGTTCGTGAAAACATCGAAGACACGTACGGAGGTGTTGAACATATGAATTCGAATGATGTGGCTGTTTGCAGAAGGTTTATAACGCGTAAGGGCTCCGAACAGGTACACCGTTTTGCTTTTGAAATGGCCAGGAAAGAAGGCTTTAAAAAAGTAAGCTGTGGCCATAAAGCCAATATCATGAAGCTTACTGACGGGCTCTTCCTAGAAACATTCTATGAAGTGGCTGCAGAATACCCGGAGATCGAAGCGAATGATATTATTGTCGACGACCTGTGTATGAAGCTGGTGGCTATGCCGCAACGTTTTGAGGTTGTTGTGTTGCCCAACCTGCAGGGAGATATCGTATCTGACCTTTGTGCGGGATTGGTAGGCGGACTTGGGTTTGCTCCTTCTTCGAACATCGGCGACAATATCTGCATCTTCGAAGCTGTTCACGGAACTGCACCGGATATTGCCGGAAAAAATATTGCCAACCCGACCTCACTGCTCCTGAGCGGAATTATGATGTTACGTCACCTTGGACTTGGAGAAAAAGCCGCCGAAATTGAAAATGCCTTGCTGTATACTTTGGAACAAGGAGTACATACGGGTGATTTTGGCGACAGGAGTATTCCGGCGAGCAATACCACCGAGTTTACCCAGGCTATTATTCAAAACCTTGGAAAGAAACCGGAGCAATCAGAGGCCCGGGTGGCGGGTTCTGAAACCCAAACATGGAACAAACCTGCTTTGCCTTTAGTACGTCCAATGATGGTAAGCCCGAGGTCTGAGGGCGAAAAACTTGTAGGTTGTGACCTCATGATCGACTCGGAAAAGAAGCCGGAAGAAATTGCTGATATCATTGAACGACTGCTTCCCGACCCGTTTCGTTTGTTGAATATTTCCAACAGGGGTACGCAGGTTTGGCCTACCGGTTCCATACTTACCGAATGTGTGAATCATCACGGGTGTCGCATTATGTTGCACAACAAGGATTCCGAGGTGAGTTCTCAGGAGATCTGGGCGATGATCCGTACTATTTCCAATGAACTCTTTGTCACTTCCATGGAAATGTTAAGGAATTTCGGAGAAAAGCAGGGATATTCGCTGGCACAAGGCCAGTAAATGTCCCAACTTACCGAGCAGCCCATAAAACCCATCGAGCCAAAGGCGCCAACGAAGCAATTTCGCATTCGAAAGGTTCTGATACCCATTATTTTAGGACTGGCGGTGACCTTTTATTTTATTTACAAAGAGTTCGACGCAGCTGCCTACAATGCCATAGACTGGTCATTCCGGGCTTTCTTCTGGTTATTTATGTGTTTGGTTATGATGGCCATCCGTGACATCGGATACATGATCCGTATTCGTATCCTGACCGACAAAAAACTTTCCTGGCGCAGATCCTTCGATGTTATCATGTTGTGGGAATTCGCATCCGCCTTGTCGCCTTCGGTAGTTGGTGGATCGGGGATTGCCATGTTTATACTGAATCGGGAAAAAATACCTCTTGGAAAAAGTACCGCGATCGTACTGGTAACAGCTTTACTTGATGAAGTTTTTTATATCATCATGGTTCCTGTCTGCATTCTGCTTGCCGGATGGAATAACCTCTTTCCAATAGAACTTGAACAAAGTCTTTTTGGCATAGCCATGGGTATTAAAGGACTCTTCTATACCGGTTATATCTTTATTTTTTTACTCACCTTTATCATTTCTATATCCGTCTTTGTTAATCCGGGTGCCTTTCGAAAAGTACTGATCCGAATTTTTAGTCTCCCCATTCTTCGTCGCTGGAGAAAAAAAATTGCCGAAGTGGGCGATGAAGTGGTAATCACTTCGCGGGAGCTTAAGGGCAAAAACCTGAATTTCTGGGCGAAATGTTTTGCTTCTACCTTTCTGTCATGGACCGCCCGGTTTATGGTCATCAATTGCCTGATCCTGGCCTTTGTGGCTTCTGCTGATCATTTTATCATTTACGCCCGCCAAATGGTGATGTGGGTAATCATGCTGATCAGTCCGACCCCGGGAAGCAGTGGGGTTGCAGAAATGGTTTTCGAAGGATTTCTAAAGGAGTTTACCATGCCCAACCTTACCGGATTTCAGGCCTTCTTATGGCGTCTTTTCAGCTACTATCCCTACCTGATCATCGGGGTGGTTCTGTTCCCCCGCTGGCTTCGCCGTGTGTTGAAGAAGGCGTGATTTTTGCTTGTTAGGAGGCATGCAACTGAAGAACGTGGCTTATTTTGCAGGAGGAGCCCTGGTTTCCTCTCTGATCTTTATCTCCATTGCAGGAAAACAGGAGCAGCATTCTGTTGTGGTGAATCACCCCAACGGAAGCATTGCTGTACCCAAAATCCCGAGTAACATTAATTTTGCAGGCGAAGCCGCTCATTTGGATGAGGTTGATGTAAAAGAACGCCTTGACCGCGAATTGTTGGTCAATACCTTTTGGCATAGCAATACCATCATCATGCTTAAAAGGGCCAACAAATATTTCCCCGTTATCGAACCCATACTCGAAAAAAACGGCGTTCCGGATGACATGAAATTTCTGTGCATGATCGAAAGCGGATTGAGCAACGCTATATCACCCAGCAATGCTGCAGGATTCTGGCAGTTTTTAGCCAGTACCGGTAAACGTTACGGGCTTGAAGTTAACAATGAAATAGATGAACGTTTTCATTTGGTTAAAGCCACCGAAGCGGCCTGTGCCTATTTAAAAGACAATAAGGCAAGACTTGGCAGCTGGACCCTGGCTGCGGCCGCCTACAATATGGGCGAAAACGGAGTGGAAAGTCAACTGAAAAAGCAGGGAGTTTCATCTTACTATGACCTCCACTTAAACGATGAAACAGCCCGCTATTTATTCAGGATACTTGCGGCTAAAGAAATATATACCCGACAAGCCGACTATGGCTTTTTAATCGAAGAAGAAGCCTTATACAATCCGGTTCAAACGCGTGTGGTTACTGTTGATAGTACTGTGAGCAACTGGCCTGAATTTGCATTGGCTCAAGGGACTAACTACAAACACCTGAAACTCCTGAATCCGTGGATTCGTCAGCGGAGTATGCTTAATAAAAGCAAAAAAGAGTATACGGTACTGCTCCCAAAATCAAGTAAAGCAATAGCTGTTGTGCCGGACCTCGAAGAAGGCGGCAGTGATCAATAATCTAACTATCCCTTTTCCAACGTTCAATTCCATCGATCCAGGTAGAAATTGGAGTTGCCTTCAACAATTTTTCGGGACCGGCCTTTTGGAGGTCTTCATCATAGATCACAAAATCGGCATCCATACCCGGAAACAAGCTGCCAAACTGATTTTCTTTAAATCCAGCCCAGGCCGGCCACCAGGTCATACCCTTCAGTGCCTCAAAATGAGAAAGCGCTTCCTCATTTTGAAAGCCTTTTGGAGGCATCATGGATGCATTTACACGAAAAACAGCCGAAACAAGGGTGTACATCGGGTTAATATCCTCAACCGGACAATCGGTACCCAGAGGCAGGCAACCTGCTTCGCTCAAGAGTGACTTGTAGGCGTAAGCTCCGGGCATCCTTTCGGAACAAAGCCGGTCTTCCGCCCAGAACATGTCAGAGGTAGCGTGGGTAGGTTGTACTGAGGGTACTATATTGTATTTGCTAAAGAAAGAAATATCACCCAGGTCAAGTACCTGTGCGTGTTCAATACGCCAACGCCGGTCATTTTTGCCTTTCAGGTAACGCGCGTAAGTTTCAAGTATCAAACGATTGGCCGAGTCGCCGATACAATGCGTATTTGCCTGGAAGCCCAGCTTGTAAATAAGCTGACAAACGCTGTCAAAATAAGCCGGGTTATGTATGGCCAGACCATTGCCCTCATGGTCGCAATAGGGCTCTTTTAAAAGGGCTCCACGTGAACCTAATGCCCCATCGGCATATAGTTTAAAGGAAGCAACCTTGAGTTTCGGGGTTTCATAAATGCCCTGCTTTGCATAGTCGAATTCTTTGGGGCCCGGATTTAACATGGTAATAAATTTCATATGCAGGAGCCCCTCCCGCTGCATGCTGTCGATCAGCTGAATGACCCTGAGGTCCAAACCGGCTTCTGTTATGGCTGCGATTCCAGAGGCTATACACTTTTCCTGAGCTGCGAGCAATGCTTCACGCAACTCTTTAAAAGTAGGTTCCGGTATTTCCGATTTTGCCAGGTCGGCCGCTCCGTCGATCAATACACCAGTGAGTCGTTTTGCGTTTGAAGGGTCAACAATCATTGCCCCACCTTCTACCTTTGTTTCTGTAGTGAAGGCCAATTTTTCCAAAACATTGCCGCTCACTAATGCGGCATGTCCGTCAACGCGGGATAAATAAAAATGTTTGTCGGGATAAAGAGAATCAAGGATCCGGCGATCGGGATATTTTCCACCCCAAAGGTTCTGGTCCCAGCCGCGGCCTTTTACCCAGACCCTGTCGGGATGTTCTGTCACATAGGCAGCGATCGCTTCTATACACGCCTCCCAACTCGCTTTTCCTTTAAGATCGAGTTCGTCTAATCCTTTACCGAATGCAGCAAAATGGGCATGGGCATCGTGCCAGGCCGGATAAAGATGCTTACCCTGCAGATCGATCTCCTTATTTGCGGTGTATACGGCACGGAGGGAGTCAGTGTTGCCGATGGCGATGACCTTGCCCTGATCAATAACCAAACACTCTGCTTGCAGGTATTCGAGACCAAACGAATTGATCTGACCTCCATAAACAAGCAAATCCACTTTAGGGGTGGATCGACAGGCAACAAATAAAGAAAAAACACACGCAAAAATCAGAAACGAACGCACCATCTCTCAAAGATAGAATTTCGAGTCCTTCTACAAAACGCGTTCTTGATCAAATAAATAAATGAAAATCAGAATTAGCTCCGGATTTCACGGTTTTTTTGAAAAAGAAAGAAAGCCATTTATTAATTAACTTTTTCATACCTAACTATTAGAACCAAAAAGTTGGCCAATAGTTGCTTGGTGATGCGCATTTTTTTATTTTTTTACATAAAATCGGATTGCATAACATTCAATCGGCGATATAAACCCTGATCTTTATTGATCAACTCTTCATGGGTCCCACTTTCAAGAATTTCTCCATTTTGCAATACCAGTATCCTGTCTGCATTGCGGATCGTGCTCAGGCGATGGGCGATAACCAGTGAGGTTCTTCCCTTCATCAATTTTTCGAGGGCTTCCTGCACCAGCGATTCGGATTCAGAATCGAGGGAAGAAGTAGCTTCATCAAGTATAAGAATAGATGGATTTTTAAGGATGGCCCTTGCTATGGCAATACGTTGTCGCTGACCGCCCGAAAGTTTGATACCGCGGTCGCCGACAATGGCTTCAAGTCCTTCGGGAAATTTGCTGATAAACTCCCAGGCATTGGCCATTTTTGCCGCTTCGATTACTTCTTCCTCAGTTGCTTCCGGTTTTCCATATAAAATATTCTCCCGAATGCTGCCTCCGAAAAGAATAACATCCTGGGGAACTATGGCCATCTGACTGCGTAATCGGGTTAGTTCATAATCATGGATGGGTTTTCCATCTACCAGGATCTGTCCTTCCTGAGGCTCATAAAAGCGTAACAATAAGGAGGAAATGGTCGTTTTTCCGGAACCACTCTGGCCTACCAAAGCAATTTTTTCACCGGCCTTTGCCTCAAAGCTTATTCCCTGAAGAACGGGTGTTTCGGGTCGTGACGGATAGGCAAAATTTACCCTTTCAAAGGCAAATGACCCCTTAAAACGCGGGTATTCCTTCCGCCTTTCCGAATCCAGATCCACGTCTTCACCGGGTTCATTCAACAATTCCAGAACGCGGTCGGTAGCTCCCAGCGTTTTTTGGATCTGGTTATACTGTTCGGCTATACCTCCTATCGAACCTCCTACAAAAAGGGTGTATAACATGAATTGTACAAGATCGCCATATTCCATCAAACCTTGTTGTTTCAGGTAAGCCCCATAAAAGATCAGCGCCACGATGCCACCAAAAAGTCCGAAGATGATAAAGGAGGCAAAAGCAGCCCTGAGTCTGCCTACCTGCACCGCCTGTTTCCTGACTTTAGCAGCTGAATTTCCATAGCGGAGTATTTCAAAATATTCGTTGGCAAAGGCCTTTACGTTATGGATTCCCTGAAGGGTTTCTTCCACGATGGTATTGCTATCAGCCACCTGATCCTGCACTCCCCGCGACTTCTTCCTGACAAAATAGCCAAAGATCACGGTGAGAATGGCCAGTGGCGGGATGATCAATAACATGGCCAGCGCGAGTTTGGTCGAGGTGAAAAACAGGAGGATAATTCCCCCGATAATGATAATAAACTGGCGTAAAAACTCCGCAATATTGGTGGTAAAGGTGTCCTGGATCTGAGAAATATCAGCAGAAATCCGGCTCCCCAATTCTCCGGCCCTACGTTGGGTAAGGTATGACATGGATAAGCGGATCAGGTTAGAATAAGTTGCTTTCCGAACCTCTTCCAACATACGCTCCGTAACATCTACAAAAAGATAGATCCTGAAATAGGAAAATATGGTTTGAGCTACAAAAACGGCAAGGATAGCCCATCCCCAATGAAGCAACTGATCCCAGTCGGCTTCAGCTGCCTTTAAAACCTCGCCTATCAGCGTAGGGAAAGCGAGCGCTGTGGCACCGGTCCCGACCAAAAACAACATGCCCAGGTAAAATTTCCATTTATTGGAACCCACATAAGAAAACAACTGGAGTCCTTTGCGTATCGATTCGCGGTTTATTTTTGCCTTTGGCATTTCTGCTCTTTCTTTTCCTTCTCTTCGTGCCATCGTTTATTCCGCTTTGAAGCTTCGAATATCCATCGAAAAAGAGGTAAAAGAAAATATTGTCTTTAAAAGATGCGGATTTTGTCGGTGTACTGTAGGTAGGCGCCAAAACAGCCAACACCTCCTTTAACATTGCTATAGAGAGAAGATGGTCCCAATAATGGATTTCCTTCCACATTCGTTTCAACACTTAAATGATACCTGTAATAATGGGTCTCACAGGTGATCAGGTTGGCAAGTATCCATCTGCTTTCAACATTAACGGGGTTTCGGGTATAGGTGCCGATCCCGCTTTGCAGTATTTCTCCGTCGCTGCCAAAATCACTGTAATAGCGGGTATTGAATGCATAAACATCCTTGGTTGTAGTGCCATTGCTTACCGAGTCAATATTCTCCGCATAGATCCGGTAATAATTTTCCTGTCCGGGAATGTCCTGCCAGATCATAGAAAGGTGAAACACGCTGTCTGATTCCTGAATGGAGCCGTAATGATTTGCCTGTACACTCCCTGCCAGATCCAGCGGAACGGTACAACTGGCTGAAACAGCAGGCAGATCAGGAGCCTCGGCCCAGATCCGGTATTCTTTCCCCTGCTCGATAAGCAGAGTTGGAACGGGCTCGGTATAAAAGTCTTTTCCTGGTTCTCTTTCCAGTTTCGATGTATCCGTTCCATTGCTTATCCATACCTGAGCATTAAGCACGTAATCGGGACCTGTACCTCCGCTTGTTCCAAATAAAGGATTTACCCGAACGAGAACAACTTCGATGGGTTGATTCGGAGAAAGGAAGCAAAAAAGCCCCAGTTTCGGGTCGGTTTTGGGCAATGGAATGTCGGCGTCCCTTTCGCAGGAAACAAACAAAACGCTGAGCAAAAACAGGGACCAAAGGGCTTTCATATCAAAACTTAAAGGAATAAGAAATAGAGGGTAAAACAGGGAAAAACGACATCTGCTTCAGGCTGTTTTGGCCATTGATATCGGTTGAAACATAATAAAAGTATGGATTTTTGCGGTTGTAGGCATTGTAAATACTAAACTCCCAGGTTCCTTCCCAGTATTTACGTTTTGTATGGTATTGAATACCCAGATCCAGGCGGTGGTAAGGGCTCATTCTGTATTGATTTTTTAGTCCGTATTCGGATACGATCAGACCATTGATACCGGAGTTAAAGCCGCTTGAATTCGGGTCGTGGGTAACCGCATAAAACCGGGATTCGGGGAGGGTAATGGCATTGCCTGTACCATATACCCAGGTTCCGGAGAGGGTAAGGCGATCGGAGATTTGGTATGTACCAACCAGCGACAGATCATGGCGCCGGTCGTAGCGCGCATAGAATTTTTGGCCCCTGTTAAGTTCATCAAACTGAAGCCAGGTCCATGACAGGGTATAGCCNNGGTATAGCCAATCCAGCCGGTTAGTTTCCCCACTTTTTTCTGGAGCAGGACCTCAAATCCATAGCTCCAGCTCTGACCCTGGGTGATATTCTGTTCCCAGTTAACCTTAACGGGTTCGTTGTCGGGACTAATTTCTACAAAGGTGGCGCCTTCTTTATAGCCAATCACCCCGTTCGATTTTTTATAATAGGCTTCTACAGAGAGAAAGGATTTAATCTTTTTAAAAGAACGTCCGTACCCCCCTGTAACCTGGTGACCCTGCTGGGGAGCAACGTTTTTTGTGCTGGGTACCCAAAGGTCGGTTGGAAGGCCTACACCGGTTGTTGACAGCAAATGAACAAATTGATTCATAAGCGTATAACTCAATTTAAAAGCGTTCTTTTTATTGGGTTCATAACGGAGTAAAATGCGCGGCTCAGCCCTGACGTATGATTTCCCGCTTGCAATAAAATGGGTGAAACGCAGTCCCGAAGCAGAGCTGATCTTCGAAGTAAACTGGTACTCATCTTCTATATAAACAGCACTCTCCTGAGAGGCATAATGTTCTTCGCCCTGCAACTCCCGGCCATTTACTTCATTGAGTTCGTAATAACCCTGAGGAACAAAATAGTGGAAGGTCGAAATAGCCCCGAAGCGCATTTTTCTTCTCGCAGAATGGTTGTAGTCGAAATCGGTTTTCAGGCTCAGGTCGGTAATGCCCGAATACAGCTTGAGTAAATATTCTTTATAATCATATACTCCACCTGCCTCCACGCGCAGTTTATAATTGCTTAATACGAGCGAAGTATTGGAAAAGAGCCGGGAATTGATAACATGATTCCAACGGAGGGTGGATGTCAGGTTTTCCCAATTGGTACCTCCCCGAACGCCGTACTGTTTGTTTCCTTCGTTGATAAAGTAACGATCGCGACCGTGGTAGAAGCTCAAAAAAAGTTTGTCCTTATCACTAAAAACCCAATCACCCTTGGCGGTAATATCATAAAAATAGAAGGTGGCCAATGTTTCATCGCTAAAAAAAGGACGAATGACCATGTCCATGTATGTTCTTCTACCCGATACCAAAAAAGAGCTGACATTCTTTTTGATCGGACCTTCGAGCGTAATGCGGGAAGAGATAATTCCGATTCCACCCGAACCATGAAACGCTTCCTTGTTTCCGTCTTTCATGTGAACATCCAACACTGACGACAAACGCCCTCCATACCGGGCCGGGAATCCACCTTTTGTTAGTTCAACCGAACGCAGGGCATCGCCGTTGAACAGCGAAAAAAATCCAAAAAGATGGAAGGCGTTATATACGGTTGCATCATCCAGGATGATGAGGTTCTGATCTGGTCCGCCTCCACGGACATAAAATCCGGATTGTCCTTCATTGCCTGATTGCACCCCCGGCATCAGCTTAATGGCTTTAAAAACATCCTTTTCTCCAAATAAGGCCGGAATATCCTGAATTTGGGGGATAGGTATCTCGATCTTGCTAATGGCCGTAATTTCTTCCGGGGTATTTGTTTTTGAGGCCCCGACAACTATTTCTCCAAGGCTTGAATTGTCTTCCATCAATACATTCAATTCGATATTTTGATCGAGAAGAATAAATTGTTCGATGGTTTTGAAGCCGATATAGGAGATCTGCAGATGGAAAGTGTCTGAATTAGAGGATAGGGAATAGTAGCCGTAGGCATTGGTGCTGGTTCCTTCCCAGGTACCTTTACGGGCGATGTTTACACCCATAAGTGGCTCCCCGCTTTGCGCCTCGCGGATAAACCCGCTGATGGTATAGTTTATATCCTTATTTAAATTGAGCTTTTTGCGAAAAAGAAGGACCTGGTTCTGGTTCTCCCGAAAGTCGATAAATGTATTGGCAAAGATCTGATTCAGCGCCTGTTTAAGGGGAACATTTTTCAGGTTGAGGTTAATACGTTTTTCAACGGGAACAACATCGTCCGAATAGGAGAAACGAACCGATGTTGAAGCTTCTATCTGCTGAAGGATTTCTTTAATAGAGAGGTTCTTCGCGATGACATTTACACGCGTTTCAAGAGCCTGACCGAAAATTTCTTCTGACCCAAAGAGGGTCAAACAACATAATGTTGTTAACAGATATTTTAGCATGAAACCTTTCTGCGTTAGCAGCCTTTGCCGTTGATCACGATACGATCGCCTTCGCGCTCATAAGTGAAATCAACGATCAAAGATAAGGTCTCCAGCACTTCTTCAATACTGTTTCGATTAAATGTCGCAGAAATACGGCAAGCTGCAAGATTGGCATCGGCCAGTTCAATGTCGACACTAAAACTGCGTTCGAGTTCCTCAACGACCTCACTCAGAGGACTTTCATTGAATTGCATTTTGCCGTCAAGCCAGTCGAAATCCATTTCGGAAGCCGACTCAACCTGCCAAACTCCGGCCGATTTATAACTTACTCCTTTTTTCCCTGCGGGGACCATAAGTACATCTGTACCGGTTCCGCTATGGCTTACCATATTGATCTTTCCGCTACGAACTGCAACTTCCATCCCTCTTCCCGGGTAGGCGTGAACATTAAATGCAGTTCCCAGAACGCGGATATTGGCTTCGGTTCCATGGATGATGAGCGGACGTTTTTTGTCGGCCACCACCTCGAAATAGGCCTCTCCTTCGAGGTATACTTCACGCTGGTTTGGTGCAAATTCTGCGGGAAAACGAAGGTTACTGGACGCGTTCAGCCGAACTTTGGACCCATCGGGCAATACCACTTCCTTTTGCTGACCGGTCAGGGTTTTTGTTTCTGACAGTACAGCATAAGTTTCAACTTCATTTTCGCGGATAAGGAAGAATGAGATCATAGCAATAAGGATTAAGGAAGCGGCCAAACCCACCCATCTGTACACAGGGAGTTTTGCTGATTTTGGGCGCAAATAAACCGGCAGGGTCTTAAAAGAGAGATCCTCTTCTTCGAACCATTCCGATTTGGCGGCGAACCAGCTTTTTTCTGCCTCCAGCCATAACCGGGGATTTTCAGCGATCCAGGCATCCAGGGTCGATCTGTCTCCGGCCAGGTTTTCACCTGATAGGCTTTTGGCAATTAAAATGTCAATATCTGAGTGCTGTCTGAGCATGCTTCAGAGTTAGGACGTTTCAATTGAGCTTTACCCCCAACAAGTTTTGAAAAAAATCTACATTATTGCCGAAATCTGCCGTAAACAGGGCGAAAATAAATAGGGCATTCAGGCTTTCATCTCCCTCTTTCATGCCTTCGCGCAATACTTTTAAAGCCCGGCCCATGTGATTTTCCACAGTTTTGGCGGAAATGTTGAGGAGTTCGGCCACTTCTTTGTAGGGCAAACCTTCGAAGCGTACCAATAAAAAGACGGTGCGGCATTGCGGACTTAAAGCCCGGATCATGGCATCGAGTTGTTTGCCCGTTTGTTTGGCTTCCAGGGCATGGTCTGCTTCTTCACCGGTTTCAACTGATTCTGCATGATGAAGTTCATCCGTACGTTTCAGGGAGCGATGATGATCCATACAGCGATTGCGGATCATGCCAAAAAGATAGCTGCGCAGGTCATCGATCTTAAGTTCGAGGCGTTTGTTCCAAAGTTTGAGAAAAACATCCTGGACCATGTCGGAAGCCAGGGCAGAATCATCCACATAACTGCGCGCAATGCCGAATAAAAGGGGTTGGTAGCGCGTATAAATGCGTGTGAAATCTGCAGCATTACCCTGCAACCAGTTCAGTTCCTGACTCTTATCTGATGACATACGTTTTTCCGGCACCTTCACAAAAGTGGGGAAATAAATCAGCATAGTCCCCTGAAACCCTTACTTTTAATCCACAGGTACAGGTTGATGATTTCCAACAAAATAGTCATCTTCGCCACGATGTTTAGAATAGTGCCCCTTTTTTGCTCCCTGCTCATCTTCTTTTGTTCCATTTCAACAGGGACAATCGCTGCCGATCTGGACTATACACTTGCCGCCCCTGTCGTGGCAAATCGCACGATCGAATTAAAAATTGATCCCAGTCTAGAATTTGACAGCATTACGCTGCAAAGCGGTACAAATTCCGTTACCGTCTATTCTCCACTAGAGGAAAATCTGATCAACGGACCAATCTTTCAAAAGGGCTCAGAAACCGTATCCATCAAAACGTATACGGACGGAGTGGCCCGTTTAGAGGAAGTCAAGCCCAATGTGATGCCCGCCTGGTTGTCAATTTTGCCCCCTCTGCTGGCCATCCTCTTTGCCATTGTTTTTAAGGAAGTAATCAGCTCCTTGTTTATTGGTATCCTCTCAGGCGTATTTCTGCATATCCATTATATGTTTCCGGAAAAAAACCTGCTTTCCGGGTTTTTTCTCAGCATTACCGACTATCTGATCCCATCCATCGCCGATCCTGACCATATCAGTGTGATCGTGTTTTCCCTCCTGATCGGTGGGACCGTGGCTGTAATTTCCCGCAATGGAGGAATGGTGGGCATGGTGAAACATATTTCCCGTTATGCCAAAACACCCCGCAGTGCACAAATGGTTTCCTGGGTACTGGGTATTGTTATCTTTTTTGATGATTACGCCAATACGCTCGTGGTTGGAAACACGATGCGACCCGTTACGGATAAGCTAAAAGTATCACGGGAAAAACTTGCCTATATCGTTGACGCAACAGCCGCTCCGGTGGCTTCTGTGGCCTTTGTAACGACCTGGATAGGGGCACAACTTGGCTATATCCAGGATGGAATTGATACCATTGACGGCTTGAATGCGAGTCCGTACGGCGTTTTTATTGAATCCCTGAAATACGCTTTCTATCCCTTTTTCACCTTGTTTTTTATGTGGCTGCTTATCAGGAGCAAAAAGGATTTCGGCCCCATGCTCAAAGCCGAACGGAAGAGCCGGAAGGCAGATCATGTGAGCCAAAAGATCATCCATAATGAAGAAATTCAGGCTTTGGACCCGGATGAACATGCCCCCAAAAGGGCGTTCAATGCCGTGATCCCTATCCTGGTCCTGATCTTAGGCACAATGGCCAGTTTATGGATCACCGGGTTCAGTGAAAGCATCTGGTCGGATCCTGAAAAAGGTTTTTGGAGCAAAGTATCCGGCATCATCGGGAATGCTGATTCGTATAAATCCCTGCTTTGGTCGTCAACGGCGGCCCTGAGTGTGAGTATTTTGCTGAGTGTCAGTCAGCGTATTCTCAAACTTCATGATACAATGACTACTGTAATGAAAGGATTTGGTTTTATGCTCAATGCCATCATTATCCTCTGTCTGGCATGGACCCTTTCGCTTCTTACCGACCATCTCGAAACCGCACAATTTATTACCAGCATATTACATACCCTGGATGCCAATCCCTTGTGGTTTCCAGCGATCACCTTTATTCTGGCCGCACTTGTTTCCTTTTCAACCGGCTCATCCTGGAGTACCATGGCCATCCTCTACCCCATGCTGCTTCCGGCCATGTGGTTAGTGTGTATGGAACAGGGATTTGAACATCAGCTTACGCTGAACCTTTTCTTCAATGTGGTTTCCTGCGTATTGGCAGGTTCGGTGCTTGGGGATCATTGCAGTCCGATTTCGGACACGACCATATTAAGTTCCTTATCGACCTCCTGCAACCATCTGAGCCATGTGCGAACCCAAATGCCCTATGCGTTGACAGTAGGTGGGATTTCCCTATTTTTGGGCACGATACCCGCAGCATTTGGCATAAGTACCTGGTTTTTATACCCCCTCGGATTTTTTGCTATTTATTTGATAATCCGTATATTTGGTCGACTGAGCGAATAGTTCAGTATCCTTATATATGTGTATATGGATTCAAAAAGGGATATTAGAAACAAGCACTGGCTTTCGTATTGGAGCCGGATGCGCAAAAGGGGGTTTTTGAGGTTTTGGATGCTCTATAGCTTACTGTATTTTGTCCTGAGCTTTGCTGTAATCATTACCCTGGTACTCTTTTTCAGGTCGCAACTCCCCGCCCTTCAAAAATTATTAAGTGAAGAAATCCCCCCTAATCTTCTTACTGCATTAATTATCGCCTTATCTCTGGCCACGATCAGATGGATCTGGAATGAGCTCCGTTTCCGTCGTTTGGCCGCTAAGTATCCGAGTGCGGCGATGAGGTTGTTTTAATCCTTGATTAACACTTGCAGCATCCACTTCGCTTGCTGACCTTTGTGGCCGAATGAAGCAGGTTAATTTTGAACAGGTTCGTGTTGCCAAAGCTGTGGCTGAGGGTCAGTGTATTGCCCATGCCGATGGGAAAACCATCTTTTTAACCCATGCCGCCCCGGGCGACCTGGTCGATCTCCGCATCATCAAAAAAAGAAAAGGTATCCTCTTTGGGAAAATTACCCAACTCCATGAAGCCGGTCCTGACCGTATTGAACCACGCTGTAGTCATTTTGGAGTATGCGGGGGTTGTAAATGGCAGCATGTTACTTACGCCGCCCAGCTTGAGTTTAAAGCCAACCAGGTCAAAGAAAATTTCGAAAAGATCGGTCATCTCGATTTTCCTGAAATGTTGCCCATTAAAGGCTCATCCGAAGAATTCCATTACCGGAACCGTCTGGATTTTGGCTTTACCAAACAACGTTATCTGACAGAAGAAGAATTCACCAGCGAGCGCCAATTTTCTATGGATGGACTGGGCTTCCATGTACCGGGTCGTTTCGATAAGATCCTGGATATCGATACCTGCCATTTGATGGACGACCTGATGAACACCATCCGGAAATTTGCCAAACAACTGGCTGTGGATATGGGCTTTACCTTCTATGACTTGCGCGACCATGGCGGCGTGATGCGTTCCCTCATCATACGCAACTCTTCCCTGGGCGAATGGATGTTGATCGTGGCTTTTGGAGAAGAAAATGAACAAATTCCGGTTTACCTCGAAAAACTCAAAGCAGCCTTTCCGCAGGTTACTTCGCTGATGTACGCCATCAATACAAAAAAGAACGATACCCTCTACGACCAGGACATCCATACCTTTTTTGGTAAGGACCATATCCTTGAAAAGATCGGCGACCTGACCTTTAAGATCGGACCAAAAAGTTTCTTTCAAACCAACAGCGCCCAGGCAGAAGTCCTTTATAGTACCACCCTCGAATTTGCCGGACTCACGGGAAATGAACTGGTTTATGACCTCTATTCCGGAACAGGAAGTATTGCCTTATTTGTGGCCGCCCACGCCAAAAAAGTAGTGGGTGTGGAGTTTATTGATATGGCCATCGAAGACGCATGGATCAATGCGCGCTTCAATAACATTGACAACGTGAACTTCCTGGCCGGCGACATGCGCGAGGTGCTGAACGAAGAGTTTGTAAACCGCGAAGGGCGTCCGGATGTGATCATTACCGACCCACCCCGGGCCGGCATGCACCCTGATGTGATCGCCATGTTGCTGCGTTTGCGGGCTCCGAAAATTGTATATGTAAGCTGTAATCCTGCCACCCAGGCCCGCGACCTGGCCATGTTGAAGGAGGTTTACCAGATAGAAAAAGTGCAGTCGGTGGATATGTTCCCACATACCCACCACGTAGAAAATGTGGTTTTATTAACTTTGAAAGCATGATCGACAAAGAATGGGAAGCCCAACTCGAACACCTGCGTGGTGAGCTTATCTTGATGAAGGAATCCATACGCGAAACAGCGGTGGACATCATCAAGGAAGGATTTTCAAAATACCCGATCTTTATTGCCCATCAGGACGAAATTAAGGTCGGCGAACTGATCCTGGACAAGGAAGACATGGCAACCGTTTGGAGCATTAGTGCATCTACCATGGAGGAGTTCAACGAAAAAGCCCTGATCCCGGAAGAAAAAAAGAAGTTTTTTATCACCCAGTATAAAAATCCGAAAGAATTTATTTGCCTCTTCGTTATTTATAAAAACTCCGCCCACTTTGTATTTGTACCTTACAAAGCCGAACAGAAACAAGCATGAGTCCGAAAGTCGTTGTCGCCATATTAAATTTTAATACCCGGAATTTCCTCGAAAAGTTCCTTCCCTCCGTATGGCATACCGACTACCCGAATTTTGATGTTGTTGTGATCGATAATGCCAGCACCGACGACTCTGTGGAATATTTGAAAACCCATCAGCCCAAGGTGCGTATCGTTCAATTGAGTAAAAATTTCGGATTTGCAAAAGGCTATAACGAAGGATTAAAAGACATACAGGGCGATTATTTTGTGCTCCTCAATACCGATGTGGAAGTTACGCCGGGGTGGATGAATCCGATTATCCAGCATATGGAACTGGATATCCGGGTGGCCGCATCCATGCCCAAAATATTGAGCTATAAGGAAGGCCATTATTTTGAATACGCCGGGGCTTCAGGTGGATTTATCGATCGCTTTGGCTACCCCTTTTGCCGGGGAAGGGTTTTTGGCGAATGTGAAAAAGACGATGGCCAGTACAATAGCATTCGTGAAGTTTTTTGGGCCAGTGGGGCTGCCATGTTCGTGCGGAGCAAGGTATGGAAGGAAATGAACGGCCTCGATGGTGATTTTTTTGCGCATATGGAAGAGATCGACTTTTGCTGGCGCCTGAAAAATAAAGGATACAAGGTTACCTGTGTTCCCGATGCCCGGGTTTACCATGTGGGTGGAGGAACACTTACCCGGGAAAGTCCAAGGAAAACCCGGCTGAATTTCCGCAATGCCCTGATCACCATTATAAAAAACATGAGTATGGGTGAGTTGATCTGGAAGCTGCCGATCAAATTTCTTCTCGATGGATTGGCGGGCATTCGTTTCCTGTTCCTGGGACATTGGGGAGATACCATTGCCATCATACAAGCCCATTTTCTCTTTTATGCCGGACTCCCCTACTGGATCTCCAAACGTAAAGAAACCCGAACGAAGTTAAATCCGAATAAATCAGGTATTTACAAGGGTTCCATCGTATGGACCTACTTTATCCGCAAAAAAAATCACTTCTCCCAAATTGAAGCACAGATTACAAAAAGGTAATTCCAATTTGCTGGTAAACAGCCTTGGGGCCGAATTGTGCAGTCTGGTGACTGAAGGAAAAGAGCGACTCTGGTCGGCCGATGCGAAATGGTGGCCCAGGCATTCTCCCGTGCTTTTTCCGACTGTAGGAAGAAGTAAAAACGATCAAATAAAGGTTGACGGGCAGGTTTATCCAATGAACCAACATGGCTTTGCGCGGGATCTGGAATTTGAGTTGAAACCTGAAAAGTCTTCGGAAACCGTGCTCCATTTTTCATTGTATGACAGCGGAGAAACCCTGCAACGTTATCCCTTTCCCTTTGAACTGCACCTGGTTTATACTTTGTTAAAAAACGGGGTTCATGTACGTTATGAGGTGTTTAATCCCGGCAACCGTCCGCTTCCCTTTGCTTTGGGTGCCCATCCGGCCTTTTTACTTCCGGCTACGGGGTTTGAAGGTTTGTATATGGATTTTATGGAAGAGGTACATTTTGAGCGCCATCTTTTGGATGATGGGTTGTTTAATGGACAAACCCTGGATATGGGAAAAGGAACCCACCTGCCCCTCACTCAGGCACATTTTGATCTCGATGCCATTGTTCTCAAAAACATTCCCAGCCGAAAAATCGAATTAAAAAGCCCTGATCTCCATCTGGAAATGCAGATTGGTGGTTTTCAGGACCTGGGCATCTGGACCAAAAAAGGCTGCAGGGAATTCCTTTGTCTGGAGCCCTGGTATGGATACGCAGACTCGTTGGGCGGAGAAACGGAGCTATTCAAACGGGATGGTATTCATCTTTTGGAAGCCGGCAAAAGTTTTGAGGCCTTTTGGCAGGTGAGTTTTTCCTGAGCTATTATTTATCCATTTCGATCACAAACATTCCCCGTATTTGATCGGCAACGTAGCCTGTGGCTTTATCGTTGGGGTAGTTTTTTTGAATAGCGGCCAGCACATCCGGGAGTATATCCTTCCCCGACATTCCGTGGCATTGCAAACACATGCCATTGGTTTTAATGGGGTAATAGCCGATCATTTTTCCATCCGCTTCCAATAGCCGGGCAGTTATACTGTCACCCTTCGCCTGCTGTTCTTTCCATTCCTGCAAAATGGCAATTTCTTTCTCATTGGCCTGGTTATCCGGGTTACGTGCTTTGTCGCTCACTCTTTTTACTTTGGCATTATGGGCCATAGCCGTACTGTCGGTCAGTGGTATCGCCCGGGTATTGCAAAAATCAATGGCTTTAGCAGTCCCAAGGGTGCTGATAGCCTGAACCAACTGTTTGCCTAGTGCGTCGCGTGTCGCTCCTGCAATTCCTGCTCCCAGTTTCATGTAATCGACGGGAACAGTTTCTTCGGAATGAGCCGTTTCGTGCTGCTTTTCTGTTGATGGATTGCCGCAATTCGCCACAAGGCTGCCAAAGATAAAAAGCAAGAGAATGATAGGTAGGGATGAACTTTTCATAACACAAGGATTCGTGGCTTACAAGGTACATTATTTCCCGATATCCCCCATTCGGCTATACACCCTCAAAAAGGCTATACTGTCGCCAAAAACCTGTTTATAAGCCCCTTGAGGATCCCACATAGCTTTTCCCCCGGACGGATCCACACTTTGACCAACGCACAGGAGTACCTCGGGAGGACTAATTTTATATTTAGCCAGTGTATCCGGGTGGGTATATTCCAGGATCAAAGGAGTATGGCTCGGGTCGCGTACCACCTCTATCCTTTCTGCATGCCGCCAGCTTACCGGGAAATAGGAAATTTCTCTGGGCATATTAGCTTCATAATTATGCAGGCTGAGGCAACCCTGATCCAATGCAGCATAGAGGTCAATATTGGTCATGATATCGAAATAGGTATGAATCTGATAATCACCAACAAAACGACTTACCGGTTTGTTATGGATACTGCCGATGAGGGAATTTTTCTCTAAAAACAGTGCACTGCTTTCGATAACATGGTGGCATTGTTGGGCCCCTGCCTGAATAAATTGAAAGCGTACGGACAATAAAGCAAGGCTAAAAACCAGATAAATTCCTATCAGCCATTTAACAGTGCGGTTCAATTCCTGTCGGGAGATCCAGACCAGGAAGAATAAAAAGAATACCAGATTCAGCCGCGGAACGATTACACTGCCACCCCCGGCCTCTTCCGGGGTGAACAGGGTAGCCAGGAAAAAGAAGAGCATCAACAAAAACGAAACCGACCAGAGGCTGGTTTTATTTTTGTGATCCTGCCAGAGTTTTATTCCACCTAATACCACCAGCAACAAAAACAAAGGCACTACATAAGCTCCTTCAGAATATCCCGAAAAGGAGAGCACTTCAGGATTCAGTATCAGACCTGAAAGGCGTTTGCCCAAATCGAATGCCGCATTTCCTGCAGAATCTGTCCCTGCCTGGCGAATAAGGTAAGCCAGAAAAAGGACTGCACCCGGAATCAGGAATGAAGTCTCCCGAATGGCGACAAAAAATGCGGCTCTTTTCGGGGACCTGTTTACAAACAGGGTATGCGCTTCACGGATAAGGACATACACCCCGCAGAAAACGAATACCAGAGCGTGGGAATAAAAGATGATTAAACTCAGCAGGCACAGTAAAAGCCAGGAAACCCCGGTATTTGAAGCGCGTCCTCTTTCATAATAAGCAAGCAGATAGAAGCTTAGTCCCAATGCGATCAAAAAATTAAAGAATCCCCAAAAAAGGACCACATTTAAAACAAAAGGAAAGATCAGGAGTGCGTACCAGTCGGCATTGGGGCTGTGTTGTTTAAGCAAGTAACGAAACCCGAATGCAAAAAGCAGCACATAAAGGGCTACCGTTATTTTTTCGGCCCATAAAAAAGGCAAAAACAGTTGGAAAAGGCAAAGAGGCACATAACCCAGCAAATTGGGCTGGAGGAAATTCAGGTTCAGGATATGGAACTGCTCGTAGATAGATCCTTCTGTGAAGAGTATTTGATTGATGATGTGGGCATTGTAGAGGTGGGAAGGACCGTCGTGGGTGACGAAGGCTGAGGGGAGTAGTACCGCTAATAAATGGAGCAGGATTCCAAGGAGGAAAAGATGAAAAGGATATTTTTGGAGGAAGGCCATTGATTGGAGTACAATTATAGCTATAGTTTCAATCTTGAGAGTTGGGGTTATGGGCTTCGCCCGCCGAAGCTCTGTACAATCTTCAGTGTTTATCGAATCCCCCCGAGCGTAGGCGGGTTATGGGGTTCGGGTTCTGGCAATTTAGGCCATGGACCATAGACCATGGACCATTGCTGGGGTTTGACGAGATCTGAGTACGAGGTGGACTTGGAGATGAAGGGTTCCGGGTCCGTTTGCTGAGCTCGTCGAAGTAAACGGACAGCGCAGAAACTACGGCCGGACCTTCCCAGCCCTTGTGGGGGCGATCCTGCAGGAGTTGATGGTCAGGAAATAAACAATTATGAATGAACTACTTCCCTATCGCCTTCAGCACCCGGTCCTCCTGGATCAAAACATCCCGCATCAGCAAATTATGGGGAAACTGTTTGTGTTTAGAAGACTTAAATGCTCCTAAAATTTTAATCAAGGTAGAGGCTGTGATCAATGAAAGATTCAACTCATATTCAAGCCCACATTCCTTAATGAAGTCATCTGAAAAATCGGGTGCCACGAGCAATGATTTTATCACCTTGTAGTTGTTATGCTTTGCCAGCGTGGTGTATGATTTTAGCTGGCGAGAAACCGCACTAAACTTATTGTAGCCGCTTTCTTTAATCGTTTTGCATTCAATCAGAATCAAATCGTTATTCCCTAAATCAAGAACGATATCAATGAGGTCTTTATTTGTATTAAGTTTTTTACGAAGCTCTTCATTGACATTGAAGCCCAGCAGATGAAATATTTTCTTAGTTAGCTCTTCGAACTTGACTCCCAGCTCAGCTTCTTTAACGATCAGACCACTTTCCTTTAATCCCAATAGATTACGGAAGCCAATATTCTCATAGTTCTCGAGATACAGGTTATCGGCATCCTTGTATGCTTCTAATATATTCAGAATCTCATCACCACGGGTTTTAATTTCCTTGAATTTGCAAAACTCCGCTAACTCCTTTTCAGGAATCAATTCAAGAATATCTCTCGGTTTTATATTGTAATCAAGTAAATAGGCACTCTTAAGCACATGTTCTTCCTGCAATTCAAATTCGCTTCTCACAAGTTGATTTAGTCCCTTCAGGTTTTCGTCAAGTTCGCGAACAAGGCGATCATACCCATCAACTGAAATTCCAACTTTTTCATCGGCCTCCAAATCTTCAAAATACTTTATCAGATTACCGATTTTTTCCTCCAGCAAAGTGCCTTTCAATGGAGGAGTAATCATTAGCCTTTTTTCACAAAAGTCGTTGAACTCTTTTTTCTTGTCCGTAACGTTAGACCCTTCTTTATGAATGTCATTCATGAATATCCCGGAAAATGAAATTCCTTCGGAAATAATAGCTCTAATCTTTTGATCCAATGGAAGTCGCCAATCTAATCCGTGTTGACGGCAAATCATATTAATTTGAGGCTCGCGTAGTGATTTTAATACTCTCCTAAAATATTTATCCGCCACTTCTTTACCTCTAACCTTGCGAAGGACCCTTACAATTTCATCCGCTACATAAAGGGTACTTGTTTTTTTAGAATAGAAGACACATCCGATTGTTCGCAATTCATTGATCACCTCATCGATATCCTGTTTTTTAACAGGAATAATCAAATAATTTATCAACTTCACTTCTTCCTGGGACAGTCCAAGTTCATTCGCCAGCGTCAAAATAATACTTAACTCATCTGAAGTTATCTTGCGTTCAAGATTGGAGGTGTCATCATTGTAAAATGCTGTTTTTATACATGACAAATAAATACGATAATCCCTTTTTCGGGCATCACTAATTCCTGATTTTTCATCATCGATCGCTTTTTTGAATTCCTTTAACTTTTTGTTCAGAGAGTTTAATTCTTTCTCATAATGACGTGCGAACCAATCCTGCTTCATTATGCTGTTTCCATCTCGCGTCACGATATCAATCAAAATATCAAATTGGGAAGATGTATCTCCTAGTTCTCCTTTGATGCACTTTATAAACTCTGATTCTACCAGATTAAAGACTTTGACAATATTTATGTTGTCCATATTTTTCAGATCCCGGCTGGAATCTGAAAGAATCTGATCAACTGCCTTTGAATTCTTAGGCGTCTTTGCCAGAATGCTGTCAATTATTTTAAGAAACGCATTCTTCTCAAATGAGTTGAGGTTGTCGAGTACTTTTTCTAATTTCATGATGCAGGGTTATGCTACTGAATTTGAAGAATACACGTGTAGTATTCCATTGGCCAAATTAATTCTTTTCCCTGAGTATGACGGCATAAGAACTAATACCAAGGCCTTTCTAAGGTATCAAAGCCGTCACCTCGATCTCGATCTTCATCCTGGGATCTGCCAAACCCGCGCTGAACATGGTCGCTGCAGGACGAATTTCTCCCAGATATTTCTGCAGAACAGGCCAGCAAGGTTCAAAATCGGTGACATCAGGGAGGACATAGTGGATACGAACGATATGCTTAAGTTCGGCGCCGGCTTCTTTGAGGGCTTTTTCGATATTGACAAAACACTGCTCGGCTTGTTTGACCACATCGGGATCAATTTCCATTTTAGCATAATCGAAACCGGTTGTGCCGGAAACGAAGACCCAATTGCCTGCGACGATGGCCCGGGAATAGGCCATTTTTTCTTCGAAGGAGGAGCCGGAGGAGATTTGTTTGCGTTGCATGAGGCAAATTTAAAGGGAAATTTCGGAGCCAGGTATAGACTGCTGATGAGGAGTTGAGGGGATAAGGGGATGAGGAGATTTATGTTCGTAGAGGCGTCGATTTATCGCGTCTCTGCGGCCGGGAGAACGAAACCAACCAGAACTCATAACTCATAACTCATAACTCATAACCCTTTCATCCCACCGTCATCAATACCTTATCAATCCTATTCTTATCCATATCCATAATTTCAAAGGTCAAATTTCTAAAACGAATGATGTCGCCGGCCTGGGGTATCGCTTCCAGTTTTAAGAGAAGAAATCCGGAAATGGTTGTGTAATTCGGGATATCGTCAACGATCATTTCCTGCTGGAAATAGCGGTTCAATTCAAAAATGGAGGTTCTTCCATCCAACAGATACGTATCATCTGCCCTTTTAATGATATACAATTCTTCAGTTTCTCCCTCATCCGGAAGGTCACCTACGATGGCTTCGGTCAGATCATGAAGGGTAACGATCCCTTTTGTTGCTCCGAACTCATCGATCACAATGCCGATATATTGTTTTTTGTTTTTAAAGGCATTCAGGATCTTAAAAGCCAGGGTTTCTTCAACGATCAGAATAGGTGCCTGAAGGATTTGTTTAAGCTGAAATTCAGGCTGTTTAAAGTTTGCCAGAAAATCCCGGATCGTGATGATCCCAAGAATTCGGTCTATAGATCCATCCCCAACAATAAACTTGGAATGAACGCTCTCCCTGATTTTTTGAAAAATGGCTTCTATTGAATCCTTTTTATTGATCCATTCCACCTCCGAACGCGGTGTCATAAGTGATTTTGCCGTCTGGTCGGTAAAAGAAAAAAGATTGTTGTGCACTTCACTCTCCTCTTTTTCCAGTACTCCTTGAAGGCTGGCCGTTTTAAGCATAAAGCGGAGTTCGTCTTCGCTTATCTTTTCCCCTTTATCCGAATTAATTCGAAAAAGTTTCAGGATCACACTGGTTGATACTGATAGCAGCCAGACAAAAGGGTAGGTAAGTTTGGTAAAGTATCGTATAACCGGCACCGCGAACAAGGCAATAGCTTCCGCGTTGTTCATGGCAATGGTTTTGGGTACCAATTCTCCGATTACGATCGAAAAATAGGTGATACTTCCTACTACCGAAATCAGGGCCAGAAGGTGACGGTATTCTTCCGAAAGCGGTAAAGGAGCCAAAATACGGATCATGTCGTCGGTCAGGTTAGCTCCTCCATAAACACCGGAAACAATTCCTATAAGGGTAATTCCAACCTGAACAGATGAGAGAAAATTCTCCGGATTTTCAAGCAGTTTCAAAACTGTTTTTGCCCGTGCACTCCCCTTAGCAGCCAATTGTTCCATCCTGGCTTTTTTAACAGAAACCAGGGCAATTTCGGAAAGAGCAAAAAATCCGTTAAAGAGGGTCAATACAAAAATGACCAGAATTTCCATGGGGCGAAGATACCACGGAAAAAGCTTAGGTGGAGCAGCGAAGACCATGGACCATGGACCATAGACCATAGCTGGAGTATTGTGGACCATATAAATATCCTCTTTTTAACCGCAGAGTTTACAGAGGTTTACGCAGAGTTCCCAGAGAAATTCCGCACAGGCCGTGGAGGTCGTAAAAACGCCCATTTATCGCGTCTCTACTGCCAACTCCATGCTCCACACCCCAAGTCCCGGCCATGGTCTATGGTCTATGGTCAAAATCAATATGGTAATGATCATCATGCACCGAGTTGATCAGTGGCGTCAGGTTTTGAACGATATAGATTCCGCTGGCTTTGAGCTTCTTACCATATTCGCCCGCAAAGAGCTCGTCTTTTAATTCGATCTTGATGATCACTTTGCTCACCTTTAAGCCTTGTTTTTTGGCTTGTTCATGAAGCAACAAAATATGGCGCGCAGCGAGTTCGAAGTCGATGGAAATGCTGGTGTCGGCCTTGTATTGACCCTGATTATTAAAATCCAGGAAATAATGCGTTTGTCCAATGGAGTCAAGTTCGTAGTAGGGCATACCCTTTTTCACCAAGGGCATCATAAAATCGACACTCAAGCCATTTTGATGGGTGCGGTGCGGGTATATTTTTCCGCCATGTTCATTGGAACATTCCATCACACAAAAAGCCCTTCCCGGAACTTCAGTTTCCAGTATTTTGTAGGTGGCCAACATGGCATTAAGCACCTTGTCGCTGGTAAAAGCCCGGCCAGCCAGGTAGCTGGCGGTATCGAAATAATGAAAATTGGTGCCTGAAAAAGGAAGCAGTTTGGCGTTTTCGAGTTTGCCTTTGTCGACACTGCCGGAGATGACACTAGGCTGGTCATTGCCTTTATTTTGTTGGTAATAGATTTCCACCTTGTTTACCGGGGGCTTGGTGGGTTGGGCTTGACAGGACAAGCCTGTCAGCATAAAAAGGCTGATCATTAAAGCTGTTTTTTGGTTCCAATTAAATTCTGTGTATTTCATTTTCCATGAAATTTGTCCCCCTTCCATTTAGCGGGATTATCTACAATATAGTCAGTTATCCGTTTGTATTCCCCTTCATTCCGGATGATATGTTCGTAATAGTCACGTTGTAATAATCTTTTTCTGAATGCCGGCCAATCCATTGTTTTAACGCCCCGAATATATTCAACCGTAACGATGGATTTGAACGCGCCGATAATATCTCCAACGGTCTTGTCCCCCGTTGGGGCGATCCCTTGTGGTCGCCCCAACGGGGGTTCCGGATCTTCTGATTTTTCTATTTCCGATTTTTCTATTTCCGAATTTTCTATTTCCGATTTTTCTATTTCCGATTTTTCTATTTCCGATTTTTCTATTTCCGATTCCGTTTCATCCGTACGGGCGACCACAAGGGTCGCCCGTACGGCGATATCATCAGGGGCTGTCGGGGCAATCCCTGTCGGGGCGATCCCTTGTCGCCCCGATGGCGTATCTATATCGTTGGTGATTTCTAATATGGAGTGAAAATGGTTGGGCATGACGATGAATTCGTGTAAAATAATTTTCGGGAAACGGGTGGTTAAATTCAACCATTGTGTTTCCACCATTTTTCCGGCATCATTCAAAATCATTTTTTTATCCCTGATATCCCCAAACAAACAGGCTCGATCCTGGCAACAAATGGTGATATAATACAATCCTGCCTGGCTATAATCATAACCCTTCATGCGAATGGAACGGCGGTGATGGATTTGGGGATTGTATTTATTCATTGGCTATTCTTAGCCCCTCAATAACGAACAAAATACTTCCGTTATTTTGGGTTGGGCCATGGCGGCGGCTTCTAAAAATTCATTGATATTGGCGGGTTTCAGGTGGGGGACATAACACAGGTCACTGATCGCTGAGATGGCAAAAACCGGGATATCCATATGCCGGGCAACAATCACTTCAGGCACGGTCGACATGCCTACAGCATCGGCTCCGATATTGGCCAGATAGCGGTATTCGGCCCGGGTTTCGAGATTAGGCCCCGGAACGCTGACATACACCCCTTCAAAAATGCGGTAGCCCTGCGCTTTCCCAAAATCCATCGCCTGATCGATCATTTGCCGGTCATAAGGTTCGAACATATCGGGCCAACGGGGACCGAAATGATCGAGATTTTGTCCGCGTAAAGGGTTGTCGGGATGAAGGTTGATATGGTCTTCGATCACCATCAGGTCGCCGAGCTGAAACTGGGGATGAATGCCCCCGGCGATATTGGAAACCAGAAGTCTTTTAATTCCCAACATCTTCATGATCCGCACCGGATAAGTGATCTGGGCTTTGGTATACCCTTCGTAATAATGAAAACGCCCCTGCATCACCACGACGGCTTGTCCTTCTAATTGCCCGAATACCAGCCTGCCTTTATGGGTCTCTACAGTACTCACAGGGAAATGGGGGATATCGGCATAGTCGAGGCTGCATTCCACCTCCACCCGATTTACGAGTTCACCGAGACCGGTGCCAAGGATAATACCTGTTGCAGGCACCAGAGAACAACGCTGGCGGATATAGGCGAGGGATTCTTCGAGGGTAGTGAGCATAAAGGCAAATATAAAGATTCCGATCTGGCTGGCGCCCTTGCGTCAAATATGCACGCGAAAGCAAAACGCGTGCGAAAGCAAAGAGGTTAGCACCCAAAGGCCGTCAACGCCAGCCGGTACGACTCCATACCGAAGCCCATGATCGTTCCTTTGCAGGCACGTGCTATATGGTCGACATGACGAAACTCCTCGCGGTTCAGAATATTGGAAAGATGTACTTCAATAACGGGTGTATCAATGGAGGTAACAGCATCACCAATAGCCACGGAGGTATGTGTATAGCCACCGGCATTGAGGATAATCCCGTCCATAACAAAACCCCACTCATGCAGTTTATTGAGAAGCTCCCCTTCTATATTACTTTGATAATATTTGATCTCACAGTCGGGGTAGGATTCCTTGAGTTTTTCCAAAAAGACTTCGAATGTTTCTTTACCATAAATCTCTGGTTCCCGCTTGCCCAGCAGGTTAAGATTGGGTCCATTGATAATTCCTATGCGCTTCATACTACAAAGATACTTTTCAGGCACTCAATTTGCCCTTCATGTACATACAATCTTTCCCGATGGTGAAAGGTTTTATTAACTTTGTAGCAGATTAACATGAGTGATTCGATCAAACACGAGTGCGGCATCGCATTTATCCGGCTGAAAAAGCCCCTCGATTATTACCTCGAAAAGTACGGCAGTGCCTTTTACGGGATAAAAAAAATGAATCTGCTTATGCTGAAGCAGGTAAACCGGGGACAAGATGGCGCCGGACTCGCTACCATTAAACTCGACGTTCCTCCGGGAATTCGCTATATCAGCCGTACCCGCTCGAATTCCGACAACCCGATAGCCAGTGTGTTTAAGGATATCCATAAACACTTTAATGTGCTGAATGACGAACAGCGCAAGGACATTCCCTACCTGAAAAAGGAGGTTCATTTTGCGGGTGAACTTATACTCGGACACCTTCGCTACGGCACCTACGCCAAAAACACCATCGAAAATTGCCATCCTTTCCTGCGCCAGAACAACTGGCAAAACCGGAATCTCGTTTTGGCCGGGAACTTTAACCTGACCAATGTGGATGAGCTTTTTCAACAACTGCTCGATATCGGCCAACACCCGAAAGAAAACTCCGACAGTGTGCTGATGCTTGAAAAAATCGGTCACTTTTTGGATGATGAAAACCAGATCCTTTTTGACGAATACCGCAACCTGGGTTATTCCAACGAAGAGATCAGCCACCTCATCGCTTCTAACCTCGATGTGGCCAGGATACTGAAACGTTCCTTTAAAAATATTGATGGCGGCTATGCCATGGTGGGAATGATCGGACAAGGCGATGCTTTTGTGTTGCGTGATCCTGCAGGAATTCGTCCGGCTTACTTTTATGAAGATGATGAAGTGGTTGTCGTTACCAGTGAACGTCCGGCCATCCAAACCGCCTTTGACGTACCGCTGAATGAAATAAAAGAAATTGGACCGGGTAATGCCCTGATCATCAAACGGGACGGAACAGTGAGCGAAGAAAATATCCTCCCTCCTACCAAACGTATGAGCTGCTCCTTTGAACGGATCTATTTTTCGAGGGGGAATGATGCCGATATCTATAAAGAAAGAAAAGAACTCGGACGGCTTCTGTCAAAACGCATCATTCAGCGCATCGACAATGATTTCGAAAACACGGTGTTCTCCTATATACCGAATACAGCCTCCACCTCCTTTTATGGGATGATCGATGGCTTGCAGGATTACCTGAACATCTATAAAAAGGAACAGATTCTGAAAGGCGGCGCTTCCCTGACTGAAAAAGAGCTCGAAAGGATACTTGCCTTACGTCCGCGCCGGGAAAAAATTGCCATTAAAGATGTTAAGCTACGCACCTTTATCACTGCCGACCAACACCGCGACGATATGGTGGGACACGTGTATGACGTGACCTACGGCGTAATCCGCGCTCATAAAGACACCCTTGTTGTTATTGACGACTCCATCGTAAGGGGAACCACATTAAAACTGAGTATCCTTCGTATCCTGGATCGTTTAAAACCCAAAAAGATCATCGTTATTTCCTCAGCTCCGCAAATTCGCTACCCCGACTGTTACGGTATCGACATGAGCATGATGAAGGACTTTGTTGCTTTCCAGGCCTTACTGAAGTTGCTTGAAGACAGAAACCTCGAACATAAACTGGACGAGGCTTATGAAAAAGCCAAGCTCGAACTGCAAAAGCCCGAAGCCGAAATGCGGAATGTCCTTCAGGACGTTTATGGATTATTCAGCGATGATGAGATCTCAGCGAAAATTGCCAAGATACTCACCCCTGAAGACATTGGCGCCGAAGTTGAAATTTTATACCAAACGATCGACGATCTCCACCTGGCTTGCCCCAACGATACCGGCGACTGGTACTTCTCTGGTAATTTCCCCACTCCGGGAGGTTTCCGGGTTGTAAATAAAGCCTTTGTGAACTTTATGGAAGGGGTTCACGAACGGGCTTATTAACCCCCAAACAACAACGCCCTCAGCTCTCCAGCATTTTCGATATCGGGTAACTCTTTCAATTCGATCTGGACTGATCCGAGTTGCCCTTCGGCTTCTTTTCCTGATAGATAAAAGGTTTTGCCTTCTGCCACCACCAGCACGAAACCAAGTCCTCCTTTGCTGCATGCGGGTGCGATGTTATAATAGTAAGTAAAGTTAAACGTGGCTTCAACCCGGGTATCGCAAACGGTAACCTGATAGGGCAGGATATCCGATCCATCCTCATCTACAAACTTTCGGGATATACGTTGCGGGTTTACCATTCGGGCGATCTGATCACAGTTATACGTGGCAAATCCGGGGAGGTTCAGCTGGCGGTAGTTTGTTCCGTTAAAGATGGCAATTCCCCGTCCCCCTGTCCTCCCTTGCCAAAAGCTTGTGAAAAAATTTCTTTTTTCCTTCTGAAGGACCATGTCATGGATCTTTTCTTTCCTTTCCAGATCCTTTCCGTAGCGGGCGTAAGCCAGATTAAACCGGATCTTCGCAAATTCGTTGAGTACACCCTGTTTGCTGGCAATGCGCGCTTCCAGACGTACAAATTCTTTCTCATCTTTCAGGATAAAGGTACAATGGTCGTCGCCCGGAGTATATTCGATGCGTATATCATGGATCCTGCGACCTCTTCTGTATTTGGCATAAAAATCATGCAGGTCTTTCACATCTTCTGCTACAAAACTGAAACCCGAGAAATGCTTTAATTCTCTAAAATGGCTGACACCAACTCCAATGGTTGCCAGTTTAAAACGCAGCTCACGAATCGGGGTTTTATCCTCCTTATAGCCAATGATCGCGTAATGCGGATTGAGTTTGATCATATTCGTATTGCTGTATCGGAAGTTATACATGGCGCTGCGCATCGACCTTTCTGTATATGAAGTAAGAATGGTATGGCGCAGGGCTTCTTTTCTTCTTTTTTTCGGTTTATCCATCAGATAATGGTAATTGAGCTTTTCGAATTTTTCAGCAAAAGGGGTTATGTCGAATGCGTACTGGATCCGACTGGTGTCAATAGCCAGGTCAATAGCCGGGCGGGAAGGTGGTGCAGGGCGGTTAAACTCCCATCTTCCCTGTTCTTCATTAAAAGTATAGAAGTTAAAATCATCTGATTCCTTGGTGGTGGGCATATCCAGGCGCATGGATTGTCCCCTTTTCAGAATGACCTTTTTCCCGGAATACGTTTCCGCTTCCAAACGCACCATGCCGGCTGTGCGAAAGGTTTCTGTAGTTCCTGCGCTGTCGTAGCTCATAGGTACTCCTGAAAGATAAACATCAACCGGGTCGCTTAGCGGACAATAGGAAATTTTTACGGGTTCATTGATCGGGTTGCCCCATTCATCAACAAGGCCATCGGCCGGGAGGTGTAATAAGGCCTGAAATCCAAGGTTTACAATTCCACCTTCGTCGATCACTTCTTTCGTAACCAGCGTGGCAGAAGAGGGTGGAAGAACTCCTTCTATCGGGGGCACAATGTTTTTTACTTCGCGAAAATGGGGTTTCGCTGCCCATTCCTCCATAGTCTCCTTCACCTCAGCCATCTCCGGTGCAGGAGCGGATTCAATGGGCCATGTAAAAAGCGATTGGGGAGCTATGCTACGAATGAACTTTTGTGCAGATGGATGATCCTCTGCCTGAATTTGAGGACTTGTTTTCTCCTTTTTTATGGATGATCCTTTCCCTTTTTTAATGATGGATGGCGGTTCGAGGATGGAGGTTTCTGATCCTGTTTTTTCCGTTTCCTTTATCATCCAAAAAATTCCGGTACCAATGGCTGCAGTGCAGACAATAAAAATGAGACGTCGCATAGGCTTAAATTTATCCTATAACGAAGAAGCCGGAAAAAGGAACAAGTTTTTGGTAAAATATTATTCTTTGGCCACCTTGATATCGGTATGATGACTGCGGCGTAAAATAAAATTTCTTCCAAGATAAACACGGCGTACCATTTCATCCTCAGCCAGATCTTCAGGGGTACCTGCTTTGAGTAATTTTCCTTCAAAAAGCAGATAAGCCCGGTCGGTAATACCCAGGGTTTCGTCCACGTTGTGGTCAGTAATAAGAACCCCGATATTTCTTTCTTTCAGTTTATAGATGATGCCCTGAATGTCTTCAACGGCGATCGGGTCTACCCCGGCAAAGGGTTCGTCAAGCAGGATAAATTTGGGATCGGTGGCCAGGGCACGGGCAATTTCTGTTCGGCGGCGTTCTCCTCCGGATAGCACTATCCCTTTGTTTTTCCGCACTTTTTCCAGTCCAAATTCACCGATGAGTTCTTCCAATTTGGCTTTCTGATCGGATTTATTCAGTTTGGTCATTTCGAGGATGGAGGCAATATTATCTTCGACCGACATCTGCCGGAAAACCGATGCTTCCTGAGGCAGATAACCGATCCCGATCTTCGCCCTTTTGTACATAGGGAGTTTGGTAATATCGGTATCATCCAGAAATATTTGCCCCTGGTCCGGTTGAACCAGGCCCACCGTCATATAAAAGGTGGTCGTTTTTCCTGCACCATTAGGGCCAAGTAAACCTACGATCTCTCCCTGTTCAACGTGTATGGATACATCGTTCACCACTTTCCTTTTGCGGTATTCCTTCACCAGGTTCTCTGTGCGTAATCTCATGCTTCTGTAGGTTTCATATCGACGATCCGGAGTTGCATACGCTCTTTGCCATTGAACTCAGTCCAATCGATATGGTAGCAAATATCAAAAAGTTTGCCCTGCTTTACAGGATTATAATGTTGAGCCTGAAAAAAGGCCATTCCCCCAACGATACCATCGCTTAAATAAAAATTCATGGAAAGGTGTTCGCCATAATTTTTGACCATTCCGGTGTCTTTTACGCGCCTGCTCACAAAAAGCGGGTTCATGTTCCCGGGCCCGAACGGACCCATTTGGTTCATCTTTTTTACAAAACTTTCATTGATGGATGCCAGGGGAATTTCTAAATCATACAACAACTCCGGAACCCGCTTGTCGGGATCGATATGGGCAGCTACATACGCTTCGAATGCGGCTTTAAAAGCAGGGATTTTTTCCTTCTCGAGGGTTAGTCCTGCCGCATGGGTATGCCCGCCAAACTGGATGAGGTGTTCGGAGCAGGCCTCTATAGCGGTGTGAATATCAAATCCATCGACAGAACGTGCCGATCCTGCTGCCTTATCTCCGGTTGAAGTAAGGACGATAGTGGGGCGGTAATATCTTTCAACAAGGCGGGAAGCCACGATACCGATCACCCCTTTGTTCCAGTCGGCTCCATAAACTAGGGTACTAAACTGATCTGCAAAATTCGGATCCGCTTCACAGGCTGCTATGGCATTGGCTGTGATCTCCGCTTCGAACTCTTTGCGTGCGTCGTTGGTGGTATGAAGACGAGCTGCGAAGGTCTCAGCATTGGCGGCTTCCTTTTCCAGTAACAGATCAACCGCTCCATAGGCATGTTCCAGCCTTCCTGCGGCGTTGATACGCGGACCGGCATAAAAGACCACATCGGTGATATCGTATCGTTTCTTCGGACTCTTTTCGAAGGCTTTATTGAGGAGTCCGTGTAAGCCGGGAGAAGGATCTTTATTGAGCTTTTCCATGCCCCAATAGGCCAGGATACGGTTTTCGCCCCGCATCTCTACAATATCGCAGGCAATGCTCACGGCAACCAGGTCGAGGTATTCATAGACTGTATCTTCCGGAAGCCCACCATCCATACATATGGCCTGAGCCAGTTTAAAGCCCACTCCGCAGCCTGAAAGTTCTTTGTAGGGGTATGGACAATCTTTTCGTTTGGCATCCAGAACAGCCACGGCGGGTGGCAAAATATCTCCCGGGTTATGGTGGTCGCAAACGATAAAATCGATGCCGAGCTCTTTGGCGTAGCCGATCAATTCCACTGATTTCACCCCACAATCCAGAGAAATCATAAGCGTAAAGCCTTCCTCTTTGGCATAGTCGATGCCGGCGAGAGAAATGCCATACCCTTCTTTATTTCGGTCGGGGATATAATAATCGCAATTTGTATAGATAGAAGAAAGGAAGGAATAAAAAAGCGTAACGGCCGTGGTACCATCCACATCGTAGTCGCCATAGACCATGATCCTTTCCCCGCTTCGAATGGCCTGTTTGATCCTTGCGACGGCTTTGTCCATATCCTTCATCAGGAATGGATCATGAAGGTCTTTGAGTTCAGGACGAAAAAAGCGGAGGGCACTATCAAAGTCGGTGACCTGCCTCTGGGCCAACAAAACAGCCAGGGCCTCGCTAATTTTGAGGGTTTCCCGCAATTTGGCAATTACAGCCTCATCCGGAGTTTCCTTTTTCACCCAGCGCTTTTCCATGGTGGCAAGTTACTGAGTTGAGAATAGATTTGTAAAGGGTTCGAATAAATTTGACGGTAATCTGACAAACGAGCTGTAGGCTTTAGGCTGTAAGCTGTAGGCNNGCCTACAGCTTACAGCCTAAAGCCTTAATTCCATTCCAAAAACTTCTGCTCAAACACAGCCCAATCCTCACTGGTAAACAGCCCATTCGCCTGAGGTTGTTTCACATAAATGGTGAGGTGGGTAATGGCGTTGCCCTGGATAAATCCATCGGCTTCCATCAGGATAATTCCCTTTTGCGCATTGGCGGCAGCCTGGCGTTCAACAGCTTCGTTGCTGGTTACCTTAAAGGCTTTGTATTCCAACGCCTTTTCACCCTCATTAAAGAAGGCCACATAATGCCAGGAACCGTTGATCATGGCACGATCCACATCTTTTAATTCATACTTTTTCGCTCCTTTTTCGGCAATATGTTTGGCCATTTCTGTCCAGTTGGCATGGATAAAGTATTCTGATTTTTTATCCATTTTCCTATAGATACCATAATAGACATCCTCGCCCAAATAGCTGTAAAAGTCGAAGTCGATGATCTGCATTCCGGCTTTTTGCTGTTCTTTCCAGTCGGCTTCAAAATCTTCCCAGGAACCGATCCGTTTCAGTTCGGTACTTTCTCCTGTTTTATCATAAACAGCCACTACCTGCGGTCCATCGGACGTTTCTTTTATCGCAATATCACGTAATGCGTTTCCAGATGCGATCATACTCGCAGCGTCAGTTTCAAACTCTTCGACATTCGCATAACTTTTTAAGGTTTGTCCGCCTGTTCCTTTCATCCATACCCCACGGTAATAGGTCTTTCCTTTTTCTTCATAACACTCCAGGTCAACCAGTGCTTTGTTCGGTGCCAGACTTTTCCAGGCTGATAAGGGCAAGACAACGCCCAGTCCGATAATCCAGATTATTTTTTTCATTCTTTTGTTCATATTGAACTGCCAAAATAAGGAATTTCAGGCAGAAAAAAAGCGGGCACCAATTTCTGGATGCCCGCTTTTTAGGGGTTTATTTTCTGATTAAGGTGTCAGCTGTATGCTTAAAACCTGGTGGTAATTGTCGCTGCTTACCGCTACTCGGTAAACTCCTTTAGCCAGATCCAATTGAATTGGTCGTTCCAAAGTACCCGGAGCGGCTTCCATTTCAACAACCAGCTTACCAGCCATATCATATACTTTGATGGCTGCCTTTTGGCTCAACACTTCGCCAAAGGACAAGGTAAATGCCCCGTCAGATGGGTTCGGATAGATGCTGTATCTGTTCGATTCCTTTTCATCAAGGGAGGTAATGCTTTCCAATACACGGATATTTCTGCATACTGAAGCGGATTTATTCCCTGATGGATCAGTAACGGAATAACAGATGCTGTAGAATCCTACCCAGTTTGGATCAAAGTTGCCCGTGATCGTCACACTATCCTGAAGCACCGCATCACTGTAGTAGTTGTCATCGATCGTTACACCCGGATCATTGTAAGTATCCCAACGGTACATCGTGTTCGCTGCAAATCCATTCAGGGTCAGTACCGGAGCCTCTCTGTCAACAACACGTACCAATCGGGTTGTGGCTATTGACGTATTTCCGTTACAATCCGTGCTGGTATAGGTCAGCAAATAATCGCCCAATACCGAGGTGTTTGGCTGTTGGTCTACTGTCCAGGTTAGTCCGGTACAGAAGTTATCCTGAACCTGAACACCCTGCTCGTTGTAGCTGTCATAAACATCCACAATAACCGTATCGCTTCCGATAAGCGTGAGCATCGGTGCGGTGTTGTCTTCAACACTCACCATTCTGGTCGCTACCGTTACATTACCTGATGCGTCTGTTGCTGTATAGATCATCGGATAGAGGCCCAGCTGATTGATGTTAACCGCGCTGCTGTCTACCGTTACCTGTACAT